>JBGAOI010000572.1:0-5248 GCA_044221885.1 Polyangium sp. (in: bacteria)
TTCGCGCACGTTGTCGCCTATCTCGTGGATTCAGTTGGCCATTGCGCTAGTTGGCATCGCCTTCGTCGTGCAAACGCATGCGTGGGTCAGTTATGTCGCGTTCGTCTTGGCTGCATTGCTTCGAGGGCGAGACCTATTTCGTGGGCCTGTGCTCGCGACATGTACGGTGATCGTCGTGGCCATGACGGCACTCATTCACGGCGTCTTTTTTGGGGCCGGTCGGTACGGGATGATCACGTTTCCCTTGTTCGCAGGTGTCGCCGTTTTGGCGCTGGCGAAGAGCAGTTCCGAGCAAGAGCAGCCTGATGTGCATGGTCAAGCATCGTGACTTTTGACATGCCGTGAAAACCCGAGCATTCTAGCGCCGGCCACCCGGAGGAAGATCCCGATGCCCCTGATCGAGACCGAGGAAGCTGCACGTCGATTGGCTCGTGCCATCGCCAGCGACCTGTCGCTCTACAACGAAGAAAAGATTGTCGGAGGGATCCAGAACGACGATCTCTTCACCGTCCTTGCGGAAGAAATCGAAGAAGGTCGCGCGCTGTTCAAGAGCCGCGTTTCGCCGGATCTGTACGCGAAAAACTTCTACGATCGCGCCATCGTCGACATCCTCGTGAAGTCGAAGGGCCACATCAAATCGAAGATTTGGTAGCGAGCTGGCGCAGGCTCTCCACTGCCTGCGCCATGTCCTTCGGCAACGGACTTTCCCAAGACAAACGTTTGCCCGTAATCGGGTGGACAAACCCAAGACGTCGCGCATGGAGCGCTTGCCGTCCCAAGGCGTCGGCAACTGCCCGGAGCTTCGCGTCTTTGGGCGGTTTTCCATAAAGCGAATCGCCTAGGATTGGCGTCTTCGCTCGTTCTGCCAAATGCACACGAATTTGATGCGTTCGTCCCGTTTCCAAATGGCAAGCAACGAGTGCTGATCCGACAAACGTTTCCAACACGTTCACGTGGGTCACCGCGCGTTTGCCCGTTTCCACGAACGACGTGAAACGCACGCGATCCGTCGGATGCCGACCATGAAGCGTGTCGAACGTAGCGTCCTTGAGTGTACCGATGACGATCGCGATGTATTCGCGTTCGATGTCGTGTGACGCGAACAGTGTCTTCAGTGCTTCGCGTGTCGCTGCGTCTTTGGCTACGACCAACAGACCACTCGTGTCCTTGTCGATCCGATGCACGATGCCCGGACGTAAATGCCCCTCGGGATCGAGAGGATCGGCACTCGCCAATTCGAATCCTCCGCGCCCCAGAAGCGCGTTCACCATCGTTCCTTCCGCGTGCCCTTTCCCTGGGTGCACAACGAGTCCCGCTGGTTTGTCGACGACCAAGAGATGTTCGTCTTCGAAAACGACATCGAGTTTGATCGAAGCATCAGGAACGGCCGTCGTCGGTTCAGGTCCTTCTGGCGTTACGGTCACGCGCGCACCCAAGGCCACGGACGACGAGGCTTGACCGGGTTGGCCATCCACGAGGACGCGGCCGTTCGTGATCCATCGTTGCACCGCGGAACGTGACGCCAGCGCACCCATGCGTTCGCAAAGACGAACAATAAGTTTGTCTAGGCGATCACGAGGATCACTCGCTTCAACCACGTGCGTGAAGGTTTCACGCGACGAAACTTGTGGCTGTGGCGAATTGATTTCGGGTTCGGTCGATGTCGGACGCGGACGGCGCACAGGAGTTCAATCGTAGCCGCTGTCTTCGTCGTCTTCGTCGCCCCCAGCAGCGAGTTCCGGATTGTGGGCGATGTGCGACTCGAGATCATCGAGACGCTGACTCTCGGACAAACGCGCCAATCCAAGCTGGTGAATCAAGTAGAGATCGAAGCTCGTATAGCGCGGAAAAACGCGCACGTTCGTATCGTCCGCCTCGAAGCCCAAGATCACGAGCTCTCCATCGCGACGCGCTTCTCCGAGGTGAAGCGCGTTCCACGGATGTCCGCTCTTGTTGGGCAAACGGATGACCTTTCCGCGAATGCGTGAGTCTGTCCAGCCAAGCTCGACCATCGCTTCGGCAAGTTTACGAACGGAGGAAATCTTTGGACTCGGTGCACGAGGATCTGTGCCGAACCGATGTCGCCCTTTGAAGCGTTTTCCGAAACTGGCGAACGTGAAGTCGTACGAGAGAAACGCTCGCAACGTCGGAGGAAGTTCAACCATGAGCTTCGATTCGAGCGCGTCGAGTGCGGCGGGGCTCGCTCCAACAACCGCTTCGCCTGATGACTCGGCCTTGTGTGCCGCGATCACTCGTTGCACAAGTGCGATGCCTCGTTCGATGGTTGCCATGGTGTCGTCTCAAACTGCCCCGAATTTTGGGGCGACTCCTCGTGTTCTCGCCAATCGATAGCCCGTGTGTATCAGCCGATCGTCAACCGACGCAATCCGTCAAGGAGGTTGGTCGGTCGATGTTCTTGCTATGGAGCTTCCGATTCGCCCTTCAGCGTGGCGGAAGTGGTCGAAGTGGGATCAGGCGACGAGACGTCGAGTTCACGCGCTGGCGTTGGTTCGCCGCCGAGGATCGCGCGTCCATAGCGAGCACGAAGCAGGGCAAGGGCAGCAAAGCCCACTGCCACGGCAAACCACAAGGTCGCGAAGCGGATGAGGATCATGGAGGCCGTTGCCGTTGCAGCGGGAACACCACCGAGGCGGGCCATCTGTTCTTCGAGCAGTTTTTCCGTAACGCCCAGGCCGCCCGGAACGGGCACGAGCGCACCGGCGAGCGTCGCGGTCGAATAGAAAAACATCGTGCGCGCGAGCGACGACACTTGGTCAAACCCACGCAAGATCACCCATAAACCGACGCCTTCAAGCGACCACGCGGCAATCGACAAAAGCGTGGGCCACACGAGTTGCGCCGGAGCCACGATGGCCCGAAGTCCGTTCAGTGCTTCTTCGATCTTGGGTCCCAATCGTTGTCCGATGCGCCCGATGGGGCCGGGCAAACGGGGGAGCAGTCGGACAAACGGGGTGCTCACTGCCGGAAACGCGATGAACACGAGCAAGGCGAGAACGGTTGCTGCGCCAAACCCGGCCCAAATCAAACCACCCGCGAAACTCGAGCTTCCGATCGCAATGATCGTGATGATCCCAATCAAATCGGTAACCCGTTCGGCGATCACAATCGGAGCTGTTCGTTCGATCGGAACCTTTTTGAGCTGAAACAAAATCAGAGATTTGAAAACTTCGCCCACTTTACCAGGCGTGACTGTCAAGACAAACCCCGATAAAAATACGAGCAAACTGTCGAATTTGGGGATCCCGCGGATGTCGAGACGGGCGAGGTAATACTCCCACTTGAGGAAGCGCAGCAGGTAGTTGCCGAACGCCAATGCGCAGGCGATGCCGAATGTCGACCACGCGTATCGGGCAAGAAGTGCCGCGATGGCATGCGTGTCGCGGTACAGGACCAACCCACCATAGATGACAACGCCGAGCAGCATCACCAAGAGCACGCGGCGCACGAGGTTGTTCACTGAGATGCTCCGGATTTACGGCTTCGATAACGTTTGACTCGCCAAACCAGGTAGCCGATGGCGAAGAGAACGACGGCGATTCCAATGGCCGCGACGGCCCATCGGGGCGCAGACCAAAGGCCACGTTCGAGGCCAGGGGGCGGTCTTTCAGTTCTTGGTTGTAACGCGGTCACGCGGGCTCGTCGTTACACGCCGGAAGGGGGAAGGGCAAGCTATGGGCGTTCGGAATGCGAGGTTTCTTCGTTGAGCGAATGCGAAATGCTCCGATCGCATCCAACGACGTATGCCATTCTGCGCCCCCGAAAAACAACCGATCGGCGCTGCCGATGAGGAGGAAATCATGGGTCTGCTCGACGGCAAAGTCGTCATCATCACGGGTGCAGGTGGGGGCATAGGTCGCGCGGAGGCGCTGTTGTTTGCGAGTGAAGGCGCGCGCGTCGTCGTCAACGATGTGGGAGGAACGCGCGACGGCACGGGAGCAAGTGACTCCATGGCCAGCGTTGTTGCCGAGGAAATCAAACAAGCTGGCGGCACCGCGGTCGCAAACTTCGACTCCGTCGCAACGCGGGAGGGCGCCGAAGGCATCCTTCGCACCGCGCTCGATGCGTTTGGACGTGTCGACGTTCTCGTGAATAACGCCGGCATTCTGCGCGACAAGACGCTGCTCAAGATGGACGACGAGCAATGGGATCGCGTCATCGAAGTGCATCTCAAAGGAACATTCCTTTGTACTCAAACCATTGTGCGTCAACTGATCGAGCAGGGCGGAGGTGGGCGGATCGTCAACACCACGAGCGTTTCGGGCATGCTCGGCAACTTTGGACAGAGCAATTACGCTGCCGCGAAAGCAGGCATTTATGGTTTTACCCGGACCGCTGCGATCGAACTGCAGAAGCACCGCATCACGGTCAACGCACTCGCACCCGTTGCCAAGACGCGCATGACGGAAGACTTGCCGATGTTTCGTTCGGGCATGGACTCGCTAACGCCCGAACACATTGCGCCAGCCGCGTTGTTTCTCGGCTCCGACCTTTGCGGCGACAAAACGGGTCATGTCCTCGCCGTCACCGGGTCGCAGATGTTTGCGTACAAAGTTGTGCAAAGTGCCGGGAAATTCAAAGACGAAGGCGCAATCTGGACAGCTCAGGAAATTGCGGATCATTGGGAAGCCATTACCAAGGTTTGAGGTGCGTCGCGCACGTCCTCGAAGTTCGTCGTGAGGGGCAACGCGAAGCGGCGACATTTTTCGCAATGGACGCTGGCCTTTGTTTGGTGCTCGTCGTTGCTGGACCGCAAGGCGAATGCTAGTTTCGACTCTCGTTTCTGGGGATTTCGATCCTTTGACGTCAAAACGATCGAATTTGCGTATTCGAGCGTTGGGGCTCCTGCCCGGAAAACATTGAGCCTGCATGTCGCGCGAAGCTCACATTCCTTTGCTGCTTTGGATCCCGACGGCACTGCTCGTCCATGTGATGGGCGGCCGTGGAGCGGAAGAAGTCGCGAAGGTCGTTGAGGATCGCGCTGAGATTCGATCACTCGTCGAGTCGGTGCGTGAAGGTCTCCGTCCGCAAAACAGCCCTCTCGAAGTCGATATCGAGGTGCCACCAACGCAAAAGCTCGAAGAGCAAGCGAAAGCGCCCGAAGAAAAAGACGACGAAGACGAGGCGAAAAAGGATCCAGACAAGGAAGACGAGGACGCGGTCAAACCTCCGAAACGTCGCGAAATCAAGCCACCGAAGCCGCGTCCTGAGGTCAAACCGCCGCCGCCGC
>JBGAOI010000573.1:0-5227 GCA_044221885.1 Polyangium sp. (in: bacteria)
CCGCGTGGGAAGCTTTGGAAGGCACTTATGACGGCTTTTTGGATGACGTCGATCGCGCTTGGAAACAAGCCGAACGAGTCGCTCGTACCGATGCTTCACGTCGCGCAAAGTCCCTCGCATTGGTTGCCCGTTGCGCATTGATTTTCTCGTCCGTCTCGAGCCTCGTGTATTCATTACCCCCGAACTTGGCGGGGCATTTGGTCGAGCAAGGTTTTTGGTCGCCCACTGTGGCGCTTTCGCAATCGCGTTGGCCGTCCGGCGGATACCGTTCGGAAACGCTTGTTTCGTTGGCGCCCTGGCTCGATCTGCCGTTGCTTCGTCGCGCCCTCACCGAAGCCATGCGGACTCAGTATATTTCCGACCTCAATCAGGTCGAAGGCATTTCGGCGCTCCTCGTGAGAATGGTTGCGCTTGGAGCCGCGGAAGAAGTCCCGAAGTTTGTCGAAGCTTTTCCATTGGCGGTTCGCGCATTGATTGGCACTGCATCTTGGAGGCGTTTGCCCAAAGAGCTGCATTCCTTTGCGGCTCGTTGGGTGGCCGAAGGCGCCGATAAAGTCTCGCATTGTTCGTACGCAGCCGCAACGGTTTTTGCAGCTTTGCCCATTCTCGACGAACCACGACGTTCCCAATTGATCACGTCGGCGTTTCACCGTCTCTGGGACGAAGAGTTTGGCCTGGATACGGAGCACGCCGCATTTTTGGGAGCGGCCGGAGAATGGACCTACGGGTGGAAAGAAGTCCAAAACGAATCGATGGCTTATCCCACGATGTCCATGTTTGCCGCCATCGCGCCTTATGTTCCGCAAGATAAAAAAGACGAAGCCTACGATAAATGGTTTGGCGCAGCTCAAAAAGTTCTGACCGAAAATTTCTCACTCTTGTCCCTGGCGGTGCCGCGCGGTTTGTCCAGCGAGCGCCTCGCCAAAGTCTTGGCCATCATCCGTTCCAAGGCAAACGATCGCGGTTGTGCCAAACCTTTGGTCGAACTTTGTTATGAACATCCCGAGTTGCGGCAAGAGGCGCTCGAAGCTGTCGAAAAACTCAAAGGTCCGCATGGCGCGATTGGACGTTTGTCATTGGCGCCGGTGATGGATCCCAACACCGCGCATCGCTTGGCAATGGACGCGTATCGTATTTTCATGGCCGAGCTGGATCATGGCAATCCATCCGATTGCTGGAATGCGGATGGTTCCTGGCCGCGTGCACCTGGCTTCATGCATTGGTGTTATATGGGCGAACGGCGATATCCTCCGGTTTTGATCGTCGAATGTTTGCGCTGGATGCATCCCCTCGAAAAAGCCCGCTGCGTTCGAGAATTGCTCGCTCGCTTTCGGCGAATTGCGGACAACGATGCCATACTGGCGACTGCGGCGACCTTGGCGTACGAATTACCGAAAGAATCGCATGCCCATTGGGCAATAGAACTCGGCGTACGGCGTCGAAGCGAAACCAATGTCATTACGTTGACTTCGCTCGCAGCACTTTCGGAGGGCGAAGAACGCCATCGTTTAGCCATTGAGGCGTGGCAAGGAACTGTTGCGACCGATACGGAAGAAATGGCAGGCGAGGCGCTTACGCGCGCAACGTCGTGGCTTATGGAAAACGAGCGCGAACCATTGCAATTGGCGGCGATCGGGCGTTGGACGACTGGCCCGAAAACCCCCAATGCGTCGAGTTTGGCCAGGGCTCTGTGCACCGTGTTGTCCGTGGGCACTGCGTTACGGTGGATCGAAAAGGATTCGAATGAGTGGGTGCTGGAAAGTCTGGTGCCCGCGATATCCAAGCAGGAGCAAGCGCGCGTCCGACAGCATCTCGAGCGATCCTTGCGCTCGCTTCATCACTTTTCAGGAACACTCCGCAAATTGTATCGTCATGTCGACAATGCCGGCGATGTCATTGCCTCATTTTTAGCTGAGGAGAGAAGTTGGCACCATTTCCGCGAGGACCAAAACGTCGCCATCTCCTTGGGGCCGTTGTATGCGTCGGGCCATGCCCAGGTGGCAGATAAGCTCCGAAAGAAATTGCAGGATGATTTTGCCAAACGAATCGCGAAAATGGCGTATTCCCTTCACACAAAGGAAGGGCAAAAAGAGGCGCTGCAATACGCGCTCGCACCGTTCGCGGCCGATGCTCAGGGGTGTTCGCTCGTGTATGATGTGGCGGTCGAATCGTTTGGACCGCTGGGCTATCTTCCCGAGATCCTCGTGCACGCACGAACTTCGGACACTTCATGGCTCGCGACGCTCGAGGCCTTGCAAGAGCACGGTTACACGGAGGTTTTACGGGAAGAACTTACCGCTGACCGTATCGAGCGTACGTGGCGGACGCTCAGCGTGCATATCGATCCATCACTTTGGATTGAAAAAGCCAATCTGCTCACCTTGATTGAATGCTGGCTCGAAGCTTGGCGTCGCGCCCGCACAAGGCCGCGGCGCCCAGCGCTTGGAGGCGATGGCGATCGCTGGTTTTATACGCTGGCTTTGCTTATTTCGAGGGTGGGTGGTCCAGAAGCAATCGAGGCGACCCTGCGCGAGGTATTGCTCATCGGCGAATGGTTCCCGTGAATTGGGCGACCCGATGCCAGATTTGGTGTTACGTGATGGCTTTGGGGGACGGCGGTTTGGCAACGAAAACGTTACAGCGAATCGTAGCTGCTAACAACTCACCGGAATGCATTGCCCATCGCATTGGTAGACGCAATGGACTGCATTGACGCAAGTAATCGACCACAACGCGTCGGGGTCCGTGCATTGTCCGCCGCTTCCACCCGCAACGCAATGGGATTCCAGCAACGATTGCGATTGGATCATATATCCGGCATAACAACCGGGAGGTAACCCCGAGCCCACGGTACACCAGTCATTGTGATACACGTAGGTGCCTGTTGTCGACAATGCAATGTTCATGATGTCGTATTGCCCATTGTACGGAACGCAGCAGACAGCCGGATCGTTGACGAGCCCATTGCAGTTTTCGTCGCTACCATTGCCGCAAATTTCGGTTGCATTGGGGTGTATCGACGCGTTCGAATCATCGCAATCCGAACTGTCCGCGACGTAGCCCGTTGGAGCTTTCGAACACGCCTGAATGGGCATTGCGGAATTGCCATACCCATCCGCGTCGACGTCGCCGAAGAACGTGACGCACGAGCCGCTTTGACACTCGTTCGATGCCCCGCACACTTGACCATCCGCCTTTTTTGCAGTGCAGGTCGCCCCGACACAATAATAACCCGCGGCACAACTCGAATCATTGATGCACATCGTCTGGCATGACGTCCCGCCACACACATAAGGCAGGCACGATATCGTCGTTCCTGGTATGCACGTGCCATTGCCATCGCAGGTCGCCGCGGGCGTTTGTGACGAATTGACGCATGATGCACCAGGACCGCAGTTCGTGCCGATTGGATGTTTTTCACACGCCCCCGCGCCATTACACGCACCTGTGCTATTTCCACACGTTGTTGGCAATTCTGGATCGCAATCATTGCCTGGATCTGTGCCCTGCAAGACGGGCGCACACGTTCCATCCGCGGCGCCCGTTTTCGCGGCGGTACAGGCCATACACGCTCCCTTGCAGGCCGTATCGCAACAAACACCTTCGACACAGTGCCCAGAAAAACACCCCGCATTGTCTCCGCAAGGCATACCGACATTGCCCATGCTGCCTGAACCTCCCGAGCCATTCGAACTGTTCGAGCCTCCTGAGCCACTCGAACCCATGCCACCCAATCCACCCAATCCACCCGAGCCACCCAATCCGCCCGAGCCACCCGAGCCACCCGATTCAGCGCCTCCGGATCCGGCGAAGCCACCCGAGCCGCCCGCGCCTCCGTTGTTCATGTCGCCGCCTGCATTTCCGCGGTTTGTCGTACGGGACTCGAATTCGCTGCTTCCGCACCCACTGATCGTAATGCATCCAAGCCCTGAGATCACTGCGAACAGCAGCGCGGATGATTTCGTCGTTTTGTGCGTACGTATTGAAGTTCCCATGGAACACCTTGTCCTTCCCCCACCGAATCACGGCAGCAGCGTCAGGTATCGATGACCCGGCTGCTTTGATGTCTCGCGGCGGGTTTGTTTCGGATTGCCATGGTTACTGAAGCCGACGGTACGCTAATATTTCAACCGGTCCGTCGTTTTTTTTCGGTGCTTCTTGACAAACTGCCCAGAGTGCATCGAGAATGTTTGGGACGCACCTCAAAATGGGCTGGCAAGGGCGGGTTGGTCGCAGAGGGATATCAGGACGCAGAATCGAGGGTATGGAAATTGGCGCGCATTCTTCCCAATATCCCCTCGATCAAAGGAATGAGAGTTGGAGATAGTTGCCCTGTGGTAAACCAATCCCCTACCCATCCAAAGACCTCACGCACGTCGGCGATAAGTGCATCATCCGGCACGAATTCCGCGCTGGTAGCACCTTTCTGCACGTCCTGAAGCGCGCGTCTCAAGGAGTCCAATTCCAACATGGATTCCGGGGGCGGTTGTGAGTCCGCCTTGGCGAGGTTGTGTAAACGCGCCAAACAGTTAATCCCCTCTGAAATGGTTTGAGCTTGTTCGCTAGCCGTAGGCACTTCGCGTTCCAGGGGGACGATATTCGGGACAATCGTTCCACAACAATCCTGAACCTTACCGCCAGCTAGCCCCCGAATAAAAAGCGTTGCGCCTTCGATGGCGTTGAGCCAATCGCATCCCTTGATCCGCACATGGTCGTTTGTCTCGAAGCCTTCTATATCGACAGCGACGCTCCAAAGCTCTTCAGAATCTTGCTTCAAATCATGAATTCGAATCGTGATGGTCCGTTGCGAACCATCCGGCATGGTGAGTGTTGAGACGTTATCAACGTTTATCATTGTCGCTCGCAATCTCTATAGCAGTCCGCAGTATCCTGATTGCATCGATTCATGCACTCTTTATTGCCTTTGGGACGGCAGCGGGCGATGCATATCCGGTTGACCACGTCACAAGCGAGTTTACAACGTTCCACGGGACTTTGGTTCGCTTCGACGGTCCAGCATGGGTCGCACGATAGCGCGCCGGAGTTCAAATGGACGCCATGGATGTGCTCACATCGCTCTTTTGCTTCTCCTTCGCTTGCGTGCTCACCTTGGTACTTCGTGGTGCAGTTCGAGGTTGCTCCTCTGGATTTGCACACGTCCGACCCAGCCGACCACGTGATGGTGCATTGATAGATCTGATTCGCCATGGGCTCGCGTTCCGATGGC
>JBGAOI010000574.1:0-5212 GCA_044221885.1 Polyangium sp. (in: bacteria)
TGGCGGGTACTGAAGGCATGTGCGTCAATCTTCCCCATGGCGTCGATCCCGCGAATGAGTGTGCCGGTACCCACGTATGCTCAGCCGGTGCTTGCGTTGCTCCCGAATGCACGGGGAAACTAGGGTTTCCCGGGCTGCCAATGCTCAAGACTGCAGTGAGCGGGTCGACCACTCGCTCGGTGGCCGCGACCGATCTGAATGGCGATGGCAAACCCGACTTGGCCGTAGTGAACCAGAGCGTCAGTACGATGAGTGTGTTCTTGAGCTACGGCGACGGTACCTTCGCTCCCAGAGTCGAATACCCCACGGGCACCAACCCCTGGGCCGGAGCCATCGCCGACCTAGACGGTGACGGCAAGCCTGACGCAGCGGTCGCGAACCGCAACGACAGCACGGTGAGCGTGCTCATCAACAACGGCAACGGTACCTTCGCCGTCAAAGTCGACTATTTTACAAACACGAACCCAACATCGATTGCGATCGCAGATGTCAATGGAGACAGTAAACCGGACCTGATAACGAACAGCCTTGACACCAGCACAGTGAACGTGCTCGTCAACAACGGCAACGGTACCTTTGCCGCCAAGGTTGACTACAGCGCCGGATTTGTCCCTAATTCAGTGGCTGCTGCAGACCTGAACGGCGATGGCAAGCCCGACCTGGCCGTCACCAACAACAGCGGCCTGAGCGTGCTCATCAACAACGGCAACGGTACTTTTGCGCCGAAGGTCGACTATGCAACGGGGTCGAGTCCCCGGAAAGTCGCGGCAGCGGACCTGAACAGCGACAGTAAACCCGAGCTGATTGTCGCAAACGGAAACGGCAACAGCATGAGCGTGCTCATAAACAACGGTAATGGCACATTCGCCCCCAAAGTCGACTACCCCGCGGGCTTGAGCCCCAGCAACGTCGTGAGCGCCGATGTCAATGGCGACGGCCATCCCGATTTGGCCGTCAACAATGATCAAAGCGACACCGTGAGTGTTTTCGTCAACAATGGTAGCGGCACCTTTGCGCCAAAGATCGACTTCGCCACATGCCAGGTACCGGACGGGCTAACAACCGCCGACCTCAATGGCGACAGCAAGCTCGATTTGGCGGTTGGCTGTTCGCCCAACATGGTCGGCGTACTCATCAACGAGGGCAATGGTACATTTGCGGCAAGGAGCAACCACCCCACAGGTCCTGCTCCCACGTGGGCAGTCGCCGCGGACCTGAACGCGGACGGCAAGCGTGACCTAGCCACTGCGAACTTTGGCAACAACTCGGTGAGCGTGCTGTTAAGCAATGGCAACGGCACCTTCGCGGCCAAGGTCGACTATCCCACGGGCAGCGCCCCCAAGACCGTGTTGGTCTCCGACTTCAACAACGACGGCAAGCCCGATTTGGCCGCGTTGAACAATGGGTCGAGCAGCCTGAGCGTATTGATGAGCAATGGCAACGGCACCTTTGCGGCCAAGGTCGACTATCCCACGGGCACTGCCCCCTTTGGGGTGACAGCCGCGGACCTCAACGGCGACGGAAAGGCCGACTTGGTTGCCACGAACTCCACGGCCAATACGGTGAGCGTTCTGTTGAACAACGGTAATGGCACCTTCGCGGCTAAGGTCGACTACCCTACGAACACAAGGCCATGGTCGGTGGCCGCGATGGATTTAAACGGTGATGGTAAGCTCGACTTGGCCGTAACGAACTTCAATGCCCATACGGTGAGCGTGTTGTTGAACAACGGCAATGGCACATTCGCCGCCAGGGTCGATTACCCTACATGCCTGACCCCCACTGGGATCGCGACCGCCGATCTCAATGGCGACAACCAGCCCGACCTGGCGGTCGTTTGCCAAACGAGCCAAACGCTGAGCGTGTTGCTGGGCAACGGCAACGGTACCTTCGCCGCCAAGGTCGACTACCCCGCGGGCATGGAGCTCTACACCGTGGTGATCGCGGACCTCAACGGCGACGGCAAGCCCGATATGGCAACGGGGAACGGTAGCAGCACCGCAAACGTGTTTCTGAACAATGGCAATGGCCTCTTCGGCTCCAACCTCGAGTACGCGACGGACCGCGGCGCCTACTCGGTAGCGGTGGCCGATATGAATGGAGATGGCCGGGTCGATCTCGTCACTGCAAACATCAGCAGCTCCACGGTGAGCGTGCTTCTCAATAGCTGCCTTCCGTAGGGCGTGCCTAGGAAAAATAGCCTCGAAATTCTGGCATTGAGGCATGTACACCGCCCTGCGTCATTCGCAGGGATTTGTGCTCTCCTGCGCAAATGGCGTCGGCGGTCAGCGCAACTTGGCGCCATTTCATTGGACGTGCACACTTTGGGCAATCGTTGACGTCGATAGCGAAAACGTGCCTGAGCAAGCATGCCCAAGGCTTGCGGCGAGATTGCTTCACGTCAACTTCGGGCTCCTCGAAGTCCTGACCCAATAGCGTAAGCTGCACCGGGTTTGGCACGGTATTCTCCTGCGACGGGACATACGACAAGGCCGATGCAACCACTTGCTCACGCAATGCCGAATTCGGCGCCAAGACTCCATGGAACCGGACCATGTGCAATCTCGGCGGTGGGACGATGGCTCGGACGAAGCAAACGAACAATCGCAAGCCTTCGCCATTGTCGCTTTTCACTCACACACCATCGAGCACCAACGTGTGAAAATGGATATTCAGCCGCAATGCCGAGTCGAATCGCTGAATTACTGTCACCATGCCCGTATGCGCGTCCTCCACACTCGACAAACCCAATTGACGTTTCGCTCGCCAGCGATAACTGCGCTGCAATTCCCGAATAAACGTGTCCAGGACCAATGCACACAATGGGCGGTCGTAACCCGCATCGCTCCTACGTAATCCCACGCACACTCGTGGGCCCTTCGTACGCGTGTCCTGCTCCACAATGTGTCTCGATCCAGACCGATCCAAATGTGCACAAAGCTAAACATTTACAATTACTTATCAACGATTCACAACAAAAGTGTCTTGGAATCACTTTCCCCTTGCAAAAAGAAAACGTAAAGACGCGTCGTACAGAAGTCTACGATAGGATCGACAAACTCGCATCACCGCGTCTCGTCGAATACTGGGAGCAAGACCCATGGGCGCCGCCCGAGCGCATATTTGCTCCCTACAATGCTAACTGCGGAATATGCGTCATTTTTGTTCAACACGCGCTGAAGTCTCTGGGCATCGAGCAGCTTTTTTCCCACACTTCGATGGGTGGTCGTTGCAGCATGTTATGGGCCGCCAAACCATACGCACGCAACACGGCATCGTCACGCTCGAGCCGCTTCGCTATTTCCATGGGGGTTTCGAGGTCCGCTTCTGAGTGCCGCATGGTTTTCCTCGAAGCTATTCAAAAGCGCACCACGCACAACGCGTCCACCCGTCGACACACCGAACGTTAGAATCGCGCAAAAGCTCCGCATGGTTCTGTTCGTCTTGGGTAATCGTTTGGAGTGCCAAGCGTGTTTTCGCACCGCGGGTTGTCACGGCCAAACTTCGCGCCTCGACGGCAGCCGAGCCTTCGGCTGCGCAACTATTCCAGAAAGCTTCGAGAACGAGACGTTCGAGAAGTGATTCGCGATCGAAATCCGTGGCCGTGGGTGTTTCAGGTGTGTGGCCACCTGAGCGTCGGGGTAACCATTGGCGAGATCCATGCAGAGGCCCGTGCGCATTGCTTTCTCGTGCGCGGCACGACGTGCACCTTGGACCAGGTTTGTCGGGGTTTCGTGCGTGATAAATCACGAACCAATGCGCCAAATGCAGGATGGGTCAGCGTGCTGTAGAATGCGGCACATCATTTCAAGAGGAAAGACAACAAGGTTCGTCCAAGCTTCGATTTGGCCTTTGCACGAAAAGCATACCACGCCGAAGCGCGATCGCTCGCTTCTTCTTTTCTTTCAATTCCATTTTGGTTGTTCTGTCGAGGGATGAGCGGAAGAATGCGCTCTGCATTGCCATAAGCAAGTTTGGCTTTGTCTTCGCGTTCAAGCTGTAGTTGGTGCAGAAATTCCACTGCTTCTATATTGTCTTGGAATGGGTCATCCACTGAAAACAAGAGGTTTTCGATGCCCAGGAAGTGCAATGCACACGCAAAAATGACCGGCTCAAACACCCCACTGGTCGTGACATACACATGGTTGCGCATGTAGTAAGAGAAACTTTTTTCCATTCGCACCCGTCTACCAGGGATATTGGCCTTTGCCTCTTGTGTGGAGAGCACCCATTCTCCCATCGTCAACGCTTTATTCAGCCGGGGAAAACAAAAAGGCAGCAGTTCTCCCATATGGCCAACAATGATCTTGAGGTCCGGATATGCGTCAAAAACGCCCCCTGTGATCAGCTTCAACAAATGCGTCCCTGTCTCCACGTGCCATCCCCACCCCGTTATCAACGAAGGACTTTCATCGTAATACGCCCGCGCGATATCCGCCGGAGGATCGGTAGGATGGATATAGATCGGAACATTCAATTGCTGCGCTTGCTCCCACAACGGCGCAAAGGATTCGTGGTCCAAATATCGACCGTGTGTATGGCCATTGATTAAACCTCCCACAAATCCATGTTGTGTCACCGTGCGCTTTAGTTCTAACGCTGCATCCTCGGGCGATTGCGTCGGCAATGTCGCAAACCCCGCAAATCTCGAAGGATACATCTGAACAATTTGGCCCAACCAGTCGTTGACCTCCTTCGCAACGTCAATGGCAAGGCTTGGATCGCCCAAGCACTGCACCCCAGGTTCGACGTGCGACAACACCTGCAGATCGATACCCGCTGCATCCATTCGCTTGATGCGCTCGGGCCCCACGTCCATTAAGCGCCCCTGGACCATGGCATACTTCTGCTGCAATGCGACCGGAAACAACGACATCAACCGCGGATGAAGAAACGCTTCCTCGAGGGCAATTACTCGCAATGGTCGTTCTGTTGGTGCCATCTTATCCTCCTGCATCTCCATGTTTATGCCATTTCCATTCGCATCTACCGCCCTCAAACAGTACACCACACCGCCATCCCACATTCTCTCGCATGGGCAATCGTAAAAGATCAACTGGTTAGAAAGTAAAATGGATTGACCCACGCGAAACGCGTTGAGGGATCACTCAATCCAAACAACCGGCCAATTTGGCTCGTGACGCGTTTACGTCGCCACGCGTTACTTGGCAGTGTTTGTGCTTTGACAAACATACGCGAGTCAGTCGCTCTC
>JBGAOI010000575.1:0-5208 GCA_044221885.1 Polyangium sp. (in: bacteria)
CCCGTGGCCACCGCAATACCCACGACCACAGCCGCTCCAACGACGAGTCCAACACCCGCGCCAATGAGCTGGCCAATTGCCGCATTCGAATGGCTGATTTTATCGCCCAGCCTCGCGACGGGATCGAGGGACAAGGGTTCCTCCGTTTCTCTTCAAGCTCCGAGGGGTGGCCGAAAGCGTGCGGTCGACATCATTTGCTGTTCGAATGCCTGAATCATGCCGCGTTCCGAAATGGGCGCGACCAAGGTGAACACGACAAATGAATTTCCGTGTTCCAAGACAATTTGAATCTGGTGCAGGTCCTCTTTGTCTTTTCGCCAAGTCAGCTCCATCCGATACGCTCGGAGACCGTCCTTTTCGAGGTATTGGTCGCTGAGTATCTTGCAGGAGGGCAGATTCTTTGCAAGAAGCGATTTGATGTGTTGGCAATACGCGTCGAAAGGCACCGAAGCTTCCTCGCGCGCCCGGACGACGGAGACCCGACCACCACTCGTGGCATATTGATACACATTGACGGTGGCGTCGTTCCAACCCGGGGGGAGTTCGAATACACCTTCGGGAAAATAGGCTTTCATCAGGACCTCCGCGGGCGGTTGAGGTGAATGCGCTGATGCGATCCCGCGATATCGTCGAACCGTGTCGTCATCACGAATTGTGCACTTGGCGCGAGACGTGGAAGCGCTGAAACGAGCGCTGTCGTTGCAGCGGGCGAAATGGAGCGCTCGATCGTATCAATCAGCACGAGGCTTTGACCGGCTCCCGAGCGCAAAACTTCGGCACAAAGAACGAGCGCAGCGCGCTCCGAATCGGTGAGCCCTTGGAAAAGCACCTCTTTGCCAGCGCGAGAAAACCGCACGGATTCGCCACGTCGTGCGCCCGGAAAAACCCGCAGGTCTGGACAAGCGGACGCCAAGGCCCATTGCAAGGGATCGAGCGTGCCCGAATCCCAACACACCTCGGTCAAGAACTGCAAAAGCCCTGCATGCTTGCGACTCGTGGGTTCCCGCAACATTGCCGTCGTTGCTGCGCCGGGGTTTGGATCGATGTACCTATTTTCGTGAATCAACACGAGGCGGCGATTCTGATTCCACGCAAAGACTTGGTTGATCCCTCGGGGAACCTCGACTTCGGCCGTCATCGGAGAATCTTGAATGATCTCACATTCAATGGGTGCCGCAAACCCCTCGATCGTAAACGAAAGCGCAAGTTTGACGCCCGTTCCCGGAGGATCGGAAAAAAGCTGAATGGCTTGCGCTCCCGTGGGCGCAAGTTGCTCGACAGCCGATACAATCGACAAAAGCAACGTGGTTTTTCCACTCGCCGGTCCACCCGTCACGACGGTAACAGGGTGCTGAAACGTGATGTCTATATCGTCGAGCCCAGCAAGGCCCAGGACGCGAAGGCGATTCATGATCATCGGGTGGTCATCCTCAAAGCAGATCCGCGTTTTCGTAACCCGCTGGCCGATATCGACTGCTGTTCGAAATTTCGTTTACGCGTTGGGTGTAGGCCTTGTTGTCTGTCTCGTATTGTTTCTGTTTTTGATCGTAATCTTTCCAGGCATTGATTTTGTCGGCGTTGTCCTGTCTCCATTTTTCCATGTCTTCAGGAGGAATCTTGTAATCAGGATCGTAAATTTGATCGGGCGGAACGGGACGATCGAATGCTGGTGGTTCTGGTTTGTCTGGGCGAGCCGGCGGGCCGCCATGAAATGCCACATAGTCCATCATACCCGGGCCTGGATTGATGAGAATCGTAGGCGCATCCATCGCAATCGTCGACGGCGTCATGTAAATGCGCGATCCGCCGCAAGTAAGTCGAAGGGCCTGTTCGGCCACCGAACGAATAAGCGGCGACCCGGTGGATACATCCTTGGCTGCGGCAATCGCGACGTATTCATTTTGCGCCGTAATGGATACGGATTGCGCCGTGTGCGACGACGGCCCCGTCACCGTAACCGTCTGGGAGCCTTTCACGACACCCGTGCGTGAGCCTTTGACGACATTCGATTGATCGCCGCCAACCTTGGTCGAATGATTGGAGCCAATGCTCATCGAGCGATTGTTCTTGACCGTCGTCGAACAATCATTACCCACGTGCGTCGACCGGTCGCGTTCCGCGCGCATGCGCAGCAATTCACCACCGGCCTTGTCCTCCATCATGATTTCGTTGAAGCCGCCCGTTCCACCCGTCGAATTGCTCTTGAGGCCGCTTTGGGTCTTGTTTGCAGGTAATGCATACGGGGTCGTCTGCAGCGCCGTATACACGCGACCCATGATGATCGGACGATCCGGATCTCCACCCAAGAATTCAACGAGAACCTCTTGCCCAATTCGCGGCAATTGCGAACCACCGAAACCCGCTCCACCCCAGCTCTGACTGACGTGTATCCAGCACGAGCTGTCATCGTCCATGCGGCTGTCGCGATCCCAATGAAAATGGACTTTCACGCGGCCAAATTCATCGCAATGGATTTCTTCGCCGGCAGGACCAACGACAACGGCGCTTTCCACCCCATTGGCGACCGGTCGTGGAGTTCGCAGAGGTGGTCGATACGGGGCAAGAGCGCTCGTCGCTTCACAAGAATGTTCCCAGTTTCCATCGAACCCACCGCTCGAGTGCTCACCAATGACGAGCAGCGGTTTGTCCTCCGTGCGTTGGTGATCACTGATGGCAATGACCGAGCCCACACCCACATCGAATGCATTCGTCTCGAACCACATCGAGAAGGATTCGGCTCGTAATGCATCGAGGCGTCGGGCCGCAAGTTTCTTGCCTTCGGTTTCGTCGGTGCGTGTGCGCCCTTTGCGATCGGCGAATTTCCCGTCATCCGCATCATTGCCCGTAAAAAGGAACGCTCCTTCTACGTAATCGAAGATCTCCAATTTCTTTTCGATCCCCACGCCTACTTCGCTGGTTTGCAAAAGCTTGTAGGTCGCGGCGAGGCGATAATCGTGGTCCCGTACGGTGTATCGACCCGGCGCCACACGCCGCTCGACTTGAAGATCGGTCGCGTATTCGATCCCTCCATCGAGGTTTGGCGCATCCGAAAACCGAATTGGCTCAACGCGCCTTTCGCTTCGCTCGGGCTGCTCGACAATGATCATCGTGCCCGCAGCTTTGGACGTCGTATCGAAAAAATACGCCACGCCGGCTTCTTCGAGCATACGGCTCACGAAGGCCATGTCGCTCTCTTCGTATTGCACCTTGTACTTGCGCCGCTTGTGACTGGCCAAATCGACACGTACATCCACCGGAATACCCCATTCCGATAGAATTTGCAGCGCTATCTGCACTTCGGATTTGTACTGGAAAATTCGATTGTTCGTCCGGTGATCCAAGAGCGAAAAAGCCGGAACGATCCGCAATCGATACGTCGACAAACCTTTTTCTTCCGCCCCAAGATGCCGTGCGTCCGAACAAACGCCCGAAAAAACACGCCGATCGTCCGCCGAACGAACTTCATTCCCTCGGCGCACTGCCGTCGATCCCGTGGCGATCACAAACGTCGCCGGCGCACCAACGATAGCCTCGAAATCGATGTTATGGCTATCGGCTACGGCCACCACTTCGGCCGTAAAAGGTCGCGACATTCCGGAAGAAACATTAAAATGGCGCACGTCGAGTGAATCGCCGGAACCCACCGTTACTTCTAGATTCGTCTGCATACGCGTCTCTCCTACCTCCGACCCACTCGTTTGCGTGATCCTGTAACTTGACCTTTTCGACGCACCCGCACCGGCGGTTCATCCGGCAACGAATCGTCGTAAATACGGCTCGACGTTTCGGCGTAATACTTCAAACGCTCCGCAAGCGCGTCGACGATTTTCTCCTTGCTCGCATTGTATCGCCGCATATCGTCGAGGTTCGACTGCTGACATACCTCGAGCACGACCCCACGCCCACCACGACGACAAAATCCAAGCTGACCATGTTGCGAACGCGTATCCGAAACCCAACCATTCTGGTACAGGGGCAAACCCGCTGCATTCGCCACCGCTTTCGCCAAATCCACACCAAAACGCTTACGCGAAGCGACGCTCAACGCAAAAGGTCCCGTATCGGTCCTCGCCCCAGCATTAAAATGAAACTCGACCGCAATGTCACAACCGCGCGCAAGGTTGATCGCTTCAACCAACGGCCGTGAGATTCCATGCGCACCATCGGTGATGACTTCCAACCCCAATGCCCGCAAGCGCGCAACGACAAGATCACGTAGCTCCAGCGTGAGCTCTTCTTCTTTGAACCCGTTGGCCTGCGTTCCAGCCGCACGCGGACTCGTCGAGTGGCCGGCGCTGATCATGAGTTTGCGTGCCACAAAATCCTCCACCAAGATGTTACGCTATTCCATCACTCCGAAACACGTCAATTCCTTTTTGTGCGATGTTGAAATCTGCCATAGAGCCACCGTTGCGTTTGCAGCATCACTCAACTGACACCTCGGGGCCAATGGCGAGACAACGCACTCTTTCCGAGAATCACGCCTTGACTTCCAACGGGCCGTCGGGCAAAGTCGCGCCCGCATATACGAGCAATATGCGGCAAATTCGCAACAATTTTCGTGCAATTTGCGAGAACATCCCTGGTCGAAGCAAAGAAGGACAGAAACAGGGCTCCCTTTATGATTGTCGAAACATTCGCCGTAGGCCCTCTTGGTTGCAATTGCTCGATTCTCATCGACCCCGCGAGCAACACCGCAATCGTCATCGATCCCGGCGGCGACTTTCCCCGCATTCGCACGGCCCTCGAAAAAAAGGGCGCCAAAGTCACGGCCATCATCCATACGCACACGCATATCGATCACGTAGGCGCAACGGCTCCTTTGCAACAATGGTCCGGAGCTCGCGCGAGCATTCACGAAGCAGATCGTATGCTCTACGACATGCTCCCGATTCAAGCCGCATTCGTGGGCATTCCAACGCCTCCGACGTGTGAACTCGAAGGCGATTTGCTCGATGGATCCACCGTGTCCGCAGGCGCCATCGAAGTCGGCGTCTTGCATACACCCGGACATACCCCGGGCAGCGTTTGTTTTTTGGTGCAATCGCCAACGGGTCCCGTGCTTTTCGCCGGTGATACACTCTTTCGGCGTTCGATTGGACGTACCGATTTGTGGGGCGGAGATAGCCCGACGATTCTGCAATCGATTCGCAAGAAGATTTTTGCGCTCGACGAATCCACAAAAGTCGTCACGGGACATGGACCATC
>JBGAOI010000576.1:0-5165 GCA_044221885.1 Polyangium sp. (in: bacteria)
TCGTTGAGCATACCGCATTCGAAGAACCCGCCGTTTTGCCCTTGATCGTGGAGATGTTTCGAACCCTTTGCGCGCTTGAAACGTGGGAAGTCGCATCGCGATATCCCAATGTTGAAGAAACGACGTTTGCCCATTGGCTCGATTGCCGCTATGCCGAGGTGACTCCGGCGGTGGCGTACGGTTTGGACGGCGCATTGTTGCTTTCTGAGAAACCGCTTTTGCCTCCGCGGGTTTTGCGATTGTTTGCGGAGATCTTTCAAGACGTCGATGACGTCGTGAATTCGGTCGAAAAGCGTGAGCAGAATGGCGAAAATGACGATTTGAAAATGGGCATGGTAACGCACTTGCTTTGGGCATCATTACGCGCACAACCATCCATTGCGCCAGCGATTCAAGAATTCTGGACAGAATGCCGACAAGTTCATCTCGCGAACCAGACGGGTAGGGATCACCGCCGGCTTCCAAGCGAGTCCTCGCGATTTGTTTTCGAAATAATTGAGACAATCGGGGTGCCGGCAACGATTGCAAAAATCATTTCCGATGCGGATCAGTGCATTCAATTGACTCCCGCAGCCCTTCGTCCAGCGCTGGAAGAAATGGTTTTGACATTCATCGACCGACTCCGGAGAATCGAGTCGCTACGTCATGAAATCGATCGCCATTGCCCTCCACGAAACGCTGCAAAACCCATGCTAGAATAAAGCGTTACGGAAATGTTCGCAACCGCGTCGCCCCAATGAATGCGGCGAGAATCAAGGATCAACCCATGCAATCACCCATTCTTATTCTGGGAGTACCACGGAGTGGCACATCCCTGACCGCCCAGCTCGTTCATGCGTGGGGTGCGTATTCAGGTGACGCACAGCAATTACACAAAGCCGACGAATGGAACAAAGCTGGCTATTACGAGTTTTTGCCCGTTCGCGTCATGGTCAAACGTATGCTCGGAAGGAACTTGGCGCCTCTCGAGGAACGATTCGATGTATTTGAAGAGCCGGCGCGCGAGCTGGTTCGCGAAATGACGGCTGCTTGTCCTTCCGACCGGCCGTGGTTTTGGAAAGTTCCAGAAATGACGCCATTGTTGCCATTCTGGAAACG
The DNA here is from genome assembly GCA_044221885.1 of Polyangium sp. (in: bacteria). GTDB lineage: Bacteria > Myxococcota_A > Polyangia > Polyangiales > Polyangiaceae > Polyangium. Next base: position 1,099 of record JBGAOI010000576.1, read on the forward strand.
AATCGTCGAAGAAGTAGCTGGGACACCGCCCATTTGCATCGTGGTGGTGCGCAACCCGTTGGCTTCGGCGAATTCGCAAAAAAGTTATTTCGAGCAGAAAATGCTCCAAGCGAATGCGCCGGATTTCCCCTATGCGCAAGCGCTGGTGGTTTGGCAATACTACATGGCATTTCTATTGAACAACGCGGATCCAGAGCGAACGATCTACGTGTCCATGGAGGATTTGGTATCGGACGGGCAATCCGTCGGTCGACTCAAACATTTCTTGGACCGCGTATACGGTGGCCATGATAACGACGTTATGGCCACGATCCCGCGAACGATGCTGGTTCATCAACGAGACCATGATCTCGCGTCATTAACGACGAAGCAGCGTCGGTTGTACGAGATTCTCCGGCAACAAACGCACACACCAACAGCGTGGGACGACGAATGGCGCAGCTTGCTGCCGACAATGGCGGAGCGCCAAGAGATTCGAGCCATCGAGCAATGGGTGGGCGAGAAGATTGCTGTGCACGTGCGCAAATGATCAACGCGTCGTTGTGGCGCCGAAAACCACAAGTCTCGTTCAACGTTGGAATCGCGTCAGGATTGCAGCAAATCCTCGACCTTTTTCACCCACGCCTGTTTGCCATCGAAAACCATGGCGTATTCGTACACGGGCGACGCTCCAGCGGCCACCAAGTCCATTGCATATTTTCGATCGCGCACTTGCTCGGCGGCTTCTTTCAATACCGTTTCGACCGATTCGTCATCTTCGCGGACCTTGAATTCCATCACGATGCCTGGTTTACCAGGAGTTTTCGGGCGGATGAGCATATCCGCGCGACCATAACCAGATTCCCGATTCGACCGGACATCGTATTCGCTTTCCAGATGCACCATGAGGCCCAAGATGAATCCGTGATACAGCTTTTCCGGCTCTTTTCCCGCAGGGTCCTGGTACGACATCGCGGTCACCATGATCTTTTGCAAATGCTTTTGCACGATGGTCGCTTTGCCCGCAAAAAGAGCCTTGACCAAGTCATCGATATAGGTTCGACTCGGCGCCGCCTGATAAAGCCAATTGCGGAACATGTCTTCGTAGACGATTTTGACTTCTTGGTTTGGAATGGCGAGCTTGCCGTAATATCGCCCCATGGCCATGACCATATTCACGGGTTTGAGGTAACCCGAAAACAGCAAAAAATTCCACAACGCGTCGTCGTTTTTATCGATGTCGCGAAGCACGATATTCGAATTGATCGGCACATCAATGGCTTCGCCGCGCAAAAGCATTTCTGATTTTTCCGTCAAACCAAGACCTCGTTTTGCCGCGAGGTATTCAATCAGGTCGCTGGACGAGGTATTGACCCAATAGGGTTGAAGTAGACCTTCGTGAATGTAATGCAAAATCGACCATGGATTATAAATCACGTGCCCACCAAACAAGTACCCATTGTACCAGGACCGAACTTCCTCCAATCGTTCCGGCTCGATGATGCCTGCGACTTCGTCTTCGGTAAAACCAAAACATGTCGCATACCGTCGGTCGATGATCGAATGCACCATGATATGGTTCAAGCCCGAAAACATGTTCTCCTTCGAAACACGCAAAATGCCCGTGAGCACGCCTTTGAAGAGCGCAGAATTGTCTTTCAGGCACGCGGAAAAGAAGTTCCGGAAAAACAAGACAATGTCGTCGAAAAAATCGTACAAATACCCCGATTGCACCGGCGTGTCGTATTCGTCGATCAAAATCACCACGCGCTCGCCGTGGTGCTCGTAAAGCGCTTGAGATAACACGAAGAGAGAATCCTGAAGGGCTTGTTTCGTCGCCGTCCCCGAAAGCATCGATTGAAAGAACCCCGCCATCGTGGGATCCAATAAGCCCCGGTCCAACAGATATCGGTGTTCGCGAAACAATTCGACAACTCGTGCCGAGATGGCCGCCAACGTGTCCGCAAATGTAGCCGATTTTACATCCTTGAACGTCACCGAAATAACCGGATACCGCTGAAAATGCTTCCGGGCCTGCTCGTCTTGCCAAACACTCAGCCCCTCAAACACATGCGATAAGTCTTCCTTCGTCTTCCGGAAAAAATGTCCCAACATCGACATGTTGAGTGTCTTGCCGAACCGGCGCGGACGAGGAAACAGGAGCACCTTGGTCGAATCGGCGAGAATGTCGCTGATGAGCGAGGATTTATCGACGTAGCTGTAACCAGCTTCGCGGAAGGAGCGAAAATCGGATTCACCAATGCCGGGGACGAACTTCTTCATGGCCGCGACGCGCATCTTGGCTCGACTCGAAGCGCGTGTCAAGATTTTGTTGCGGGTTTCATCGCGAAACGCGTGCTGGTTGGACGAACCTTTGCGGTTTGGTTCGGCCCGTTGTTATGAGATGCCATTGGCGAAAGAACGTCGCGACTTCACAAACAGTACACGACGACCTCGCGCTCTGCACGGCACGACCTGCCTCATGAAATCCCCGAGGGCGCCCCGACGTCGTGGACCCTTGCGCCTTCGCTCCACATCCGGTCGCTATGCCTCGATTCCCCGCAATGGTTTTTCCGCGAAGAACACCGTTGACAGCGCGTTACGTTGGTGCCTACAGTTGCAATTGGCCCTGATTTGTCGTCCTTGACGCATCCGTATCCAACATTGACTTCTATGCAATCGTCACCCGCTGTCAACAATGCCGACGCTGCCCTTTCCGAATCGAGCGGCGCGACGCCCGAGGTCACCGCGGACGTTCGTCATGCGGACCTTCACAGCACGCTCGATGTTGACGAAGTGCCCGATGCACCTCGGACGAACGAACCTCCACGATTGCCAGTCATTGAGCGGAATCGTTATGGGGTGTTGGGGGAAGTTGGTCAAGGGGGCGTCGGAAAGGTCTTTTCTGCACATGACGCCCGCCTCGATCGAATCATTGCCCTGAAAGAATTACGTTATGGGAGTCGAACATCCGAATTGCGGTTTCTCCGCGAAGCATTGACGACGGCACGTTTGCAACATCCCGCCATCGTGCCCATTTACGAAGCGGGACGTTGGCCAAGTGGCGAACCGTTTTACGCCATGAAGCTCGTATCGGGACAAACGCTGCTGGAAGCGATTGCGGCTCGAACGAAGCTCGAAGACCGGTTGACGCTCGTGCCCCATGTTCTCACGGTCGCCGATGCCATTGCGTATGCGCACGCGAAGCGAATCATTCATCGTGACGTAAAACCCACCAATATCGTTATCGGCGAATTCGGTGAAACCTTGGTCATCGATTGGGGACTCGCCAAGGATCTTGCAAACAAAGACGCCGACGACGACGCTGCCTTGCCAAAAGATGTTGGCGTTGCGGCTAACGAGCCATTCATGGATTTGACCCAGGCCGGCGCGATTGTCGGCACGCCCGCGTATATGTCGCCCGAACAGGCGCAGGGTATCGTTGTGGACGAACGGGCGGACGTATATGCCCTTGGCGCTGTCTTGTACCACGTGCTTGCAGGAACGCCTCCTTATGGCGGAACAGACGCGACGGAAATCGTGAAGAACGTTTTGGTTGGTCCTCCCAAACCAATCGAGCAGCGTGCCAAGGGAGCTCCGCTGGACCTTTTGGCCATCGTGAACAAAGCCATGGCTCGCGACCTCGAAATACGTTATCGAACGGCGAGTGAATTGGCAGAGGACTTGCGTCGATTTCAGACGGGTCAAATCGTGGCGGCGCATCGATATTCGACGCCCGAACGATTTTGGAGATTTGTAAAACGTTACCAATCGGCCGTGATCGTTTTCGCCATCGCGTTCGTTTTTTCGACAACGGGGGCGATCTTTAGCATTCAAAGGATTGTTGACGCGCAACGGCGCGCAGAACGTGGGCAATCTGAAGCCATCATTTCGGAACAACGAGCCATCGCACGCGCGGATGAACTCACGCTGGCGCAAGCGCGAGCGTCTTTGGAACAGGATCCCACGAAATCGATTGCCTTGTTAAAGTCGTTATCACCGCTATGGTCACGTTGGGGAGCGGTCAGGACCCTTGCGGCGGATGCGGCATCGCGAGGGATTGCGCGTATCTTGCGTGGCCATTCCGC
>JBGAOI010000577.1:0-5158 GCA_044221885.1 Polyangium sp. (in: bacteria)
GGCTCGCGTAGCACCCTCATCGACGTCCTCACAGGCCGCGCTCGATCCATGTTTCGCACACCTACGCTTCCGCTTTTGACGCATCCGACAAGACTTTGTCTTGCCGCACTTGCGTGCGCTCTGGTCGGATGTGCTGAAGCTCGCAGCACGACAACCGTCGCCACCAAAGCCGACGACGCGAAGTCCGAAGACGTCAAACCGCAAGCCGCCGCTTCGGCCCCTGCCCCCTCAGCAAGCGCGGCGACGACTGCCGAGACAACTCCTCCTGCGCCCGCCGCCGCAACATCGGCGTCAACGCCCTCGCTGGAAGCTCCCGCTGAACCTCGCATTTGGGCCAAGGCTCGGTTTGCATGGATTCACTCCGAACCTGTCCCGTCGGAAGCTTGGATTGGGTACCTTGCGCCAGGAACGTCTGCGCGGCTCAAAGGCGGCAAGATCGAAGCGGCTCGGATCAACAGCGGCAAAGCATGCGATGCGTGGTATGCCATCGAACCTCGAGGGTATGTCTGTGCCGGCACAACGGCGACGATTGACGCAAATGACCCGGTGGTGAAGGTACTCAGACGAGACGCTGCCGATATTTCTTCGCCGTGGCCGTATATTTATGGCGAATCGCAAGGCGCCGCGCGTTATCCCAAATTGCCTTCGCGGGCTGACTTGCGCAAAATCGAAATTGACCTCGACAAGCACGAAAAACTTGTCGAAAAGGCGCGTTTGGCCAAAAGCGACGACGAACTGAAAGCGATTTCCAAATACTTCGTGGGCATGGACTTTTCTCCATCGGGAAAGCCGCCTCCGGAGATGTTGGCTTTTAGTCCGCTACTTCGCGAGGAACGTCAATTCATTTATGGTGGTTCAACGGTCGCGTATGTTCGCGAATTCGATTACGAAGGCCGCACGTATTTGCTGACGTGGGATCAAGCCGTGGTTCCGAAAGATAGGGTCAAACCTTATCCGAAATCGATGTTTCACGGATTGCTCTTGGGCAAAGATGCGAACTTGCCATTGGCGTTTTTCCGCAAGAAACCACGACCGAAGTGGAAAAAAGGCGACGACGGAAAACTCACGCAACTGGAAGACTCGTTTCCGCGGCTCGGGTGGGTGGAATTGACAGGAACGCGTCTCGAGCAAGACGGAAAGAAGTTTGTCGAAACGAAAGAGCCCGGCATTTACGTCTTGATGGAAGACGCGCAGATCATTGAAGCGATTACAGAAGCACCGTGGCTGGGAACGAAAGATCCGGACCATCAGAAATGGGTCGACGTGCGGGTCCTCGAAGGAACGTTCGTTGCGTATGAAGGGTTACGTCCCGTGTATGCGACGATGATTGCGCCAGGGCGAGGCGGTATTCCGTACGACGGGATAGATCCAGTCAAAACGGCGTCTACGCCATTGGGGATTTTCCGCGTGGATGGGAAGTTCCGGACAGCAACGATGGTTTCGAGCACGGATTCCAATTTGGTGCATTCCGAAGTCAATTACGTGATGAATTTTCACGGACCGCATTCGCTACACGGCGCGTATTGGCACGACGGTTGGGGTGAAAAGAAGAGCGGCGGTTGTGTGAATATGGCACCGATGGATGCGAAGTGGGTGTTTGACTGGACAGACCCGCCCGTCCCCGAGGGCTGGTACGGCTTGCGAGCCATTCCGGAATTCGGGCGCAGTACGATTGTCAGGGTGCGGCGCTAAGTCGCTTATTCACCCCATTACGGTGCACGCGGGAGGTCGAGCGCAATGGCAGGACCATGTTGCTTCCCGCAACTTTCAAGATGAAATCAAATGGCGCGGCGGGCATTAGCGCTTATGCCGCTTGCGCCGCCCCCGAGCGATAGCCCCAAGCGGCGCTAGCGCCAGCAGCCATGCGTATCGCGCGGGCGTAGTGGATGCCAGCCGGCATCCGCAGCTCGACGCCTCTCCTGGGTCGCCTCCCCCAGATCCAGTTCCGCCCTTGCCACCAGTCCCGCCGTCACCTCCACCAGTCCCGCCATCACCTCCACCAGTCCCGCCATTACCACCACCACTCCCCGCGCTTCCGCCAGTCCCGGCAGCACCACCGCTCCCGGCACTCCCAGCACTCCCAGCGCCCCCACTGCTTCCCGAAGAACCGCCCGAACCTCCAGAACCGCCAAGACCATATTCATAGGCGCCGATGTCGATCGTCCCCACGACTGGCCGCGAAGATGCGGCTCCGCTCGCTTCGACGGCATGCAGCGGTGGGTGCGCCAGAGGTACGGCGAGCGGATTGGGAAATGGCTGATCCGGCGGGCCCGACTGCACACTCGCACCTGCGTCGATGAGAGGGCTGTTCATATCGAGCCGTACATCATCCGCTCCAATGTTCGAGAAGCCGGGCTCTGTTCCAAGGATCGTGGTTGTCCACGCCGGCGGCACGTTGGTCGTCCCGTTTACGGCCCAGTTGTTGGTCCCGACAATCACGCTCTGTCCCGTGGTCCAATTCGCCTCGACCTCTCGGACCATGTTGACGGTCCCGCCGTCGATCGCGAAAAATAGGTTATTATGCGCCTCGAGGCTCTCGATGCCGTCATAGAGCCTGAATACCGCATTGGCATTGGGGTACGTGATCACGGTATTGTTGACGAAACGATAACGACCGTTGGTTTGGCCGGTTCCATCGCCGCCGAAACGGACGACCGCGAAAGTATTCCTCTTGCGGAACACGTTGCCTACCACGTCGGAGTCCTCGCGCGCGACATTCTCGCCCACGCCGCCAGACGGATCCGGCCCGATGAGTTCGACCTCGTGGTACAGAGCGCCCTCGAGCCAATTGTAATAGATTTCGTTACGCTCGGCGCGTGACTTTACCCCATTTCCACCATTCGCATCGTGCACGTAGCAGTGCTGCATGCGGAATACGGAGCCCGGGTAATCTACCTCGTTCGTGCTCATGTAGATCTGGTGATTGAACGTTCCATTGCCACAATGGTGAACTTCCGTGTATTCGAGCAGGAGCGACCCCGAGCCTGAATCGGCTCCGAGGATCCCGTGTTTCGGGCAATCGTGCACGATCGAGTCACGCAGAACGATGTCGTCCGCGTGATGGTAGAAGCAACGTGACGTGCCGCCGGTCAGGTCGAGCCCTTCGAAGACGTAATGGTTCGCGCGGGCCTCTATGGTATTCGTTCCACCACTAAAGACGGGCCGTTTTCCATTTACGCGTATCCCGCGGATGGTGATCTTCGCCGCGCTCTCGCCAGGGTTATCGAAAATCACTCCACCAGGGTAAGTCTGGTCGCCGGTTACTTCGACGATGTCGCCAGGCTTCAGAATGTTGACGACTGCGTCGAGATTTGGATAGGCCTTGCCCGGACCAACCTCATACGTTGCGGCGAATGCCGTGGAGCTGGACGCGATGGATCCGAAGATGAGCGCGCAGCCAGCATAGAAACGGAAGGAGAAAGCTTTCCTTTGCATAGGCTCTCGTAGCGCGTCCGCACGAGAGATGAAATGAATTTGCACACGTGCAAATAATAATTAATTGCGGCAAAAGCGAATAAGTTGCTCCTTTCGAATCCACGCTCACTGGCTGCCCAAGACGCAACCACTTATCCATCGAGACACGAAGCGTTGTAAGCTCCGTCGAGCGGTCGTCGTTATTCATCGGCTTCTCGGAGAGATCTGCATAGGCCCCAGCGTCGGAACCTCAAAACACGCATCCCCGTGCTCACGTCGTTGCGGTTACTGTTTGTCATAGCGTGTGACGGTGCATCGTCCGCGCCGCCCAATTCGCCCGATTATGGCGGTGGATCGCCGTCGGGAGCGATGACCGAGTCTGCGTCGGCCGTTTCACGGATTGCTCTTGGGCCACGATGCGAACTTGCCATTGGCGTTTTTCCGTAAGAAACCACGGCCAAAGTGGAAAAAAGTGATGACGGACAACGCACGCCACTGATTGTCAGAGTGAGGCGCTAGGTCGCTTATTCACGCAGCTACGGCACACACGGATCCACATCCGGCGGTGGAAACGTCACGCCCTCAATGCGTACGGGTTTCATCGTAAATCCAAGCCCGATCGAAATGCCATTGCAGACTTGAGAAGGATCCTGCGACCCGTCCATGATGATGTCTGACGCTTGGCGAATTTGATTCAAAATGCTCTGGAGCGTCGGGCTGCTCGGGTCGCAAAAACTCGTATCGAACGATGCTGCAACTTTCGTGATGCTTTTAACGAGTTCCTCAGTCGATATGACGCCGCCCAACGTTCCACGAAGAACGCTCGAACGATCCGGACTGAACTCGACCGTCATGATCGACAGATGCAAAGGAATCAGCATCTTGCCACCGCCAAACTTGAGAATGACATCAAACGGCGCCGGAGGTAACGCTCCTGCGAAATTTCCCTGAATACGCGTATCGAAAAACGTGCACTTGGCGGAATTCGGATCCATTGGATCGAACAAGGACGAAGCATCCACGGGCCAAAGATCCGAACCGTCGAATTTCGGCGGTTGTCCGAGCATACCGCCCAAAAAGAACGAACTTGTCGTCGAACATTCTTGTCCGTCGCCATCACGCAATGACCATAGGTACGTGTATTCTCCGTTAGCGATGGCTTCGTTGTTCATGAAGGTCAAGTCGGAAGCCAACCCGAGAAGCATCGGCAAAACGTTTTTCCCAAACGAATTGTCGATGCCATTGTTTCCATCAGGAAAAACGGCGGAGGGCGATCCCCCGGCGGCTGGTTTGCAGAGATCTGTTGATGTTTTGGTCGATGTACGATTGTCCAGGTTGAACCCAAAATTTTTCCAACCATTGGTCGGATTCGGAGTTCCATTAAAGTCCGTATCGCCGAGAAACATCTGGTCCACGGCAAACGAAATGGGTTTGCCCGGTAGGCACCCGGGCAAACTGCCACCAAAACCGCCAAATCCACTGGATGCGCTCGCGACAGTCCCCACGGTGACTTGCCCGCCGATGCCTGTCCCACCATTGGAGCTACTGCTGCTGACCGTCAACATTCCGCCTGCGCCCCCCTGCGCTACGGGCTGGTACTCGACCGAGGTTTCGCATCCCGTTGCGACGACAACAAACACCGTCCCCACGAGCAACGCATTTTTCAAATAGTCCATCATGAACATGCTCTTTTCTCCTCGTTGTCGATACGATCATTCACGCCAAACCACGGGCCCTCAAAAAC
>JBGAOI010000578.1:0-5155 GCA_044221885.1 Polyangium sp. (in: bacteria)
TTTCTGGACGATATGTGGATGTTTATGCAATCGCATCATTGATTGAAAAGTCGGCCGAAGCGTCGGATGCGAACGTCGTGATTCCGATGTTCGAGATTGCGCCGCGAGCATCGGCGGCGGTTGTCGCAACCATTGATCAATCGAAGATTTTGTCCACGTATACAACACGCTTTGGGTTTGTCGGAGGCCAAGCTGGCCGAGCGCAGAACGTGGCGCGAGCAGCGGCGGGCGTGGATGGCGTGGTGCTTTTGCCGAATGAAATGATGAGTTTTAATGCCGAAGTCGGGCCACGCAGCACGGACAATGGTTTTACGACGGCACCCGAGATCTACAAAGGCGAAATGCGTGAAGGCATTGGCGGGGGCACATGTCAGGTTGCGAGTACGCTACATGCAGCAGCGTACATGGGAGGATTCGACGTGGTGGATCGAATCAATCATTCCAGGCCGAGCGGTTACATTCCGATGGGCCTCGATGCGACGGTTGTTTATCCGCACGTAGATTTGAAAATTCGCAATCCTTATCCATTTCCCGTAGTTTTGCATGCCGTCGCGGACAAAGGGACGCTGACGATGGAAATTCGCGGCAATGGCGCGACGGATGCGGTGGAATGGACGACGGCGACCGTTGGCGTTTCACCTTATCAACGCAAGGTCGAAGAGAATCCCGGGCTCGCGGAAGGAAAAACGATCGTCAAGCAAAAGGGTATTCGCGGATATCGGATTCGGAAGACGCGGATACTTCGACCCGTGCATGGAGATGCGCGGGTGGAGGAGAAAACGGACGTTTATCCTCCGACATTCGAGATTTATATGGTTTCACCCGGAACAGATCCGACGACGTTGCCGCCATTGCCATCGGCCGAGGGCGAGGCGAAAACGAACAATGGGTGATTCCGGCCGCGAGATGGTCGGAGAAGAGATTGACCGGACAAACGAGGGCCAACCTTGGGGCGTCGCGGAGGTCATGCGGGTGATCACTGGAGGCGTTTCTGGAACGCACGGCTTGACTTGCACGAGGTTTGGTGAGTGGGGTGCACGCGAGTTGCTTGACAAACGCGTGCAACCGCCCGGTCGTTCACGACACACTGTCGGAGAAGGCGTAGAGTTCGTCATGATCGCGTTGGATGAACGTCACACTTGACGCGGGGCGCCTTTCCTTGTCCCATCGGGTCCTCTCGCTGGATCGTCAGGACATGCCGTGCTCGACCGCATAACAGAACGACTCAAGACGCGGCAGCGGCTCTCCGATGAGATTCGCGCCATTCTCGAAAAGCAAGAGATGGCAGCCGAACGGCTTGTCAACTACGTGAGGTTTGTCTTCTCGGGCCTCACGCTCCCGGCAATCGCCTTTGTCACTCCCGATGCGCAAACGCCGACATCGAGAATGATCTATATCGTCCTGATGGCCGGATGGCTCGCTTATGCGGGCATCCTTCTCTTCGTGTTGCGGCAGCGAGATCGCTACTTTCGGTGGCTCAAGTACCTATCCATCACGGTCGATCTCACGGTCGTGCAGATTGGCATCATCGCGTCTCTCTACAACCACTCTGGCGTCTACGAAGTCTATCGGACCCCGCTCACCTGGGTTGTCATTGCTCTGTTCGCGGTCATGTCCGGATTGCGATATAGTGTTCCGGCTTGCCTCTACTCAGCAGCGCTCGTCGCCGTTTACAACGCGATATTCCTGCCGATCGCCCTCAAGATTTCCCAGGCTCCCCTCGTGGACCACTCGGTCTACTTGGGTGACGGCCTGTGTCTCGACGACATCATCTACACCATTGTTTTCACGTCGATGGGTGGTGTGTTCGCAGCCGTCATTGCCTCGAATTCACGCAAACTGATTCTGCAATCGGCCGCGGATTCGCTCGGTCGCGAGCGACTGTTGCAAGACCGCGATCGACTCGCCAAGTACTTCTCGAAAGACGTTGTCGACCTCGTGTTGAACAACCCGCAAAGCCTTGGCCAAGGCGGGCAGCGGATGACGGCGACCGTGCTTTTCGCCGACATCCGCAACTTCACCCAACTGTCGACCGTCATGCAACCCGAGCAGATCGTCGAGCTTCTGAACCGCTACTTCTCGACCATGGTCGACATCATCTTCAAGAATGGCGGAACGCTGGACAAATTCTTGGGAGATGGCTTGATGGCGCTTTTCGGAGTGCCGTACGCGATTGAGAAACCGGAAGAACGCGCTGTTCGCACAGCTCTCCAGATGCTCGAAGCGTTGCAGACGATGAATCGAGAGCTCGAAGCAAAGGGCATGCTGCGACTCGATATTGGCGTCGGCATCAACACGGGTCCGGTTGTCGCGGGCAACATCGGCTCATCGCAACGTCACGAATACACCGTGATTGGTGACACCGTGAATCTTGCGGCACGACTCGAAGCTTTGAACAAGGAAACGCGGACGCAAATCCTCGTGTCCGCCTCCACGCACAGCGCCATTCAAGATACTTTCAAAACCCGGCAACTCGGGCCATTGCGTATCCGGGGCAAACCCGAGCCTCTCGAAGTGTTCGCGATTATGCCAACGGACGCTGAGCTTGATTCGACCCCCGCTTCGATCATTCCAGCATCCACAACGTTCATATGAATCCGCCCAGTTATGATCCCTTTCCCAGCTACATTGCCAAGCAGGCAGTTGTGGATGGTGCCTGGGATCGTTGTGAGCGACGGTTCACCTCGTTGCCGAATCCCCTGCGCGGACTCGCAACGGCATTTCTAGACGCTGTCGCAACGGACACGCACTCGCATCGCTCCTACTTTTCCTCGCCACTTGCACCGCCACTTCTTTACATGCCTCTATGGTTGTTCGATGGCTTGGTGGCACAGGGCGACATCCCCGCGAGCATGTCGAGCGTTCTTGTCCACATCCTCGCAGGCACGATTCAGGGCTACATCGCCATTCGCATCCAAGACGATCTCATCGACGAACCAGGGCGCACGGATCCAAACCTGCTGCTCTTCGGAAATACCTGTTTTTCTGGGATGATCACGGAGTACGTCGAAGCACTTCGTGGGAGTGCGCCCGAGGTTTGGTCAAGCATCGATCGAGCCATCACGGACTTCTCGCGTCTGACGCTTGCGGAGCAACAAACCGTCCATCAAGACAAACCCTACGCGCTCGAACAGTTTGAAGAACACGCAGACAAGGTCGCGTTTGCACGCGTTCCGATGCTCGTTGTTGCCGCTCTCGCCGGCCGACTCGACCTGGAGCAGCACATCTGCACCCTCGTTCATCGGTTAGGAATTGCTTATGGGATCGCCAATGATGTTCTGGGTTGGCCCCGTGATGCCCGTGCAGGGCAGCGAACGTGGCTTCTTGCGTCAACCGGCGTGACGCAAAGCGAACTCGATGTGCTGGGTCAGGTGGAAAATGACGCCGCCAAGGCTCAGGTGCTCGAAAAGCTGCGCGCGGCGCTCTACGAGGGGCACCTTCTGGCGAACGCCATCGCTCAGGCCACGAATGAACACCGGCGATCGGTAGACGCTGCGCATTCGATGGGCATGTTGGGCTTTGACGCGTTCACGTCGGAGCGCATCGCATGGCTGGACGTACTTGCCCGACAAACCTCGTTGCTCACGCTGCAACGGTTGCTCCTTCGGCAGGGTGGGTAATCAGGCGAGCGCGTTGCGACGCAATCGATCCCGGGCACGTGCGAGCGCGTAGAGGCAAAGCGCTGTGGTGATCGGGCGTGCGCCATGGGCTGCCGGAGCATGATCCTTGCCTGGAACCGGATACAGCGGCTCGGCGGACCAAAGGCCATCATGCGTTTGTCGTGACGCCAGAAACGCGATCGTAGGCCACGGATCGAACGGCGAGATGGTTCGAATCGACAACACGGCGAGGTTACACGCCGTTTGCAGAACACTCCCGAAACCACCATCCCACTGGCGTGACGCAAGAATGGAGGCTTCGGCGTCGTTGACAATGGCCTCGAGTTCGTCATGGACGGATGGGTCTTGTAGTCGTGGCGCGCCAACTTCCAGCAGTCTTGCGAGCACGAGTTGCGTATAGGGCAGGTCATAAAAAAAGACCGCGCGCATTCCATCCTTGCGCCATGTGCGGACGATCCATCCCACAGCTCGATCGACGAACCCTTCAGGAACGGCAACGCCCGCTTCGAGCAAACCGATGACGCAGTTGGCTGCAACGGCGAGGCACCGTGCACCTTGCCAGTGCGGGGCGTCCTTAAGTTCGACCGGCCAAACCAGCGATGTGGCAAGTTCGGCATCGAAAGGGATGCGGGAAACGAGTTGTAAAACAATTCCAAGAAGGTCCGTATCCGGAGGAATTCCGTCAAAACCTTCAAAATATCTATATCCATCGACGCACCGCAGCGACAGAAGCGCCCTTGTGGTCGATGAGATGTCGATGGATGCCGTTGCCAGCGCGAGCATGCACAGTCCAACTGGAAACACGCGGGCAACGCACGTGCGAGGAAATGGGCCTCCCCAACGCTGAACCTCCCACGATTCCCGCAGGTCTGGATCATCGAGCAAGGCCGCAACTGCCAAGTCAATCGAGCGATCGAGCTCCTTGGCCAACGAAGGAGGCTTCGCCAAACCAAAAAAAGCCAAGCTTTTCGTCTTCCGTTCGACGGCCTCCAACGTTGCTTGCGAAAACGCGGTACGAACATTCGTTCCGAGACAATCCATGGCTCGGGAAGCGTCGTCAAACCACGTTGCGCATGTTGCACTCAGCCGCGAACGGACCTCGCTCCGCCCCAGGAATGACATCAGCGCTAGTTTGTCTGGGACGGGTTTGCAGGCCATCGCTACAGCAAGGCGAAGGTGTGCCGCGAGTTCCGGCTCCAACGCAAAGATGGACTGCAAAAGGACTGGAGCGAACAAAGGTGTCGATGACCGACAAGCGAGCATGATCTCGAGCGTGATGCGCGTGAGTTTGCCCAGGGCGTGACCGCCTGCAAAAGCATGCTCGGCGTTGGTTTCAGTCATGACGGCCGCAGCGAATGCACCGCAGCCATAGTCGGAAATGGGTGACGGCGGCGAGTTGCCGTTTGTCGCGACGGTCGCATCCAATTCGACGATGATTTCGGCAAAGGTTTTCCCCAATGGCGATGGAATTGGCGTCAACGAGCATTCTCGCGCCGCCAGGAGAAGCCATTCGGTCGTTGTGGGGAGACCCGCCG
>JBGAOI010000579.1:0-5138 GCA_044221885.1 Polyangium sp. (in: bacteria)
GGCGGTCAGGGAGCGAAGCCCCCCATCGAGAACAAAACTCTTCGCGGAGCGCCCTTGTTAGGGCGCGGAGCGAACGTCCAAATCACCGCATGCGTTTTCAATTCCCTTGCGCGCAAATCACCGGAACCTCATTCAATTCCCCCGCCCCACAAATCACCGCGTGCGGTTTCAATTTTGGCGGCTCGCAATTCTACGGACTTGTGCGCGATTCGCCTCCCGCGCAATGCGATCGAATACCTCCGGATGCTCACTCGACACCACCGCACCCGAGTCTGCATACACCCAATGCGCCGCCTCGGGCTCGATACCGGGAGGACGCACGCAGACTTTTTCCACGCGCGCCTGCGGATATCGTTGCGCAATGGGCGTGGCCGCACATCCCACCGTCGCCACGGCAACCACGTTTGCAACGGCAAACCCTGTCACCATGTTCGTCCACGTCACCGACTGAAGGGCGACGAAAACAACCACCACGCAAGGCTGAATCATTCGCCACAGGTTCATGGGCAACGCCCTCGGCGAGAGGTCAACAGCGAGAAGAACAGAATGGCGCAGCAAGGTCAACCGACCCACCCAATCGTAATCCCTCCCACGCCGGATCGCCTTTTCCAGCTCCATTACGCCACCCCGGCACGGCCGGATCGCCTTTCCGACCTCCGATACGCGACCCCGACATTGCCGAATCGCCTTTTTGGCCTCCGATACACGACCCCGATATTGCCGGATCGCCTTTCCGACCTCCGATACGCGACCCTGACACGACCGGATCGCCTTTTTCCCCTCCGATACGCGACTTTGACAATTTCTGTTCACTTCCTGTTGCGTCCGCGGCGTACGTTGTGTTACTGTGCTGGCGTCCGTGGAAAGGAGCATTTTGCTACATGCAATTACCTGATTCCGATGCCGCTCCTGCCGAACGTGTTCGCGTTGGCGGGTATGTCGCACGACGGTTACGACGCGCCAAACGACTTACGCTCGCCGCAGATGTAGACGCGGGCACAGCACTTGTGCTGCAACGAGGGCGCGAATGGGAAGATGCCAACAGGCCCGTGCAAGAAGCTCGTGCCGATCGCGACGGCGCCGACGATGACCTCGACGATTTGGCCAAGGATAACCGCGCCAAACTCGCCGGACGAAGCGCCGATGCGATGCGCAATGCGCCTTATACGCAGATTTTCCCTGAAGGCATCGATTATTATACCGCCGCACCGCTCGACCAGGAAGTTGTTCGTTATGGGCAATTGGTTTCCCGCTTGAATGAATTCCTCGACGCGAACGACGAAGTACGCAAAACGGCCGTCCCGGCATTCAATGCGGGCATTGCCGCTTTTCAATTGGCTACGGATGCGGTTAATACTGCGCTCGGCAATGAAGCGATTGCCGCAACGCGATTGGCAAGCGCCGAAGAAGCTTGGGATGTGCTGCTAACAAAAGTGTACGGCACGCTCATGGCTGACGAAGGAAAAGCCGGCGCCGAGAGGTACTTTCCGAAAAACCGTCGCAAAAGGAAAAGCGGGGGGTGAAGGTTTCAAATCTCCCCATGCCCACCACCTCACCGTAACGATTTGCTCATCGTCGATATCGTCCTCGACCCCGAATTTTCGCAAGTCGCGTCAGCGTCGACAGACCTATGTTGTCGACCATCGCCACCTTGATGACGCCTTGGTCGACGACATAGGAACCTCCACACAACCCTTTCCGAGCAAAATCGTCAACATGTTGACAAACGTCGCTTGTTGTGAGCATCCGCGCGCCTTGTGGTCAAACCGAAGTGGTCACAATCCGACATCTCGTACGTGAAGTGGCACACCAGACCATGCAGCAAAGCCACGAACGCTCAGCATGCGAAGAATCGCCTGGTTGTCAATTTTCCGCACTTTTTTGACGTTTGTCGGCGTGAGAACAGTACTGGCTTCACCTAAAGCATGACGCAACACTGCTGGTGAACGCACACGCAGCACGCGTCGTCAAGCCTGTTTGTCCAGTTTGCGTCTAATCTCGCAAATCTCGCGACATCGCCAAATAATTGTATTTTTTTACAATTCATGCGCACAATTTTCTAGATTCGCCTCGAACTTCAACATGAGGTGACGTCATGAACGGAAGAAAACTCGGAGCGTTTGGATGGAATGTGTTACGCAGCAGTGCGGTGGTATCCGTGATGCTAATGGGGACGGGGTGATGACGTAAAGCCCATAAAGCCAGGCGTCATCGAAGGGTCTCTTTATTATGTCTGTGGATGTACATGCCCAAGCGCCGATGGGCAATTGGTTGTCCGTAACGCGTTCGTTTGCGCCGATCCATCAAATGTGGGCGAGACATGCGCAAGCGGTTGCGTGGGAGTTGATTGCGTTACCCTCGGCGAAGACAGTTGGGAGCTTAAAGATCCTCAGCCCGTGCCGAATCTTTGTGTGGTCGAAAACCCTGATGGCGGCGTCGATGGTGGAGCTGGCTCTGGTGGGGGCGGCGCCGGAGGTGGTGCGGCAATCCCGCCCCCAACGCCGAACTATCATGAGTCACCTGAGACGGCGAATGCGAATGTTGCCGTGTTCGACCGTGATGACAGCATTTCCAGCCTCACTTATGGATCCGATCCACCCATCGAGATTGGCAGCGCAGGCGATGTGGCGTTTACTGGGGGCTGTGAGAGTGGCACGTGCCCAATCACTTTCCATCGCATCTTCCTGCTGCCGAACGATTTTGTTGTTCCGTCTCCATTTGGTACGTTCGAGGTCACGAATGTGATCATTTACAATCACGGGGACCAACCCGGAACGCAGTCGGGTCGAAGTTTCACGATTCCAAGTTCGCAGGTTCAACTGGTCGTGAATGGCTCCTTGAATGGAAGTCTGCAGTCCCTTCTTTTTGTCCCGGACACCAATGAGGACCTGTTTGGTATCTATGTGCCGAGTACCGCAGAGTTTGGCCTATTGGGGCAATTCACCCAATTAGGCGGAAGCCTTTCGCTCTCGCTCAATCTGTCGGGTATGGTGACAGCGCGACCGCCGATCGCGGTTGTTGGACCCAGTGAAACCATTTCTTGCAATCCGTTGACCGGCACTGGTTCAGTATTGCTTGATGGCAGCTCGAGCTCCGATCCCGATGGCAATCTTCAGACGGTCGCCTGGTATGAAGGAGATACGTCATTGGGAACTGGACTCACGCTCAGCACCGAGTTTGGCGTGGGCACACACACGGTGACGGGCAAGGCAATTGACACAACCGGCAAATTCGATTCGGCAGACACCACGGTGACGGTTGTTCATGACGCACCACCGGTATTCGATGCGCCGTCATCGGTGACTGTTGCGGCATGTACGCCGGGGTTGGTCCTGCTTTCAACGCCCAACGTGGTGGATCTATGCTCCGCGGCAGCGGCCGAGATTAGCGGCGAAATTGTTGAAATCAATGGCGTGGTCCTTGTCAACCCCATTCCCATTGACACGATCACCGGTGCAGTCGCATTACCTGCCGGCAACGCTATCGTCGTTTGGACCGCTTCCACGGACGGCGGAACTTCCACCTTCGAGCAGACCATTACGATTTCTAGCGACGCCGATGTGACGTGTTGTGGACCGACACAGGTGCTTTATGAGGGGACCCCGGCTGCCGATAGCAAGCTCGACCCCAACGCCACGACGGGGTACTGCATGTTCGGTTATGGCGCAAAGGATCGACTGCAATCGGGCGCGTATACCGATTTCATTTCCGGCGGACTGGGCGATGACAAACTCACAAGTCAAGGCGGCGATGACGTGATCGTCGGTGGCGATGGTGACGACGACATCACCTACAACGGCAATGGAACCGTCGTGATCAGCGGTGGCACCGGCAACGACAAAATTCACCTCGCATTCGGACCAACGTCGCGCATTTTCGCCGGCCCTGGCAACGACCTGGTGACGTGTGATGGCGGTAACGACACGATTTACCCGGGCGCGGGTCGAGACACGATTCGAGCCGGTAGTGGTGATGATACAGTCATCTTCTATAACGTCTGCGAATTGGATTCGAACAAGCTGCTGAACGGCGGCGCGGGCGACGATACGCTGATTCTTCCGGTCCCGCTCGCAACCCTGAATGGCGTAACAGCCATTGGCTTCGAACACATCTTGGTGGATGCATCGCAACAGCATTTGGCCGAGTGTCCATGACTTGTATGACGTTCGCCAAAGAGTAAACCGCAAAATGGTTTGTCCAGCATCCAATTGAGGCGTTGGACAAACCGTTCACACCAATTCATAAGGAACGCAAACGCCATGTCCCAACTTCGACAATTCGCCAAAGTGATTGTCATTATTTCATTGAGCACCCTTTGCGGTTGCACGGATCAACCCGTCTTTGAAAAACTCTTCAGCACGGACCATTTTGATTACTACATCGAACCGGGAGTGGAGCCGCCATGCGATGGTGCGGATGAGTGGCTCGAACGGTATTACGAGGCATATGCGAATTTTTTTGGTGCCCGGCTGCCTGCTGGGCAAAAAATACAATACCATCTTGTTGCCGATTTGCGGACAATGGAGTCGGTTGGCTGTGCTGACGCGCACGGGTGCACCTTTGATACAACCATTTATACATACGAACCTATTCATCCTCACGAAATTGCGCATGCCAACGCATTTCTTGTGGGTTTGCCTCCGTTGGTTTTTGTCGAAGGAATTGCCGAACTCCTTGGCTGCACCGCGCCCTGGGATACCGACGGAACGATCGATACGTCGGCTCCCCTTGAGGACTTAGTCGAAAGTGAACCGTTCGTACATTGGCAAGAAACCAACGGGTATGCTGCATACGGTCCGGCGGCAAACTTCGTGCGTTATCTGATCGATACCTTCGGCGTGGAGAAGTTTCTGTCATTTTACGCGCACACACCCTGGACGGCAAAACGAGCCGAAATCGAAACCATTTTCGAGCAGGAGATCGGGATTCGTCTGGACGATGCCCTCGCCGATTGGCGTCAGGCGGATCCTGGCTTTGCCGGCGACAATTGTCTTCGATTGTTGGAATGTGATCCGAATACTCCCATACTTCAGAATGGGGACATCGCTTTGCAATGTGGGCCATTGGGTGGATCCGGAGGGGCCGCTATTTTTCGATTTGACATCCATGCAGATCGAACGATGCAGATTTCCACGACG
>JBGAOI010000057.1:0-21383 GCA_044221885.1 Polyangium sp. (in: bacteria)
CGTAATCGGATCAAGTGTGATGGCCTGATGTCCCGCGAGTGACGCATCCTCGGCACGCGACGCTTGTGTCTCGAGGGACTGCCGTGGCACACTGACGATGCGCTATTGCCACACGTGCAAGAGCCCGGAAGGCGACTGGTACAAAGCCGAGCCGCCGCTTCAACCCAGCAACGAATTCGTTGAGCAGAGGGAGTAAACCATGGGCATGCCACGACAATCACATCTTTACGTCCGAACGCAGATTTCCTTTGATGCGGAGGCTGGTGATCCCGGATGGCGTGTGCGCCGTCACTTCGACGACGTCTTGCGCCGATTGTCGCATCGGGACGTCTCCGGGCTCACGCCGCGCGCTCGAACGGCGCGAGTGCGCACGCTCGATCGCTTGCGCGTATACGCGGAGCGCGGGGCCTTTCCGCAGAACGAAGACTTTCCCGGTCTGCTCGTGCCTCATTTCATTGATCGTGCGGGTACGACATGCGCGGTCGCCCAGTTGCTCATCGATTCTGGTCACGTTGCGATGGCGGAGCACATCGCAGCCACACAGAATTTGCTCGCTATCGACGCGATGAGCGCTGAAGGGCTCGACGAGTGGATCGCGGAGAGCGGCCTTTCGCCAGCGGAATGTGCCATGGTCCAGCCTGGTTACTGTTGCGGGCGCGGCCCAGGGCGCGCCTTCGAATATGATGAAGAGGACGTTGTCCCGCCCGCAGATGCCGGAGACGGCGGCGGCGATGATGGCAACCTTGGCTTTGGCGGCTGGAGCGCGGAGGAGAGCTCGAGCGCGGCGGGAGGAGTCGCCACTGGGGGCGCCGGAGGGAGCACTGGCGGCTCCGGAGGTGCAATGAATACCGGCGGTGCTGGAAGTGGCGGAATGGGTGGAAACGCGGCGATCGAGCGGCAACAAGGGGTCTCCGCGGTCGCGTTGGTTTCCTCACGGCGACCTCGCGCGATGCCACTGCATTCGCCGGCGCTCGCCACATTATCATTGGGGTTTCTGGCGCTGGTCGTCCGGCGCAACAAGGGAATACGCTCGGGAAAGGGAAAATGAGGCACGCTCTGCGCGCGCAGAGGCGAGTGCGGTCAAGACCTGCCTTGACCTACTTGCGACGGGAGGCACGCTTCCAAAAACTGTCATTTTCAGCAGTTCGGGCAGAGAAGTGTGTGTGCTAAAACCCCAAGCATGCAACCGCCCACCTTCGTCAATGTGCCTGCCAACCTCAACCAGTGAGTGATTCAATGCGTATTTCCAGAGAAACTCGAACCGTTTGTGCAATCGTGCTCTTTCCCATGTGGCTCATTGCGTGCAAAACCATTGTGCAAGATGGCGAGGGAGACAATGCTGTGTCCAATTCGTGTGCTGCTGGATGCGAACAGCAGCACCCACTTGGACTCAAATCCTATCAAAATGTGATGGCTATTTGTGTGTGTGAAACCTGCGACAATAACTGCACAAAGAGTGTTTGTGGTCGAAAAGAGCCGCCCAGTGATGCCTGTCTGCCATGCGTCCAAGATTCGCTCGGCGACACGTGTAATCAATTTGGCCTCTTCGGAAGTTGTTTGGAAGAAGTGGATTGCTCTGCATTGGTTGACTGTCTCTTGGCATGCGACCCGCAGGCCAAATGAATACAGGCATCCAAAAATCGATCTGTGTCGAAAAATTTCGTGATTTGACCGGGTTGTGGTTATCAGATTTGTCGTCACCCCGCCTGGAGCCTGTACAGGAAATCAATAGGTTGCGGTTCTCTCGAATCGTGACGCTCGGTTCCGGCGATTCGCTCCCAAGCCTCAAAATACGAACCACCGAACACTCGAGTCATCTGAACGCCGACGTCGGGTTGGCGTGGAAATCTCATTGCCGCGCTCAAAATATTGTGTAAATGACGCCGATACGCGGATTTCCACCCAGCCCCAAAACTCCTTATGCCTACTGCATTGCGTGCGATTCGAGCCGATATCACCACCTTGGCCGTCGATGCCATCGTAAATGCCGCCAACTCGTCACTCCTTGGGGGCGGCGGTGTCGACGGCGCAATTCATCGAGCAGCCGGACCGGAATTGCTTTTGCGTCCTGAAGGCTCGGGAGAATGATACATTGCAGAAAATTTGCCCGCTCGAGGATGGCCCTGGCACTCTTCCGAGAAACGGGAGGTTCTCATGGTTCGATTCGTGCGCTCGCTCGGCGTGGTGATGGGTTTGGGTTTGGCGGGGTGTGGGGGCGTTATTGTGCGCGAGGTTTCGCCGGCTAATTCTCGAGTTTTACCGGCCATTACGGTCGAGAGAATACAAGCATGCACTGCCGAATATGGTGGGCAGCTCGAACCCGGACGGTACAACTTCAACCCAGTCGTCAAGGTGGATACGGACGGCGTCACACGAGGCGTCGAGATTCCAGAAATACCTGATACTGCTCCGGATTTGGCGGCGTGTATGCGCATTGCATTGCGGGATATGGCGATTCCAGCGTCGGTTTTCAATATGCGGCCCACGCCATCGGCTTCGACAGACAAACTCACGGCGGAACAACGTTCGTTCGTAGGCAACCCCGTGGTGGTCGTGGTTGTCGTGGTGGAAGTGGGCGAAATTATTCTGGAAGCCGGGGCGATCACGATCTTGTTTGCCGCGACCGTGAAAGTCGTCGATAAGGTGGCGGAGGACGTTTTGGAGGCGGCAAAAAGGTGGAGGCCAAGGCTCACCAAGAGTCGCTGCTACGACGCTGCCGCGGGTGGTCCATATCTTTGGGAAGCAATGTGTCAATCGCTAAGTGGTGTAAGGGCGGCTCTATGCTGGCAACACATGAATAGCACCGAAACCGAGAAACGAAACCTGTGTAACTCATGGTTCGTGAATTGAGGCATATTGTTTATGGTCGCATCAAAAGCAGCAAAGAACGCCCAAAAAACGAAAGGCTCCCCCTGGATCGCCGAGCGTCGGCTCGAACGGCGTGATGCTGTCGGGGGCATTGTCGTGGTACGCATTGGCACACCCGAAATCGACCATCCATACACCAATTGGCGATGTCCCTTCATGTTTGAGGGGCTAGGTGATGACTCGATCCACTATGGGAAGAGCATCGATTCCATGGCAGCGCTGCAAAATGCGCTCATCGGCATTCGACAGCTTCTCGGACGGACCGGCATTCCTCTTCGCTGGGAAGGGCTCAAAGAGAACTTTACTGGTTTTCCCAGGGACGTGCCGTGGGACTACGGTCTTGCGTTTTACAACAAGCTCGAAAAGGTCATCGACACGGAAGTCGAAGTACACATTCGCGAGCGAGTTGAACGTCGCGAGGCTCAGCGAAAAGCCCGGCGTGAGGCACGAAAAAAATCGCCCCCCAAAAAAGCGTAGTCAGCTTCGGCCGACCAACTCGATTCGCGAAACCTAGGCACACGCGTCCCACCAAGGAGAATGCCCGTCCTTCCGCAATGGGTGATCCATGCACGCCTCATGGTAGGGTGCGATAGCGGTGACGAACGTGATGCAGCATCGATTCTGGAGCAACGGGTTCGTCAAGCCATACAGGATTCAAGTGTGGATCGATTGGGAGGTTTGTCGTTGGGCGAATCGAGGCATTTGATCCAGGATGCGTGGTTGTTCGACGGTGTTGCTCCGGCCGAACCTCGAGCTAAACGCGCCAAACCCCAATTCGCCCAGAAGTAGACTCGGACGAACTATTTCATACATTTTGCGCGAAGTTTTTCCTCGCGCCGTGCCAAACGTCATGCTAGGCCGCGGGACGTCATGGGCAAACCGGATCTTCTAGCCAAACGACTTTTTGCAACGCGTACGGAGGAAAGCACGCACGGTGCGGCGTCGTGGAAGGAAGCGCCGGAGATTCCGCTGGTGCACGTGCAAGGGGATGGCATGTTGGTGATTCGAGATGCCGTTCGTCTTTGCGAACTTGCCGCGCCGTGGTGTTTGGTTCCGGAGCCGGTGGAGATTTTGGTTGAAATCAAGATGCAGGGAGATCACGTCGGTCTGATTGCGGTTGGACGAACCTTACTGCGGCGTCAGGCGTTGGAGGTGATGCGTTTGGAAGAGCGAACTCCGGGCAAGGAACCTTGGACGGGGCGACAAACGATTTGGCTCGTATCGGCGTACATGCCGGCGTGGGCAGCGGAGCGATACAAAATCGAGCGGCTTGCGCCGGGGTGTTACCGGTTTTTGCGTGAGGATTTTACGGCATTGTGGATAGCGTCGAACGAGTTGCCTTTGACGGACGAACTCATTCCGTTTTTGGTATCGCGAACGGGGCGAGCGTTGCGGGAGTTCTTGGACTGGTTGGCGGAAAAAAAAGCTTGGCCGCTGCTCACGGACCTGCTACGTTCGCTGCGTATGGCGCCACTGGATCTGGTCCCCGACCCGCACACGCGCAACCACGAAGACGACGACAATCTCGAGTCGCTGCTCGTGTTGTACATGAATTGTTATCCGGCCGTGAAGGAAGAAATCACGCGTCAGAGCGTGGAAGAGGCAGTTAAGAACGCTGTGGCCGAGACGAAGTTCACGACGGCCTTACACGAGGCTCGGGATTCCGTCAAGCGAATTTTGCGGGTGCGAACGTTGGAGGTTCGTCCGGAAGATTTGGCCCGCATCGAAAGCTGCACGAACATCGACACGCTGCATGAGTGGCACGATCGAGCGGTCACAGCGGCATCTGCGGATGAGTTGTTTGTGAGTTGAATGCGTTTGGCGAGACAGAAACGAACGCCCCACCCGACGTTTTGACGAAGATCTGACGTTGGCCCTCATCCAAGACCCTCATCATTCATCCCATTTCTGGCGGCAAGTTCCGGCACAAAATACGCTCCTCGTTGCATCTTCCAAACCTATCGTCAACAGATAGGTTCCCGAAAGAAAAACGCAAGGAACTCGTTCGCGCATGCGCGTTTGGCGCAACAAACCTTCGGTCGCCATGGGGTCGTCGGCTCGTTATCGGCTGGAAAACAAGCGAGAAAAATGAGAAATGGTCAGGGTTAAAACCCCGCGCGGAGCTGCAGAGTGCAGTACGAGAGGCTTATCTTAACGCTGATGGGGGCAAGCGCGAAGTGGATCTTCCCGTTGTAAAAAACGCGGCGCAGGAACTTTGAATGGAGCAAGGCGCAGTTCAACGATGTTTCCTAAGCGGTCCGAATGATGTGCGTTCGTGCCGGTACTTCGGAACGACGGCTTCCAATTTCGTATTGGGTTTGAAGGCTTTGCGTTCGAGCCGAGGTTGTAGAACGGAATTGGTGTGGTCAGAGCTGTTTTTCCAGCAGGTGCCGTTGAATTTTCCCCGTGGTGGACCTTGGAATTTCGGCCTCGGCGATAAAGATGACTTGCTTGGGCTTTTTATAACTCGCCAGCGATGTTTTGCAGAGGTCCAGGACATCGGCCTCGGTGACGGCGGGATCTCGTTTTACGATAAAAACCACCGGAACTTCGCCCCATTTCGCATCTTTCTTTTTCACCACGACGGCAGTTTCGATGCGCGGATCGGTCGTGATGACGCATTCGATTTCGGCCGGATAGATATTTTCTCCTCCGGATTTGATCATGTATTTCACACGGTCCACGTAATCGAGGGTTCCGTCTTCATTGCGGCGGAGCACATCGCCCATATGAAAACGGCCGCCGCGAAAATCGGCCAAATTGGTTTGATCATTGTTCCAATAGCCGCTGAACAGGGTTGGGCCAGCAACGGACGCTTCGCCGGGAACCCCTACGGGAACCTCGTTTCCATCGGGATCTTCAAGGCGCAGATCGCAATAGGGGGATTGAAGTTTCGATAATTTTTCGGGTGCTTCGCCAATGGGAATGAGGCTGTTCGTGGCGGGGGGCAAACCGGTTTCCGTGGCGCCGAAAGTATTGAGAAATGGTGCTTGGAGGAGTCGAGTGGCTTCGGCGATTTCTTCGCGTGGGATGAGGTCGGCCATGGCGCCAATGACGTGAATGCCTTTGGGTTTGACCGAACGCTTTTTCAATTCTTCATTGAAGCCCGCGACCATGCCCGGAACAACCAAAAACCAGTGAATGTGCAGATTTTCCAAACACCAAATCATGCGGTCTGGTTGATATCCATCGATGCACCATACGGTTCCGCCGCGCAAAAGAGTCGCGAGACCATGATCGGTCGAGACCATATGGTAAAATGGCGTCCAAGCGATGAAATTGTCCTTGTCCGGGACCTGCAACAAAAAATTGTACAACATGCCGCGGGCAATCATGGCGCGGTGGCTGATAAGCGCACCTTTGGGAAGCCCCGTCGTGCCGCTGGTATAAAGAATGACGAGGCCCGTTTCGGGGTCGAATTCTAGATTGGGAAATGCCGCCGAATGTTCGGTGATTCGCTGCTCATAATGCTGTTCGAGGATAACTTTTTCCGAGGGGATCCCGTGCAAGCCTTCGAGTGCCGCGTTCAGCTCGTCGGTGACGAAGATCATTTTCGGTGCCACGAGGTTCACGCAATGCTCGAGCTCGGGGCCGAGGAGCCGCCAATTGAGCGCGGCGACGATCGCGCCGATTTTGGATGCGGCCAGGAGTAACTCGAAATACTCGTGCCTGTTTCGACTCAAAATGGCGATGCGATCATTCGGCTGAACGCCGCGACTCAGGAGAAAATTCGCGAGCGAATTGGTGCGTCGATCCAGCTCGGCATAAGTAAATGATGTGCCTTGATCTTCAATGGCAATGCGCTTCGGAAATGCTGCGGCAGCGCTACGAAACAATTGACCCACCGTCGATTTTCCCGCCGAAAGAATGAGACTACTGCTGCTCGTAACCATTTCACCCTCGGTTGCATCCTGCCAATGAAGAGGGCGAGACCCTAGACCATAGGATCAGGTAAGGCAAGGGCGCAAACGTCCTGCGTCGAGCTGATTCGTCCACGGCGCCGATGTGAAGGCCATACCGATGACGGGTTAACTACGTCGACGTGCCAATACGTTGCTAAAGAATCCGGAGGCATTGTCGAAGATGCGCGCGGGTTCGTCGGTGCCGGCGAGGGCGTCGAGTGGTTTCGTTTGACAAAATGGCTGCGACGTGTACGACATGTTGATGGGTTTGTCTCGAGACTCGAACACCGTTCGATGGCTCGTTTACGCGTACGTCTACAGGTTTGTTCTGTGATTGTTGCTGCTCAAACGTTATCGTTGGTGTCGTCGCTGGTTTGTCTTCGGAAACTTCTTCGAGCTTGACGAGTCTTCGTCCGGATAACGCTGGTTTTGCACAATCTTCCGGCTTCTTTGTCGCACGCGTCGCCGCATTCAGCGCCACGATCACAGCTCGTGCGCTGCGCCTGGCCCCTGTCTGTACCCAGAGCATTGGTCTCTTACCACGATATCTGAACGCCGATTCGAAGTCCCCCGAACGGGGGACTTCGTCTTGTGTAGCCTCGGGTTTTAACCCGGGCGTGTGTACGAGACGAACGCCGTTCGCAAGGTGTAGCTTCCGGTGGCGACTCCCCGTGCCGTGTGTCGGGACGAACGACGTTTGCACGTTTGAAGACGGCCTTTCAACTCGGGTCGTTGTCGTATGCGGAGTTCTACACAAACACCCGTTCGTCTGTGACGACCAGTTGCACGGCGACGTCACCTTCGGTGTGAGGTACTTCGACGAGCAGTTGAAAGTTGAACGCAACGGCAATCGCGACCGCTGGTGGGCAAAATCGCGGCAATGTGCGGTCGTAATATCCAGCTCCGTAACCAATTCGATTGCCCGATGCATCCACACCCAATGCGGGCACGATGATTACATCGAGGTTCGTGGCTTCGGGATCTTCGTACGCCGGTTCGGCAAATCCGAGACCTCGTTCTTCCATCGTTTCGGGGTTTGGCGGCACGCGAAACGTCATGACGCGTGTTTCCGGATCAATGGACGGAAACGCGATGGACACGCCGCGATCTTTGAGCCTTGCGGCAAGCGGGCGCAGGTCCACCTCATTACGACCATCGATGGGCCAGAAAAGCGCGACGTGTTTGGCTTGGACAAACTGCGGTAGGTGCTCGAGACGAGCTTGGATTTTCGCCGATCGTTCGGCAATCGCGCTTGCAGGAATGGTATTGCGCAGCGCTCGAAGCCGTTTTCTCAGTTCAGCTTTGGCCCGGTACGCGAGAATCTTGACGGCTTCGGGGTCGAGGTCATCCATTGGCGCGAGCCTACACCCGGCGTCACCTTTGTGCCACTCGGCGGTTTTTCAGCGCGGTCCGTATCTACCGTTGTGCTTCGAGGCGTGGTAGTACGTTGCGGGCATGCATCCTTGTGCGATCATTCCAGCGTATCGAGCCACACGCACCGTTGCGGATGTCGTTCGTGAAACGCGGGACCTTTGGCCTGTGCCAAACGCCGTGTTCGTCGTGGACGATGGTTCCTCAGATGAAACGGGCGATCTTGCGCGTTCGGCAGGCGCCATCGTGCTCACGCATGCGAAAAACCGAGGCAAAGGAGCAGCGTTGCGCACAGGAATGGCGGCGGCGCTCGAATGTGGATTCGATGTGGCCGTGACGCTCGACGCCGACGCCCAACATCCGCCGCGGGAAGCAGCGCGACTCGCCACGGCCAAGATCGACCCCAACGCGCTCGTGCTGGGCATTCGCGACTTGGTCCGGGCAGGTGCACCACGTCCCAATCGAATCTCGAACGGCATTTCCAACTTTTACCTGTCGATTTTTACTGGAAAAATCCTGACGGATACGCAATGCGGTTTGCGTCGATATCCATTGGCCGCGACGTTGGCGCTTGGGGGACGTGACAACGGGTATGCGTTCGAGGCAGAAATCATCATGCGCGCGATTGCTGCGGGAATGCCGGTTGTCGAGGAACCCATTGACGTGTTTTATCCTCCCGTGCACGAACGTGTGACGCATTTCGATGCCGTACGCGATCCAGCGCGTATCGTAAGACGCGTCGTCGAGACCATGATCGACGTCCGAATCGAACGTGTTTACCTTCCGCCGCCCATTCGTCCGGATGGACCAACGCAATCTGTTGTCGCGGGAGTTTCACGCGAAAACGTAGATCGTCGTGAAACGAGGCAATGACGTGGCGGCACGGGGGAGCGTTTATCAAAAAGAAGCTGCCAAACGAGCCCGTCGACGCAAAACGTTGTGGGCGCTGGGCATTCTTTTGACCTTGCCGATTCTTGCGCATGTCGTCGTTCTCTTGTCCACGTCCATTCAGCCTCCGCAAATTGCAGCGGTGTCCGGCGAACCTGTCGAAGCGGAAAACGGCGTCCGAAAACTCGATTCATCGTATGCCCGAAAACGAGGCGAAATCCTCGAAGTTCGTCTTACTGGAACACCGGAAGAACTTGGTTATCGGCACGCGCGGCTTTTGTATTCGGATATGGTGCAGAACGAAGGCATATTGCAAGGGCAATTTCAGCATTTTGTCCCGATACCGCCTCTTCGTTGGCTCATCATGGATTTGTCGCGTGTTGAATTTCGCCAAGTCGATCAGGGCATGCCCGACATGAGGCGTCGAGAAATCGCGGCGGAAGCACGAGGGTTTTTCCCGGACCCTTACGACAGCGCGTTGCCGACGTATCATCGATTTATTTTTTTGCATTCCTTGTATGACATTGCTTTGTCGTTCGAACATTCGCCATTGATTGGTTGTACGAGTTTCGCGTTGGGTGATGGTGCATTCCAGAATGGGCACGTTGTGCTTGCGCGGAACTTCGATTTCGAGGCAGGAAGTATTTTCGATACGGGCAAAGCCGTTTTTCTCGTCCATGAAGACAATGCAATTCCTTATGCCTCGGTAGCTTGGCCGGGCCTTGTGGGTGCATTTAGCGGAATGAATGCCGAAGGAGTGGGGCTGGTGGTTCATGGAGCGCGGGCACGAAAACCCCGGTCGACGGGTGAACCGGTGGTACACACGACGCGGGATGTGCTGGCGCATGCGAAAACGACGGCGGAAGCCATCGAAATCGTGCGTAATCGTCCGGCAATGGTGTCGCATTTGCTGATGATCGTGGATGCTTCGGGGGATGTGGCGATCATCGAACGGGCGCCGGGGGAGCCGATCCATGTGCGTCGCGGGCGAGGCAAAGTGCCGCTCACGAATCATTTCGAAGGGCCGTTGGCGACGGATCCGGCAAATCAACGGGTTGAAGTGACGACGTCGACGCGACCGCGAAGAATGCGCCTCGATGAATTACTCGCGAAGCTTCCGGCGGGGTCCAACGTCGAAGCAGTCGTGGCGACGTTGCGCGACAAGCAAGGTGTTGGTGGTGCGGAGTTGCCGCTTGGGCATCGGCGCACGATTGACGCGCTCATTGCGACGCATTCGGTTGTCATGGATGCGACGGAACGAGTTTTGTGGGTGAGTGAAGGCCCGCATTTGCTGGGTCGTTTCATCCGCTTCGATCTCGCTCGTTTGCTTGACCCGAAATACGAACCTCAAAACGAACCGCTTGTGGTATTGCCCGAGGATCCCGTATTTCGATCGCCAGCGTACGAAGCGTGGAAAAAAGCAGGCGAGCAACACCAGGGAGAAAACTGATGCTTCGACGAGATGTATTGAAAGCTGCGGTATTGGCGGGAGCATGGGTTGGGATGCCTTCGCCGGCTCGAGCCGATGAAGTGAGCGATGTCTTGGCTGACATCAAGAAGGCGCGATCGGGCTTGAAGACGCTCGTGGGGCCGTTTGTCCAGGAACGAACGATTGGTCTCTTGGCGACGACGGTAAAGAGTGACGGGGAAGTCACGATGGTTCTTCCTGACAGACTGCGTTGGGAGCTTCGGCCACCGGATGC
This sequence comes from Polyangium sp. (in: bacteria), assembly GCA_044221885.1. Taxonomy (GTDB): domain Bacteria; phylum Myxococcota_A; class Polyangia; order Polyangiales; family Polyangiaceae; genus Polyangium. The sequence goes on from JBGAOI010000057.1 coordinate 10,733, forward strand.
GGTGACATATTGGATTGGACCGGAAGGTTTTTCTTTTGCAACGCCTCGAGGGTCGACGCAAGTGGGCAAAGCGGCAGCCGGGAGGTTTGGCGCGGTGCTTGGCGATTTGATGATTTTGCTGGGCGGGGACCTCGAGAAACTCCGCGCACGGTATGAGCTTACTGTCCCGAGTCGCAAAGATGGGGTGACGTTGCGAGCTGTGCCGAAGGCCGAAGACGTGAAGAAACACGTGAAGCGCATCGAGATGCGATCGGGCAGCGAGTTGTGGGCGATTCGCGAGATAACGATCGAGGAGCAGAGTGGTGACCTGAGTGTCATTCGTTTCGGAAAGATGGAACGAGATGTTCGTGTCGATCCGGCGAAAATGGTGCCGCCGAAATCGTGACAAATGCTGGTAGGATGGGCGCATGAACAAAGATTGGTTCTTGGTCGGGACGACTCTTCTTAGTGGATTTTGCCTGGCAACGGGCTGTTCTCTGGTCAATGCGCCCAGCGAAATCAAGCCGAACGGGGATACGGGAGGTGCCGGGGGCACTTCATCGTCGTCGTCAGCATCGTCGACGTCATCGTCGTCGTCATCCTCGAGCGGTATGGGTGGATCTGGTGGTGGATTGGTGTGCACGCCGGGCTCGCAACTACCTTGTTACGAGGGGCCGGCGATGACTTCCGGTGTGGGCACGTGTCGCGAGGGGACGATCACTTGCGCGATGGATGGATCTGGGTATGGCATGTGCGAGGGGCAGGTCCTTCCGGCGATGACGGACAGTTGTGGAACGCCGCTCTTCGATGAAAATTGCGATGGTATGCTGAATGAGGGCTGTCCGCCGGAGCAGTTGGCGATATTGGCGGCGCTGCCACCGGGTTATGCGGACGATATTCGCAGTCAACTCATGGTGGGCGGGGCATTCACGACCATCAATATCTTTGACGTTTCGGTGGGAACGCCGACGCTGATGGAGTTGCAGGCGCATCAATCGGTGCTTGTAGTTTCCGATAAAGTGTTGAGCAATCCTGTGGCGCTTGGAGATGTCGTGGCCGATTATTACGATCTGGGTGGTCGCGTCGTCTTGGCCTTGTTTTCGACCGTAGGTGCAGGTACGCGAATTCAAGGTCGATTTGGCGATCCGGGTGGCGAATACATGATTACTGATCCGGCCGGGGCTCTCGACATGCCCGTGGATGACGGCCTTGGTATGGTGTTAGAGCCGCAAAATCCGCTGATGAAAGCAGTGACGAGTTTTTCCTATGTCATGGCGAGCAAATCGACGGCTCAGCCAATCAATAGCGGGACCATTGTTGCACGATGGTTGAAGGGGGCGCCGCTCGTCATTCGTGGCACGGCCAAAGGTCGCAATCGTGTCGACGTGAATTTGTACCCACCGAAAGTACAAAATGGAATGGCTGTCTGGAGCGGCGACGTCGCTGAAATTCTTCGCAATGCGCTCTTGTATTGAAGAAGCAGAACGCAGAACGGTTTGTCGTTGCGCACCAACGAGTGGGGATAAAACCCCACTCTATACAATCGAAGTCCGCACGCATCGCTGATCAGACTTGATCTCGCCATTCACGTCGCGGGCAAACCATGGGACGTGAATGACGATCGCGAATCCGAATGCCCTTCGAAGTCCCCCGAAAGGGGGACTTCGATTGTGTAGCCCCGGGTTTTAACCCGGGGCGTGTGTACGAGACGAACTGTAGGTGCGAGCCATGAGTCAACCTCCTCAAACTGGGGCGGGGTCACAAGGGGCTGCTAGAGCATTCCCACCGGATCGACATCCACCACGACACGGACGCGATTGTCGAGATCCTTCAGCACGGTCATTGCCGCCGCCGTTGCTTGGCGTAACGCCCGGCGATCGGCCGATCGTAACAACACGCGAAAACGGAATCGTGCTCGTAATTGCGCAATCGGAGCTACCGCGGGTCCCAGGACTTCCACCGTTTTCGACAAACCTTCCGGCGACGTCCGCGCATATGCGGCAATTTGCCCAGCCGCTTGCCGTGCCGCATGTTCGTCGAGCGCTTCAATGCGAAACAACGTCAATCGGCGAAATGGCGGATATCCAACTTCAGCCCGGTCGCGAAGTTCATGATCGAGGAAACCCTGCACATCGTGTTTCATGGCAAAACGAATGGCCGGGTGCTCGGGTGACCGTGTTTGAATGATGACTTTCCCAGGGCGATCCCGCCGTCCAGCTCGCCCGGCAACTTGGACGAGCAATTGAAAACCTCGTTCGCCGGCGCGAAAATCCGGCAAAGACAAGGCGGCATCGGCATTGAGCACGCCGACGAGCGTGACGGTGGCAATGTCGTGGCCTTTGGTGACCATTTGTGTGCCGACCAGAATATCGATTTCTTGGGCTCGCATGCGGGTCATGATTTCTTCGGCTTTGACGCCATCGGCGACATCGCGATCGAGACGGGCGACGCGAGCGCCTGGAAATGCTTCCGCAATGGTTTCTTCGAGGCGTTCCGTACCGAGTCCTTCGAGGGTCAACGCGGGAGATTGGCAAGACGAACAGGCCGTGGGCATGGGGCCTTCCCAATCGCAATAATGACAACGCAATCGGCCACCGCGTGATTTGTGGTACGTGAGCGCGACGGAACAACCCAAACACATGGCCATTTCGCCGCAGCTTTCACAAACGACGCTCGGCGCAAAGCCACGCCGATTCAAAAACAGAATGACTTGTTCTTTTGCAGCAAGCGTCGCCTCGATGGCACGATGCAAAGGCAACGAAATCAATTTGTTGCCGGTTGGACCCGCTCCAATACGCCGCAAATCCACCGTGGAGACAAGCGGCAATGTGGCTTCCCGGTGAGCTCGTTCGGGCAAACGTAATTCCACGAGTTTGCCTCGACGCACCAAATCCACGGTTTCGAGCGACGGGGTTGCGGATCCGAGCAAGGCAACGGCGTGCGCGCGGAATGCTCGCAAAAGGGCCATATCGCGCGCGTGGTACCGAACGCCTTCTTCTTGTTTGAACGATCCGTCGTGTTCTTCGTCGACGATGATTAGGCCCAGATCCGACACGGGCGCAAAAATGGACGAACGCGCGCCAATGGATACTTTGACATTTCCCGAACGCAATCGTTTCCACATGTCATGACGATCGGTTTCGGACAAACCACTGTGCAAAACGGCCAAATCGTCGCCAAAACGAGCTCGAAAACGGGCCACGAATTGCGGTGTGAGGGCAATTTCGGGAACCATGACGAGAGCGGTTTTTCCGCGCGACAAACAGGCGGCGATGGCTCGCAAGTATACTTCGGTTTTACCGGATCCCGTGACGCCGAAGAGCAAAAACGCGGCTTGTTTTCCAGCGTCGAGCGCGGCTTCCAATTGGTTTGTCGCGGCGGCTTGCGCTTCGGTTAATTCGGGCGGGGTATCTCGAGGTTCGGCGAGGGCAAAAAATGCATCGCGTGGAGCTTCGCGTTCTTCAATCACGACGAGGCCCAAGGCGGCCAATTTTTTCACCGCTACGCGCGCATTGCCGAATTGATCTTGCAACCGAGCAATCGGGGCTTCGCCATTGGCGCGCAAAAGGGATAAAACGGCGGCGGCTTGTCCGCGCAATTTGCCGGCTTCTTCAATGACATCGGTGGCGCGGGCAAACGTGATCCGTCGTCCGCCAACTTGTTTGACGCGGTTGAGTGTTCCGACGAGTTCGCCTTGCGTTTGCATTTCGCGAACGATTTCGCGCTCCATGGCGGGCAGGGCGAGGCGCAGAACTTCGCCAATGGGGGCGAAATAATAAGCGGCCAATTCTTTGAGGAATAACAAAAGTTCGGCAGGAATAACGGGCTGACTATCGATGACGCGAACGATGGGTTTGAGTCGGACGCCTTCGGGGGCGGGGCCTTCGGTAGTGGTAAGGACGACGCCGAGGACTTTTTTGCGACCGAATTCGCACAAGACGCGTGTGCCTGGACGAACCTGCGCGACGAGGTGTGTGGGCACTTCGTAGGAAAACGCTCGAGCGAGCGGGATCGGAACGGCGACTTCACACAGGTGGGGCATGGGACGGCCAAGACGTACCAGGTTTTGGTCGAGGAGGCACGTTTACGGTGCAGAAAAATTGGAGGTGGTTGGTGGAGCCCGCTTTTGACTACCCGAATGCCCACCGCGCCATCGACGACGATTCTTCGCTCACCCATCCTTCTCAATCCTGCCGATCAGGACGCGTCGGATATCCGAGCCCTGCGCCCCAATCCGTATTGCCATCACCACGCTGCTCTTGGGCAAATCTGGCAATTTCCTCGAGGCTTCGCCAGCAGACGATACGTCCACCGGCGCGGGACGATCGTGCAACGGCAGCGCGCAGAATAAAACAACTCGAACATGAACCGAGATGATTGTGGGCTGTTGCTTCGGCGTTGCCACGCAGATTTACGGCGTGACCAATACCTGGTAATACGGGGACACTTTTTCGTCGCCGCCATACCCGAAGTTGCAGTTTTGGCCCACGATTTTGCCCGGCTGTCATCCATAATAGGCCACGCGACAAACGAAAAGATTGGGCCTTCCCGCTTCGTATCCTCCCGAAATCGCACCCACAGGAATTCCTCCATAACTCGCGTCCACCCACCGAACGCGCGTATTGTCACCAATGAGCACTTCATACGAATTCAGCGTGATCTCTTTCCCGCCCCATCCGATATTGCAATTGCTGCCCACGATTTTTCCAGGGTGCAATCCACCGCCATACCAGCCATGACAAACGTACAAGGTGCGTCCAGGTTCCCAGCCACCGACGATGGCTCCTGAAGGAACAAACCCGTTTGTCGCAAAATTCCACGAAAATCCCGCTGGCTGCGCTTGCGCGCTCGGCGCCGCAATCACCAGACTCGCAAGACCAACGAGCCAACACGTTCCCAAGGCCCACGTTTTTCCTGTCCATCGATTCATCGTCGTCACCTCGTCCAGCAATGCATGCAATGTCCTGGCCGTTTGATTCGCGTGCAACAGGGGCACATGTCGTTTTCCTGAGAATCGATTCTTTCGTTTACGGGCAATCCTCCAAATCGACGACCATTTCGAGCACTTTGTCGTCGGACACCATGACAAAAACGTCATCGGTTTTTACGTTGCGTTCGGCAATCCATGTAAAGTCGAAACCGCCAAGTTTGGGCTCGCCGCATTGCAATTGGGGAAATGCTTGTTCTGCGCGCGAGCCCGGAGCAAGATCGAATGCTTCGTACCCCGCCTGAATGCTCCCCACCGGTTCAACGACGATGCGTTGATTCAGCGTTTGCAGGCCGATCTTGAGTGTCCCCGCGAGCGTCAATTTCGTACCTGCCGATTTGATCGATAAAACGGACGTGGTCGCCCGTAAACCTTTGATTCGTTTGCCCGCTGGAGGCATGAGCTGAACTCGAATGGCGCATTCTTTGGCAAAGTCGCGCGGAGCGTCGGGGGCACGACCCGCGCTCGAGAGTTGGAGTTGGTCCAAGTGGAACCGTACGGCATATCTGTCCTGGGATTGGGCTCCCTGAGCGATACGCTCCATGAATACGTCTCCGGCCATGTTGGACTTGGCGCGACATCCTGATCCGTGGGCAATCCATTCTGCGAAAATGGGCGTTTCCGCAGCTTTTGGGGCTTCCGGCGGCGTTGTCGGCGGCGCCAATTGATTCCCCGACGTAAATGGTCCACGCCCGGGATACGACGCACCGGCAGCAATTGCGACGAGCCCGACCGTCACCAGAATGCCCGGTTTTGAATGGCAATGCATGAACCCTCCCTGCCACGCAACTAGATGCTGGAAAATCTCACGGTTGGATGCCGCGCTTTGAAACCCACGTTTTTGGTTATGGGAGTGGGCACAAGAAAAACGCGAAGGCGACGTCGTAGCGCAAATCGAGACCCTGGGTCGTCAGGGTGATTTGGCCTGGATTCACCGATGAACCGACGGCAAGATCGCTACGGAACAAGCCGCGTAATGCGCCCGCGCAGCCGCTCACGACGGGAATCATATCCGAATGCGTCTGGGTGACGGCCGGATTGTTCATCGCCGTGCTCGGTACGTTGACGGAGAAACTCGAAACGGATTGATTAAAAAACGACGCAAGGGCCGTGATTCTGCCCGTCGTGCCAGCCCCTTTTACAACGCCGTAGGTGAGTGTCTGCTGGAGTTCGCCCAAGTAAAACCCTTGTCGAACGGTTGCGGGAACGCGCGCGGAACAATTCTTGAGTTGCCCCGGACCCGTTACCCCAAGATTGCTGAAAATGATCGCAAGATCATTTCCTGCGGCAATGATGGCCGTATCTGTCGACGGCCCAAAGGACTTGCATCCCGTGCCAATGGCAACACCATTCCAATCCTCCCAAATGACGGCATTCTGCGCATAGGCGTTTTCACTGCTACCCATGGCGACAACGCCCGCTGCAATAACCCCCAATACAGTCGCTTTTTTCATGATCTCCCCCGCGTGCACGATTCTGGTTGACGATCGGCCTCTGGCCTGCCGTATCTTTATGTTACCGACCGAACCGCACCGCAAGTATGCCCTGAATGCATGCAGGCGTTACATTCGGTTATTTAGCGGTTTTGTGTTTACATGTATTACCGAACTGGGTGAGATTTCCATGTACGGCGTGCATTCCTCTATGTGCTGGACGAACCGCGCCTCGAGTGTGGCGAGAACCCCGAACCCAAGCGCAGGAAGAATGTATGAAGTGAGAAGAACGGCATTGCGGCCCAAGACAATGGGGGATTGCTTGGATTTCCGCCGAGACGAACGTTCAACGCGGTTTGCGTCTTTTACAACGCAGCCGGGGCTCGGTACTTATTGGCACGGAATTGTCTACGGCCGCATTGCCCATTTCTTACAGTCGGTGCCGGCGAGAGACATTCCATTGGTTGCTAGCTTTATGGTTTGCCCGCGGACTTTTCGATTTCCGTGGCCGATTCACGCACGTAGTCTTCTTTGTCTTTCGTGAGCGTTCCCGCGACCTGTTTTCCTTTTGCCGGGTCACATACGACGAGCACGCGCAAAGCTTCCACGCGTTGCGAGCCGGAAAGCGTGGCATTCTTGGCCCATGTTTCGAGATCCGTCATCAATCGTTTTGTTAACGGCGTAGGCGCATCCGTTTGTCGGCATAATTGTTGGAAGTTTTCAATGCCGTCAGGTGGATTTTTTTCCGCCGCAGCCATCATGACGTCGTATTGCGCTTTGCACGCATGCGACATCATTTCGTAATAACACTTTCGTGCCAGGTACCTATCTTCGTGCCCAAGCATCCCAGCCCACCAAGGACAAGCGTCGGCACGGAGTTCATGCACATCGCCGAAAGCGCCTACCGCCGCAGCTCGCATGTCGCTGCTTTTGTCGCTGACCAAAGCTTTGATCGCTGCGACCACGGTGGGAACATCGTAATTGTTGTCCAGAATCGATTCGACCATGGCGATGCGCACACGTTCTGGTTTGTCCGAGCGAATGAATTTCAACATGCGTTCTTCGAGCCCTGTGGCTTTGACATCGATAAATCCTGCGGCCAGGGCGATGTCTCTCGCCACGTATTCGTCTTGTTCCCGATCGAGCGCATCGAGCACACGCGTTGCATAAGCGACATCCGTGTGGAATCCCGGTTCGCCTTTTTTACCCCGTAAAACCCCAGCCGAAATCGTTCGGATTTCAGGGTGATCGTCTTCGAGGAAATTCACGAGCGTTTTGAAATCGACCTGTTTGCCCATGTGAAACGGCTTGTACCATTGCCCCTGCGGCTCGCATTCGGCTTTTCGGAAACAAGGAAGCACTTCTCGCGCGAGCGCGACCAAAGCGGGATCGTTGTCTGGTGCATCCAATCCTCGTTTGGGCTGGTTCGATACTGGAGCAGGCGCATCTTTTGGCGCGGTGGCGGTCGTCGTGGCCGTTGGGTTTGGCTTGTCCGCAGCGGGCGTTGACGAACCGCAAGCTGTGGACAAGAAGAGCGCGAGGAAACCGAGCGATTGGGATAGGCGGGTGTTCATGGTGTTAACGTGAGGCGATTGGTGCAGATCAGGCCGAAAAAGGTTCGGACGAACCAGGTTGGTCGAGGCTTACTCGATGTTATCGGCAAAAGCAAGAGATTCTGCCGACGTTTTGAGCGACTCTCCGCGAAAAACTTGGTGACTTGCGGCGGAATCATTGACGCGCTTCAGCGCCCGCGTATGCTCCGGCGCGTGGTGACGAAATGACCGTTCGCAACGGCCTTTCACGGCAGATTGTTGTCTTTGCGTGGAGCCTCCTGACGATATTGTCATGGACAACTTCCAGCGCGTCGGCTGCCGAAAATCATGGTTGCTCCAAGGCGACGCTCGACTGGATTGCGCGTGCTGATGCCGAAATTCCAGCGAATGTTCGGGTCGTGGAGTGTTTTCCCGGTCATGTCCATGTGCATATCAATGCAGCATCATCAACCGGTCTCGATGTCGACGTAGCCCTGCCTGCGGGGCGTGCCTTTCGCAAGATCGGACAGGTCGGGGTTTCACCCATGATCGAAGTTCCCGATTTTAGCTCGGTACCTGCGCCTCAACGTGAAGCATTCGATTTGTTATGCCGATGGATCGAAAAGCATGAAATGGAATTGACTCGTACGCAGGCGATTCCGATACCGGTTTTGCGCAGCATTCCGCGGGTGGAAGATTCGGCGTGGTTGGGCAATGTTTGGTCGCGCATGGTGTGGGTGATTTTATGCGGCATCATCTCGCTCGTCACACTTCGAGCCGCACGTACGCTCCGTACGACGGAATCCGGGCGCCGTGATGTTTTGATATTTGGTGGCCTTTTTATCGGCAGTCTTCTTTTGCGGTGTTTGTTTGGTCCATTTGGTCCGCATCATGTGAATGGCCAAGGCCCGACGTGGATCGTTGGTGCGCATTCCGATCGAACGCTGCTCGTAGGGTATGGCCCCGGTTATTACGAAGTTTTCTCTTTTCTTTGCCAAGCATTTCCGACGCACCCGGATACCGCGATTTTTGTGGCCAACATGATTCTGAGTGCCTTGGCGGCTCCGCTTCTTTTTACCTTGGCTCGCCATATCGCGATCAGTGCTCGCCCCGCGGCATGGGCTGGCGCGATTGTGGCCCTTGATGCCATATCGATTCGATGTGGCGCAACGGAGAGCTATTTCACGCCGATTATCACAATCACGTTGGCGGCTTCTGTTTTTTATCTGTGGTCCTTCGATTGCCTCCAAAAAAAACCAGCTCGTTTTCAGGGCCTTGGGCTTGCTCTTCTTGGCGTCATGCTCACGGTGCAAGCTGCGCGTATTCATCCCGTTGCTTGGGGCCCCTTGGCGCTGGGTCCTGCGTATTTATTGGCCGGATCCGTCAAGCCGTCGAAGCTGAATCCATGGGTATGGCGCATGGGCGTTACTTGTGCGCTGGCGCTTCTGGTTTTCGTATTGGTTGTCGTGACAAGCGGGCGCGTTTTCGTGTCGGCGATGGGAAATGTCAATAAATATTGGAGCGCGCAGACGTTTGTCGAGACGATTGTTCGAGCGGCAGGGGAATACGTGCCATTCGTTTTCGTGCTAGGTATCGCTTTGGTGTGTACTGTAAAACCACGTGGGTTGTTGGTCCCGGCAAGTGCTTCATGTGCGGCGTTGTTGGCGACGCGAAACATTTATGCGCAAAGCCCGATTTGGATCGCCAGCTATGATCGCTTGTGGCTTGCCGCGCCGCTCCTTGCGCTGTCGAGCATGATTCCGAATGCTTGGTTTCGACCCCGGACCATGCGTTTTGGCTTTGTTGGAGCGCTTCTTCTTTTCTTCGTTTCGGGCTGGTCCACCATGCGCGACCGAACGACAGAGCAGCTCGAATATTCGTTTTTCCGGGATGCTTTTTCCTCCATGCCTAGCGATTGTCGCGTGATTCACGTGTCTCGTGTCGCGAAGCGTATTGTGGTCTTGCCGGAATACGCTGCTCCGCGTGCCGACAGGTCGTCGCGCAGCGTCGTGCACGTGACGTCTCCAGCCGAGGTGCAGGCGTTGCTTCAGCCTGGCGCGTGTTTGCGTTATGCCCGGACGTCGTTATGCACGAGCGAGGAAGGTCGGCCGCTTTGTACGGCGGTGGAAAACGAAATGAAATTGGTTCCCATCGTCGAAAAGGACTTTCCTGCCAAACCGAGCCATATCACATCGACGTATGATCGGGATCGCGTGCAGGTGGGATGGTTCGAGGTGCTGGGGCGGGAGCTTTAGGGCAATTTCACTTCAACGGGCAAGAGTTCTTGCCCTCCAACGACGCCTGTTCCCATTTGCCCATTTTTATTATCACCCCAGCAATAAATGCGGCCTGTTTTCGTGAGCGCGCACGTATGCTCACGCCCAACCGCCACTTCGACGGTATCGAGAAAAGCATTCGCTTTGGGCACGTAATCCCCTGCCATGCTCCCGTCACCAAGGGGCACCGTCACGCCCCAACCATAAACTTGACCATCCACACCCGAGATTCCAACGGTGTGTTGCCAACCCGCAGCAACGAAATTCGCCATCGGTACCTTCGACGGATCCGTCGGTTTTTCTCGCCAACTAAATTCGCCATCGATTCCGAGCTGCCCTTGATATCCATTGCCCCAACAATAGATATCGCCAGCTTTTAACGCACACGTATGCTCAGCGCCCGCACTGACGCGCTCGACGCCCGTTAAACTCACGACGATCGGT
>JBGAOI010000580.1:0-5133 GCA_044221885.1 Polyangium sp. (in: bacteria)
CGGGCACTGCTGCTGCGGAGAGCACGGGGACCGCGGGCGTTGGCTCGTGAGCGATGGCGGGATGACGGAACGATGGCTCACACGCGGGCAATGTCTCGGGTCCGCTCATGGACGGCGCGAGTGCATCCAAGGTTTCCGGCTCCTCTTTCTCTACGTTCAGCTTGCCTCGTCGGGTCGTAGGGTCGCTGAGCTCTGGGTTGACACGGGCGACGGGAGTTTGCGCTTCGTGCATCGAAAGCGGGGATTCTCGCTTCGACTTTTCGAGCAGTCCGGCGGGAGGCGGCGAGATGACGGTGGGTGCCAACGTAGGCAAGTCCACAGACCTCGACAGTTCGATGGGGGCGGAAGTGCTTTCAGCGGCTGAGCGACGGGCTTCGGCGAGCCGTTCAAGGTCTTCGCGGGCCACTTTGCGCACGTGTTGTGCGACCTCGGCGGGCGTCGCGAGCAGATCGGATTTGATCGCAAGGGCCTCAAGCGCCGCACCAAACGCTTCGGCTGAGGAAAATCGCGTGTTGGGATCCTTGGACAGCGCCATCGCCAAAACAGCGTCGATGCCTTCGAGTCCGGCGAGTGTGTGACCAATGGGCGGAACAGCCTTCGTTGTCACGAGGCGGATCGTGTCAGCTTCGTTGGTACCTTTGAACAGGCGCTTTCCCGCAAGCGCTTCCCAACACACAACACCCAAGGCAAAAACATCGGCACGTCGGTCGAGTTTTTGCCCAAGAATGTATTCCGGCGCCATGTAGGCAAATTTTCCCTTGAGGTGCCCTGTTTTTGTGCGGAGTCGATTGATGGTCTCATCTCGTGCGACGCCAAAGTCCGTGATTCGGGCTGTCCCATCGATACCCACAAGGATGTTTTGCGGGGAAATATCACGATGCACCACGCCCAAAGACCGACCGTGCTCGTCCGTCAATTGATGCGCAGCGTGCAATCCTGCGCACGAATCAAGAATGATGCGCAAGGTTACTTTGAAAGGTAGTTTGTTGGCTGACGTCATCAGTTGTGCTAGCGACGTGCCTTCCACATAGCTCATGACGAGCTGAATTGTGCCGTCGATCACTTCGACATCGCGCACGTCAACGACATTCGTGTGTCGGATTCGTGCTGCCACGCGAGCTTCCACCAGGAGCGACTCGCGCACGGCAGGTTCGTCCAGCAAGTGTTGATGCAGCCGTTTGATGGCTACGAGTTGTTCGAATCCGAAGGGGCCTTTGAGGGCGCCGAGATAAACGGACGCCATTCCCCCGGTGGCGATTTTGGTAAGAACTTCGTACCGAGTGCTCGAACCAACACCGGTTGTGCTCAAAGCTTTATTGTCTATCATGATCGCACCTCCCCGCTACGGAGCGCATAACGCCACGTGCATCTCTCAATGACAATGGACCCCATGGTCAAATCATTGTCGTTGACAGCCTTGCTTAATTCATTCCATGGCCAGGCCGAACGGTGCAGTTCGACAAGATTACCTCATTCTTCATCAATCCGAGTCGCCTTGCCAGCAAAATCATCATTCGAAGACGTTATCTTCGGCGATACATTTGGCTCACATGACCCTTCTCGCCAAATGAACGATCGTTTGTCAAAGAATTGACTTGCGAGAAATTTTAAATTGCCTGCTTCACAAATGCTCAGCGCGATCCACTAACAACTCTTGTTCGTAAGCAAACACCGATCCGTCCAAATCTTGGCGCAATGATAACTCCTAAACAACGATTGTTGTTTGTGTTGCATTTTTGGCGGTGTTGCCAGAAATTCCACGTATCGTCTCAATTGGCATGAATTGGCATGAAGTGACGCTCACGTTGAAATCCGTCTGCGGCATAGTTACAACGGCCGGGCATGGATGGTGGGTTTGTGCAGGGCGTCATCGAATCAAGTGTCAAGCATTCGAACGGCAAGCGATCGAGCGGGTGGGGGCTCGGTGCATGCACGCGACGCTACAGGCAAATATTTCCGTGGCGCACGATGGTTGCTCGAGGAATCCCAGACAAACGTAGCCAGGACAAACTTGTCCTGGGGGTCTTGCGACGAACGTTTTTCCGGATGGACTTTCTGGGGTACCGTCGAACCGCTGCCATGACGAATTCATGGCCGCGGCGCACGTTTTTCAGGGACAATCAAAGGGGCAGATCGACGCGTCTTCCATGCAGTTCGGTTCGCAGATGAGGTTGCCGCAGGTGCAGGGGCCACCGCAATCGAGCTTGCACGAATTGACGGTTTCGCCGCAACTCCACGGATCGCAGATCATATCGCCGCAGGGGCAAACGATGTTACCGCAGTCGTTGGGGCAATTCGAAGGCGTTTCGCAATTGGCATCGCAGACCTGATCGCCGCAGAAGCAGGGCTGTTGGCAATCGGCGCTGCACGTGGCGGGGTTTTCGCCACAATTGGTCTGACAGATACCGTTGCCGCAGACGCAACAATCGATCGTACAATTTTGCACCGTTTCGCCGCAGTTTTGCCCAGGCTGGCAGATGCCGTTGCCACATACGCACGAAAAACCGCAATCGTTGGGGCAGGTATTGGCATTTTCGCCGCAAGCACCTTGGCACAACCCATTGCCGCAAGCGCAGCAATCGACGGCGCAGTTTTGTCCGTTTTCGCTGCAGAACGAATTGCAGACGCCGTCGCCGCACGAGCAAACAATGGCGCAATCGGAGCTGCAATTCCCTTGCGTTTCATTGCATTGAGGTTGACAAACGCCGTCGCCGCAGAAACACGTTTGACCGCAATCGATTCCGCACGAGAATTGATCCTCGCCGCAGTTGGGATCGCAAGTACCGTCGCCGCAGAAACACGTTTGGCCGCAATCGGCTCCGCAAGAGAATTGGTTTTCGCCGCAGTTGGGATCGCAGAGGCCGTCGCCGCAGAAGCAGAACATGCCGCAATCTTTGGGACACGTCGCTGAATTCTCCATGCAGTTCGGATTGCATACGCCATCGCCGCACAAACATGTTTGTGCGCAGTCGCCGCAATTGAACTGGGTTTCGCCGCATGCGGATTGACAAATGGCATCACCGCAGAACGAACCGGGCGGACACGCGCAATCGAAGGGGCACGTTTGCGGCTCGTTGCACTGGAAATCACAAATGCCATCGCCGCATACGCACGGCGGTGGAGGTCCGCAATCGAAACAGTTTTGAGGGCCCTCGCCACATTCGGGTTGGCATACTCCATCGCCGCAGAAGACATTCGGCGGGCACGCACCGCAGTCGTTTTTGCACGAGAAGGCGTCCTCGCCGCAATCCGGCTCGCAAAAGCCATTGCCGCAGATGCACATTGCGCCGCAATCGAAATTGCAACTGAATTGGTTTTCGCCACAGTTGGGTTCGCAGAAGCCATCTCCGCAGATGCACATGCCGGCGCAATCGAATGAGCAGCTAAATTGGTCTTCGCCGCATTTCGGGTCGCAAATGCCGTCGCCGCAGGCGCATGTTGTTCCGCCGCAATCGAAAGAGCAGCTCAATTGATTTTCGCCACAATTGGGTGCACAAATGCCGTCGCCACAAATGCACGAACCGCCACAATCGCTCGAACAACTGAATTGATCTTCGCCGCACTGCGGATTGCAGACGCCGTCGCCGCAGTTGCACGATGACGAGTTACAATCGACCGCGCAACTCGTTTTGTTTTCACCACAAGTCAGATCGCAAACGCCGTCGCCGCATTCGCAAACGGGTGCGCCTCCGTTGCCACCGTTGCCATCGGAAGGGCCGGGAAGCACATCGCTGCGGCCGCAGCCGAAGAATGCGAAAGCGAGGAGAAATCGGGGGATCCAAGTAAGTGTTGAAGTTCGAATCGACATGATTGGGGCCTCGAAGTAGAAATACTCTACCTCATCTTTAGGACAAAAGGGGAGTGCGTGGAAGTTTTTTTCACGTACGCGGAGCGGATCAAACGATGTTCGAGGAACGGGCCTCGAAAGATCCATGGCCGGTGGGGAACCTCGGCGTGCGACCTCGCGTCAGGTGCAATCCGTTCACCCGTGCGCTTCGACGAATCTTTGCAATACGACCACGGTTACGCGCCAATAGAAATCGATGTGGCGATAAATCGCTTCGGTAGGAAATCCACTGGCGGTCACCGTGAGTTTCGTTCCTTCGTCTGCCGGCTCCAATTGAAAATCAAAGATGGAATGATGTTCTGGTTTGTCCGGCAATCCCGATATGGAACTCAAGTGGCTGTATTGCAATCGATGAGGCGGATCGAATTGCAAGACTTGGCCGTGATTTTCAATCGCGACGTGGTGAAAAGCCTTGATCACAATCGGGCCCCCGATGCTCCAATCCGTGATGACTTCGAGCTGCATTTCCGGTTCGGCCATCCATTGCTGCATCAGCGCAGTGGTCGTCAATAACTCCCATACGCGATTCGGCGATGCGTGAATGATGACGGAATATTCACACGTCGTCGTCATGGTTTGGCGCGTCCTTTCATGGCGGTGTTTTCTTTGCGTGGATCCGTGGCGTCGAGCCACGTTTTGACCAACGTCACCAAGCCCGCTTTGTTTTTCGTGATTTCTGCGAGGCTCGAAAATGTCACGACACCGCGATCGGGTGCGGCCCATTCGACCAAGCCTGAAGGGTCGTTGAATTGGAAGTCGCTCGAGTCTTTGGATTTGGCGCCGCGGTGAAAAATCAATTGCACGGCGACTTTGCCCTTGGGTGGAATCCGAAACGTAATACGATCGTCGCCGCCGAGGCAAAAGCTCGGTGCATTCCACTTGATTTGCTCGGTGAGATCCGCATGAGCGCTCAGAATGGTTTTACGCAGGGTAACGATTCCGTCCTTGAGCGGGTGTTCGAGGTTTGCCAGGAACGATTCGACGGTGACGACTGTTTTGGCCATGCGCGGCGTGTAGCATGAGGTCGAGCGGTTTGGAAGTCTTTGTCGGGTTGTCGACGCGCGAATTATGCCGAAGGATTCCTCGCTCTGCCCACGTCGCCTCCTTACGGTGTAGCTACATAAACTTTTTAATCGCTCCGCCAACAAGTCGAACACCACCCGCAATCGTCGATTCGCTTTTAATTCCCGATGACTCGTGAGCCACGTGGGAAACGTGATGGTTGCGGAAAAATCCGGCAATGCCCGCACCACCATGGGCTCACGGTCGCCCACCTCTTCCATCAT
>JBGAOI010000581.1:0-4831 GCA_044221885.1 Polyangium sp. (in: bacteria)
GCACATGCCTAGTTGGAATCCGCAGCAATACCTTCGATTTGCCAAAGAACGCACACGACCGTGTCGCGATTTGGCGGCGAATTTGTCGTTCGATACGCCGCAAAGAATCGTCGACCTCGGATGTGGCCCAGGCAACAGCACGACCGTATTGGCCGAACGTTGGCCGAGCGCCGACATTGCCGGAATCGACAATTCCAGCGACATGATTGTTACCGCTCGCAAAACCCTACCTGGACGAACTTTTTCCGTGGAAGACGTGGCGACGTGGTCTCCCGAAAAACCCTACGACATTGTTTTTTCCAACGCGACGTTGCAATGGGTGGGCGACCACGAGCAAACGTTTCCACGACTTTTCGGATTCGTCGCGCCCAGAGGCGTCTTCGCCGCGCAAATGCCTTGCAACATGAGCGCCCCGACACATCGGATCATGCGCGAATTGGCGTCGAGTTCGGAGTTCCGAACCTATTTGGGGGACGGTGTTCGGTCGTGGCACGTGCACGAGCCGGCATTTTATTACGACATTTTGGCGCCACTCGCGAGCGAAGTCGATATTTGGCAAACCGAATATCTGCACGTACTTCCAAGTGCGGAAGCGATTGTTGAATGGTACAAAGGAACGGGCCTTCGACCTTTTCTCGAACGGCTCACCGATGAAACGGTGAAGACTCGTTTTCTGCAAGCCTACTTGGAAGGCATTACGGCAGCGTATCCCGCACAACGTAATGGCAGCGTGCTCCTCCCCTTCCAGCGATTGTTCGTGGTCGCAACGAAGTAACCAACCGCCACTTTCCTTCAAAGCCTCACAAAATTCCATTGCCGATCATCACGAATTGAGATAAAGATCGGATCTCTGCAAGACGACACTGGGGGTGCCGTAATGGAGTCCGTCGTTAATTCGTTCAAGGCAATGCCCGCGCGGACGGATCCCGAACTCTGGCTTGGAACAATCCTGGCTCGTGGACGGGAAGCGTTGCTCGACGAAAACCCTAATCCAGCGATCTTGTGGATTTTTTCGTCCGAAGGGTTTGCGTCGTGGGTACGTCATGTCGATCGGCGCTTGACGTTCGAACTCAACGATCATGTCATGACGCGCGCCTTCATGACCCGGGCCTACGCGATGTTGTTGCAACGGCGAATGTTGGACATGCGTACGCCCGTGGGTCCGTGGTTGCGGAAAACAGATGCACCTACGCAACGCGCCTTTTTCGAGGCCTTATCGCCAGGCCCCATTGCGCGTTCGATCCGTTGGATGCTGGACGGCATTACCATGGTGTCACCGAATTGGCTTCAATCGGCTCGAGCTTGGCGGCAAGTCGAGCAACTCGAGTCGCGAGCACGATGGCTCGAGATAGCCCATCATTGGAGCGAATGGACACTGCTTCTAACGGACGAACTCATTGCCGAGATTGGACCGCAATCGAGGAGCTGGTTGAAGGCGGCCATGCAATCTTTCGGGCGGGAAATCGGATCCTTGTTTGTCGATCTGTATCGAATGCCGCTGACTCGAAAAACCGGGCAAGAAATCGAGCACATGGCGGACAAGGTGTTTCAGATTGATCCCGGTCGCAAACGTTGGACCGTCATTCATGCAGAAATCATCCATCATTTCGGGATTGGGTTGTCATATGCCGCAAGCGATTCCAAAAGCGGCGCCGAACAAACATTCGCGGCAAACGACAAACGTTGGTCGACATGGGAGGCGCCTACGTCGCTCAAAGGATACGGTTCACACGTCGAACGAATGACCAAACTTGCGGCCGATAAAAACCCACTCGAAGGGTTTATCGGGGCGGGGAGTTTGTTTTGGCAATGCAGTCGCGAGAGCGTGGTTCTATTGGGTGGCGGACGCGCGGCGCTCATGCAATTGGCGCATCCCGCAGTTGCGCACGCGATCCGAGATCACAGCGTGGTGCATACCGACATGGTGGGGCGATTCATACGCACGATGAAATCGGCCTATGGCGTCGTTTTTGATTCGGTCGAAGACGTGATGGCCATATCGAATCGCGTCTACGAAATTCACAAGAAAATTTCAGGGCAACTCGACGATGTACCAGGACAACCCGCGAGTCATTACCATGCCTTGGATCCAGAAGCCGTTTTTTGGGTCGGAGCGACGCTTTTGGATACGACCATTTTGATTTACGACACCATGGTTCGACCGCTCGCATTAAGGGAAAAGGATCGCTTGGTGCGAGAGATTGGGCCATTTTGGGTGGCGTTTGGTTTGCCTCGTGAAACATGCCCGACGTCATGGCGCGACTTGCAGAGTTACGTCGTGCGAAGAACGGAATCGTTAGCGCCGCTCGTGGGTGATTCGGCGCGTGAACAAGCAGCGCGGCTGTTTGCGCCTCACCCCGCATTGACGCAGCCGGCGTTTGATCAAATGCGCTTGATCACCGCGCAACTATTGCCCGATTCGCTCAGAAAAGCGTTTGGCATGGAACTGAATGCGCGAGACCGCATGTTGGCACGCACGTGGTTGTTCCTGGCGGAACGAATGCGCCCGTCATTGCCCGAAGCATTGAGGTTCGTACCGCCCTACCATGCCGCGCGATGGCGGCTCTGGCGGGGCAAATAAACGCAATCACGACGGGTTGTGAGGTTTTTCGTGGAAGTTGCCGTCCGCTCAGCTCTTGGCTGTTTTTTTGGCAGCAGCCTTTTTCACAGCAGCTTTCGTCGGTGCGGCCTTCTTCGTAGCAGCCTTTTTCGGAGCGGCCTTTTTCGCAGCAGCCTTTTTCGGAGCGGCTTTCGCCGGCGCGGCAGCTTTCGTGGGCGCGGCTTTCTTGGCACTCCGTGGAGGTCGCCAGACGCTTGCTTGGCGTTCGATTTTTGCCAAGTCTGCTCTGGATTGGCGGGTCGGATCATCCCACCAGGCATCAAACGCCGTCGTTCCATAAGACGAACCGACCGGTAGTCCTTCGAGCCATTTCGGATCCGTGACGCGTACGCGCACGACAAACTGATGCAACGGATAGTCGTCGTCGTTTTCTAGTTCGAAACGGCCGTGTTTCCAAGCGCGTTCATTCTCGATGATACCCATGCGTTCGACCAAGGTTGCTTCGGCAATGAACTTGGCCACGTGTTCCTGGTGAAAGCTGGCTTCCCACACAGGCGGAACATCACGCCCGGCAAGTGTGCGTAATTGCTGTTGCAACGGCGTCCCTTTTTTGCCCTCGGAAACATAGGGCATGCCGTCTTCGATGATCATCAACGCGAATGATCTCGTGCATGCATAGTCGTTCAGCCCGCCAGCCGTGCTTGTCTTGCAGAGAAACTCGGCGCAGTCGCCATCAATGGAGTTGACGTGAATGTGAAACGTATCGCTCGACATGATGGAGCACTCTATCGGCTTTTGGAAGGAATGTGCAACTCTTCAAACGCGCCCGGTACATTCATACAAAGCAACCGAACGTACTTTCTCGAGGTGCCAGGCACTTTTTTCTTTTGCTTCTTCGGCGCCTCTGCTACCGTCGCGCGCATGTCAAGTTCCTCCAACGCCACTGGCAACCCTGTCCTCGACAATCCCGGCCTTTCCGCCACCGTTTTTGCCATCGTCGTCTTCTGCGGCTTCGTTGGCGCGCTTTACAACAATGCCACGAGCCACCACGATGGAGGCGACCATGCCGCGCCCCATGGCGGCCAGCACCAATCCGCGCCGGCTGCGCACTGATCACCCATTGCCCGTCGGCTCGCCGCGGAACATCCCGCAAACGATTGCATCCGCAATGCGTATCTGAAATCATGCTCGGATGCCCACCGAGCCCGATTCCGATCCCGACTTTCCCCGCCATATCGACGAGACCAACCCCTACGAAGATCCCCCGATCTCGTCGGCCAGAGCCGAGTCTTCAGCCGTTCCCAATCCCTTGGTGCTCGAACGATTTCGTCAGGACAAACAGCTTCTCGGCATCATCGCAGGCAAATCGCTGAAGCGCGGTTCACGAGGCTCGGGGGTCAAAGCGTTGCAATCTGCCTTCATTGACATGGGGTTTTTGTTGCCGAACACGGCTGATGGAATTTTCGGAAAACAAACCGCCAAAGCCGTCCGCAACTTTCAAATTCACGCCTCGAAGTGGTTCGCCGATGTGACGATCACGAGCGTCGTCGATGGCAAAACCATGATCGCTTTGGACAAACTCGCGCCGGCCGAAGGTGTATCCGGACAATCCCAACGAATTCCCACTCCTCATTTCAAAGGAACACGTCTTCGCGTCTTGGTCGTCAAAGACGAACATCGCACGTTTCTTTATGACAAACACGGCACATTTCACCGCGTGTACATGAATGCAGTCGGCGCAGCCGCAACCCCGACGGCCACCGGCCTCAAAGTCATTTCGGCGAAACTCGATGAAGATGCCGCCAAAGAACTCGGCGAACGATTATGGGGCGGCCCCGTTTTTGGCGCGCGAATTTTGGACTTGACGTGGGCCAACGGAAAACGCTCGGGTGAAGAATTGCACGGCACCATCAGCCCAGAAGCTTTGGGCGAAGACGTCAGTCATGGGTGCATTCGACACGCCAATGCGGACATCATGGCCATGTACGAAGAACTTCCCGTTGGGGCAAAAGTTGCGATTGTCGAAAAGGCTTCGGATCCAGACTTGCATGCGTGAGCATTGGCCCAATCGCCCGCACGTCCCCGATTTCCATGATCATGAAACCTTTTGCTCGGATGGCGTCGCCCAAGCCTTGCGATCCGCCAACACGAGCACACCAAGCAACGTATACATGACCACGGTGATCCAAAATGGCTTTGTATTGGTCAGCAAAACCTGATTCGGATTGTTCAAGTGCGTGCCCATGTGGATCAGAATCGCCAAGAGTGTAC
>JBGAOI010000581.1:4841-5101 GCA_044221885.1 Polyangium sp. (in: bacteria)
TTCGATTGTAAATCCAGGAATACAAGACGCTTCCTGGAATCAAAAACATAATCGATGCCAGCAAGATCGGCGTTGAAACGCCCGCGAGCAAATACATCATCAAGTGCCACAGGCCCCAAAGCGCTCCGAGCAGCATTCCGGCATTCAATCGCGAATACCGAGCTTGCAAACGTGGCAAAGCAAAACCGCGCCAACCAATTTCTTCACCAATCGGCGCGATGATCATCGCCGCGACACGTTGCGCATCGGCCGGCGGAAAG
>JBGAOI010000582.1:0-5098 GCA_044221885.1 Polyangium sp. (in: bacteria)
CGAGGCTTGATTTCTCGGCATTCGCGGCGCCCCAAACTCGCCCGCTCCGCGGGCTCAAACAGTGGGGCCCCGCCGCTCCGCCAAGAAATCAAGCACTCTCCGAGCAACGCTTCGAATCATCTGGCGGAGTAGTGCTAACCACCTCCAACTGGTTTGATGACCTCCAAGGTGCTTTGCCAAAGCCCTTTTTGTTGGTTCGCTTATGTTGAACCGAGCTCCCTAACCACCTCCACATGGTTTGATGACCTCCAAGGTGGTTCAGCAAAGCCCTTTTTGTTGGTTCGCTTATGTTGAACCGAGGTCCCTAGCCACCTCCACATGGTTTGATGACCTCCAAGGTGGTTCAGCAAAGCCCTTTTTGTTGGTTCGCTTGTATGAAGGTGGGCTCGGAAGCCGCTTCGGACTGCATGGGCGTCGTGAAAAGGGGGCACCTTCGCGTGAACCCGCCGTTCGCAGCTCCCAAATACGCAACTCCCCCCGCCCCCGCCCATGCACCGCCGACGCGTCACTGCCGCGTCAACCCAATTCCACTAACGCGTCAGCCCGACGTGCCTACACCGAATCGACCAGCTTGGCGATTTCCGTTTCCACCAGGCGGTGAATGTCCCGCGCGCCGTACCGAGACGAACCTGCCTCCTGCAGAATCTTCGCCCGCACCTCGGACGACACTTCAATCCCTCGACCCTGGCTTGCCAACCGTTCCTCCATCTCGCACAGAAACTTTTCCGCAATGCCCATCGCTGCCGAACCATCGAGCTTCCGAAAGTCGACCACCGCTTGCACGCGACCCACCAATTCGGGTCGCAATCGTTGCTCGAGCATTTTTCGCAAAGGTTTTTCTTGCTCATGCGCCGGCAACGTCGCCGCATCCCCCGCGCCTCGAAAACCCACGGTTCGTCCGGTACTGCCATCGACATCCAAATTCGCCGTCAAAACAACAATCGTTTCGCGAAACGAAGCCCGACGTCCACGACTGTCCGTCAAATTGCCATCGTCGAGAATTTGCAGAAGCAACGACAAAACATCCGGATGCGCCTTGTCGATTTCATCAAAAAGCACCACCGATGCCGGACGTCGACGCACGGCACTCGTCAAAATGCCTTCTTCGTCATGCCCGAGATATCCAGGTGGAGCGCCAATGAGGCGCGCAATTTGATGCTTTTCGATGTATTCGGACATGTCGAAACGCAGCAAACTTTCCGGACGACCAAAAACGTATTCCGCCAATATCCGCGCCGTCTCGGTTTTACCCACCCCCGATGGTCCGACAAACGCCAAGGACGCCAAGGGGCGCGTGGGTTCACGCAGCCCCCAATAAGCCTTGCGCACCAGCGCCGAAATACGCTCGATGGCCGGCGTTTGTCCGAGAATACGATGTTGCAAATGTCGCGACAAATCCCCAATCCGCTCGCGATCACCTTGAACCACGAGCTCGAAAGGAATACGCTGCCGTTGCGCCACGACCAACGCGACATCGCGATGCTCCACACGCGTACGTTTGTCCTCGCCAGGTTCGTCCGGTGCATCGAGCACCTTCTGCGCACACGCTTGATCAATGAGATCGACCGCTTTGTCCGGCAATCTGCGCTCGGGCAGATAACGAAGCGATAAATCGACCGCGGCTTGCAACGCTTCCTCCGCCACGTCCACCTGATGATGCTCCTCGAATCGCGGACGAAGCCCGTCGAGAATCTGAATGGCCTCGCTCCGCGTGGGTTCTTCAATGCGCAACAATTCAAAACGCCGCGCCAAGGCTTCATCTCGTGCGAGGTGCCGCTCGTATTCTTGGGTCGTCGTCGCTCCGATCAGTCGCAATTCGCCGCGCGCCAAGGCAGGTTTGAGGATATTCGCCGCATCGAGCGCATTGCCGCTGGCGCCGGCACCGACAATCGTATGAAATTCGTCGATGAATAAAATCAGGTTCGGATCTTCGGCCGCCGCGCGAACGATCGCCTGCATGCGTTCTTCGAATTCCCCGCGGAACTTGGTGCCCGAAATGAGCGCTCCGATCGATACTTCCACGATGCGTTTGTCCCGTAACGCCCGCGGCGCGTTCGGACCACAGATCCACCGCGCCAACCCCTCGACGATGCACGTTTTCCCAACGCCGGCGTCTCCCACGAGCAAGGCATTCGCTTTGCGCCGCTGAATCAATACCTGTCCCAAGCGCCGAATTTCGTCGTGGCGACCAATCACCGGATCGAGTTTGTCTTCCCGCGCCAACGTCAACAAATCGCGCCCGACAGCTTCGAGCAGTGGTTTGTCCGAAGGCCCCGTGCCTGCATCCGTGGGTGAACCACGCGTGGTATCATTGGTTACGGGCTCCAGGGCTTTGGGGTATTCGAGGACCGCCAAAGGAGCCGCCGGACCTTGGGCCGAGGACATGCGAAAGATGCCGACACACGCGGCCGGAGCGGATCCAGCATTACGGAGATACGTGCCGAGCACGTCGTCATCGACGGTTTCCCAAAGTTTCGACGTGCAGAAAAGCACGCGATCGCCAATGCTGGGCGTCACCGTGATGATTTCCGGGGTGCATCGCGACGTACCGAGCGCAGATGTTGGCTGGACCCGCAGCGAATGATGACGCGCAGCCTTTGCGTCGAGTTTTCCCGCGGCAACAAGAGGCGCCAAGGGGCTCTGATCGGTCGTGACACACGTGAATGTAGACCCATCGGCCAAAGTGACACGTGGCGCGTAACGTTCGTTTGTCCCAAGTGACGACGCGTCCCCACCCGGAGCTCGCAATAGGTAGGCGCGACTAACACCCACGTGAGCGATATGCAGCGCATCGCCCGTTGCCAGGGCCACGAGCAACATGATGCCTCCGCCCGCTTCAAAAGGTGCCTGAATACGAGCGCGAACCATCGCGTTTGCCGCGTCAAATGCCGATTGGATCACAATTGACGTGGATTCGTTGTTTTGACGCGTCAATAGTCGTTGGCTGACCGTTTCCGCGACATGCGTGACGAGCGCGCGATGGGCCGGTTCACAACCGCCGTCCACCAACACGACAAATCCTGCCGATTCATTGGCAAGGATCAACTGTGTCTCGGTCGTGGGGCCAAGTCCTAACGACGATACAATCCTCGGTGCGGGAAGGTCAGTCATTCATCAACTCGCGTGGGCAGAGTCGTCCTCTCGGACGACGTTATCGGGGTGCCGGAAAAACCGAGCGATCTGCAGCCCATGCACAAGGCGAACCACGACCACCAAAGGCGCCGTCAGGGTCATCAGGGCGTTGGCACGAGGCTTGTATTGGACGCAGCAGGCGCGACCGGCATAACGGCCTCCATGGGTCACATCATGGGCGCCGATTGATCAATAAAGGCGGGTCACGCCCAAGAAGGTGCAGGGTTCTTGTATGGAAGCTGTGCGAGTTCCGATTGCGGTCCTGCCGCTCGATTTGCAGGTGGCGGTAGGAAAAGCGATGAATTGGGGCGCTATGCCGGTGTCGAGAAAATACCTCGCGCTAGGCATTGGGCTGATCTTCATTGGGCTCACCCAAGCGTATTTCCAAGAAGACACGGTCGCATTTGGCTCGACAATTCGAATGGGCGCGCTCTTTTTGGGGATCGCACTCGTGATTACGCATTTTCGGCGACCGGCGGCGCCACCTGCCGCCCATGGACCACAACGATACGTGATCGGGCCGGCGTCGATTGCCGTGCCGGAAAACGACGTCGTGCGCGTGATTCCTGCGGAGGACCTTCACGCGGATTTACGCGGCATTTTTTATGGAAACGAAGTCATCGACGGCCAGATGTCGCCCGAATCGCCGCGATTTTATCAACAATTCCAGCAATTCTTGGCCAACGTGAAAGCCAATCCCAGCTTGGCGACGCAGGATCGTTTTCGCCTCGCAGCGCTTGAATGGGCGGGCCGAGGAAAACAACACGGCCGGGCGCAAAAGCTCGAGCGATGGGTCATGTTGCCGGCATTTTGCGCCGCAATCGTGTTCGGTATGGAGGCCGGTCCCATTCATCAACGCAGCTTGCGCCATTCATCCGGAGCGGACTTGGCACAGCGGTTGCAAAAAGCATCGGGTGAACGGAATGCGGCAACCAAGGGGTTCGTGAAAAAGGCTTTGGACCGGATTGCCAGCAATATCACGCAAGCTCGGCGCCAGAAACTCTTGGATGGACTGGCCGCGGGAATTCTCGACGATGGTCGCGTATTTTTGGAAGAATTCGCAACCGACGATGCAGATACGCGCCACGTGCTCGCCACCGTCGAAAACACGTGTGCAAAACAATTCCGAAAGCCCGTCGTCGAGACGAACGAATCACGCGCAAAACTGGCCATTCTCACGAGCATTTGCATGTCTCCCGGAGGTGCGACGCTGTATTATTCCTACAATCAATTGACGGGCGTCAGGGCCTTGGAAACGTACCTCGAGAAATCGTGGAACTTGGAATGGTCCAAAGCCAGCGTCAATGCCAATCCAACGAAAGTACGCGTCGAGCAAGCGATTTGGGGCCAGGTCAAACGTCGCTACGTCGCGGTGGAAGTCACGGCATTAAATACAGGCAAATCCAATATCACGCTGGCGGTTCACGATAACAACGGACAAACCGTGTCCGATCTCGTGATTCGTCAATACGGCATCAACCTTTGAATCACCTTTCACCACGAATGAGCTCGACAAACCCATGACGACGAAAACCGACTCCCAGTTTGCATTCTATCAAGACGGCCCGGAAGTGGCGACGCTCGAAAGCAAAGAATTCGCTCGTCACGAGGTACGTGACGAAAAGCGCCTGCAACGCCGAGCGACCCACCGGGCGGAGCGTATTGGCGAAATACACGTGGTGACTCCCGACAAACTTCGTCGGGTTCCTTTTTCCGTCGTCTTGTCGCCGGACAACACGCTCATGATTCTTTCCTTTTTGCCGGACGAATCGACGATTCTCGACCGATTCGATACGGGCGGCAAATACCTTGGCGAAGTCGCGCGATTTCGATCCGGTCGCGAACGCTCGGAATTGCAATCGCCGGCGGGCGTTGCCGTCGATGATGGGGGGAATTTTTATATTCCAGACGCTTATCGACATCGAATTTTGAAATTCGATCCCAAAGGTCGTTTTCTCGACGAGTT
>JBGAOI010000583.1:0-5094 GCA_044221885.1 Polyangium sp. (in: bacteria)
AATACCGGGCACTTGTGAACCGCCCGCATTCTCCAAATGGGCAAATCCCGAATGCAGCGTTGGAAACCACGCCCGCAAGGCGTCGCGCGACGGAAGGTTCGACAGGGTCATGCGCGCGAACTTGCCACAGCTCGGTAGAGAAGGAAAGGCGTTCGTCGGCGAACATGACCCCCGCGTCATTGGGCTCTGTCCACGATGATCTACGGCACAGGATCGAGCCCAAGTGAATCAGGTCTTGGTTTTCTTCGACGCATGCGCTATACGAGGCACGCGGTTGACGTTTCGTCATGTCAGGGAAAGATTCGAGCGCCCGAAACGGGCTGCGTGAAGGAGCCGGAAATGTTGGACAAACTCAAGGATGCTGCAATTGCCGCAGTGAACCGAGCGGCCTATGGCAAAGCCCCCGAGGGTGGGCCGAAGGCGATGACGGATATCACCTTCACGCGCCTTGACGGAACGCCTTTGTCTGCGGAAGAGATTTCAGGCAAAGTCGTGCTTTTCGTCAACGTCGCCAGCCGCTGTGGACTGACGCCGCAATACGAACAGCTCGTCGAAGTTTACCATCGTTTTCGGGACAAAGGGTTTGTCATTGTCGGTGCACCTTGTAATCAATTTTTGGGACAAGAACCTGGTTCGTCCGGAGAAATTGCCAAGTTTTGCTCGGCAACGTATGGAGTCGACTTCCCACTGCTCGAAAAACAAGACGTCAATGGCGCCGAACGGAGCCCGCTTTATCAATGGCTCGTGGGTAGTGCCGCTGGCGGCGGAAGCGACATTGGTTGGAATTTCGAAAAGTTTCTCGTTGGACGAGATGGATCCGTCGTCAAACGTTTTTCCCCGCGTGTAAAGCCCGACGCGCCCGAAGTCATTGCCGCCATCGAAGCCGCTTTGTAATCGGTGCGTCTCGTATTCGAACGTCCACAAACGCGTCTCGTACCGAGCACGGGTCTTGGACGATAACCTTCGGCTTCCAGCTTCACGGTCCCCCGCACACATTCAATTCCATCGAGCTCCGCGCCCACCCCAAGCAAAGAGGGCCTCTACTTCAGCAAATAGCCCGAGCTGTCCGGAATACGCATTTTCTTGGGACAACCTGGTAGCAATGCTAAAATCGACGAGCTGCACAGACTCCGATTGCGAGTGCACCATGATGTTGTTTGGATTCGCGTCCGTGTGTACGACGTGCTGTTGATGAATTTCGCCGAAGGCCGCGGCAAATTGGGCAGCGATCTCGAGGCTCTCTTCGAGCGAGAATGGATGATTGGCCCCTACAATCCGTAATTCTCGCGCACATGGGTCGCATAAGACGAGCGCGATTCGGCATTTGTTCCGCACGAACCCCAGTGATTCGACAATACCATAGAAAGACAAACTCACAAGGAGTGCGTTTTCTCGACGGAATTGCGTCAAATTGTCGAGCTTCGGATGGTCCGAGGTATTTGTTAAAAAATTCCTCCTGTTCCATGACGTTTGTGCCGCACACAGTAAACAAACGAGCGTTGACCTCCGTGGATACGCTTGCAACAGCGTAGCCTATGTCCGTTACGTTTGTCCACGTGGGTAAGAAAATGGCTACAGCTTCGGCGCCTTTCCGATCCACATCAAACGTCGCATTCGCCCCATCCGCATGGCCTGCAAACCTGCCCGCGCCAAACCCTCATGCAATGCAGCCTGGTCGCAAAGCCCCAGACCTCGAGCCCTTTTTGCTGGCCGCGCTTGTATTTGTTTGCACCGGCTGCGCCGGGCCATCTTTCAAACATTTGGTTCACCGCGACCTTCAGTCCAAAGAAGGTCTCACCTGTCACGGTTATCTCGGCTGGAACAGCACCGATATACAGCACGTCTTTTTATGGATGAATGGCACCGGCGTATACTCGAGCGCTTTTGTTCATCCCTCCGCGGAAGACGCGCTCAACGAGAATCCAGTGGCATATCTGGTGTTCGACAAACCCGGAATTCGTGCCCCGTTTGGAGACCCAGCGAAACTGACCGTAAACAACGACGAGCTCGAACGATACACCCAAGGCCACATGCTCGAATGCGCACGACAAGCCATGACGTGGTCCGAAGAGCAATTCGGCCATGAAATCCATTTCCATTTGCGCGGTCATTCCGAAGGAACGCTGATTGCGCTTTTTCTCTATCAAAAATTACTCGTGGACGAACCGGAGCGTGCCGCGCGAGTATCAAGCGTCGTCTTGAGCGGCTTGGGGCTTGAACCCTTCAATGAGCTGATTGATCGTCAATTGCGCGAAATGCCTGCCAAACAGGGCAACGTCATTCGCGCCGCAATTCAAGATTGCGATTGGCGAGTGCTGAAAAGTCGTTTGGCTATTTCCTGCAAATACCTCGAAGACGCCTACGCGCGCCCCTCGGGTCGCTCCATTTTCGAGGCCATTGCTGACCGCATGCCAGCAGCCACGTTTTCAGTTTTTCAGGGCAATCAGGATTTTCATACGCCGGTGCGGTTTGTCCGAGACCTCGAAACGTGGAACCAGCAACGTGGCCACCTCGATTTGACATTTCGATACTTCGACGGTGGTCATGTCCAAGGCCCGGACGACGTCAAACGCGAGATGTCAGAGTTGCTCGTGCGGCTCACGATGCCTCGGCCAAATACCCGAATTGCGAAGGTTCCATGAGCCTCGACGTATTGTCAGACTCTAGAATCCTGCTGGCAATTTCGCTCCGCGGTTGATGAACGACATCTTGCGGCATTGGCGCGAAGAACATGCGTCGAGCTGCAATTCTTGCGTCCCACCTCGAGGATGATTTTGTTTTCTGCGCCGAAACGACACGGGCACATCCTGTGCATAGCCCGATCGCGGCAAAAGTGGCAAAACCATTCGTTTGCCTGCGCCAAACCTTCCAACGAATCACCGTGAAAGGTAGTTTATGCACACAGTGAAATGTGGGCGCTGTGGCGGCTCGGGTCGCTACAGCGACAAGAATCCAACCAACGGAGCGGGCAACTGGTGCGAAGGTTGCCACGGTGATGGTCGGGTGCAAGTACCCGATCCAACTGCGAAATGTGGGCGCTGCGGCGGATCTGGGCGGTATAGTGATCGCAACCCTACGAATGGCGCCGGCAATTGGTGCGCTGGGTGCAACGGTAGCGGATACTCGAGTTGATCCCATACCGACCATGGGTCGAAACGCGCCCTGAATTCCCCGATTGCCCAGACAATCCGGCACGGGAACACGTTGTCGGTATGCAGCGTATGGGTTCGTGCGATCTGCATTCCGCGCCAAACTATTTTCGTATGGTTTTACTTTCCACTCGATGAAGACCACCACGACGAATGGTCGCGGCCACCAACGCTCCGCCAGAACGTAACAATGGCCGTCG
The DNA here is from genome assembly GCA_044221885.1 of Polyangium sp. (in: bacteria). GTDB lineage: Bacteria > Myxococcota_A > Polyangia > Polyangiales > Polyangiaceae > Polyangium. Next base: position 3,350 of record JBGAOI010000583.1, read on the forward strand.
GCTCACGCGCGGTCATTCCAACAATGTCTCGTTCTTCCCCCAAAACGCCCACGATCACAATTTTACACGACGACAATTCGTCAACTGCCCCCGCGTAGACTATGGTCCGCCGCGTGCGACCCAGGTTTTCCCTCGTCGTCCTTCTTTTTCTCGTCTCAGGCTCCACCGGCTTGCTTTACGAAGTCGCGTTCGGAAAGCTGCTCGGGTACGTCTTTGGCGCCACCGCCTACGCCGTCAGCACCGTTCTCGCCTCTTTCATGGCTGGCTTGGCCCTCGGCGCACACATCGGGGGCAAACACGCCGCTCGCTTCGACAAACCCCTCGCCGCCTACGGCGTACTCGAAATTCTCGTCGGCCTCGTTTGCGCCATCTCCCCCGTCGCGCTCGAAGCCCTCACCCGCATCTACGTTTCACTGGCCCAACAAGCTCCCAACTCGCTCGCTCTCATCACCGCCCTTCGCGCCACCATCGCCGTGGGCATCGTCATCGTTCCGACCGTCGCCATGGGCGCCACGTTGCCCATACTGTCGCGCGTCGTTGCGGGAGAATCGGGCGCAGGCAGCGAAAGACGTTTGTCTCTCCTCTACGCCATCAACACCGCTGGAGGTGCTTTCGGCGCACTCACCAGCGCGTATCTGATCCTGCCCGAACTCGGTGTACGCGGCACGATCTGGGCCGCCGCCATCGCCAACATCCTCATCGGCACCACCGCATTCGTCATCGGTCGACGAAGCGCCAACGTTTCCCATGAATCGTATGAGGTCAAACCTTCGAGCGCCGAACCGCAGCCAACTCCGCGTAGGAACGATCGCGAAAGCACTCTCCTCACCTTCGCGTTTGTCTCGGGATTCGTCGTGTTTGCTGCCGAGGTTGTCCAGACGCACCTGCTCGCGTTGCTCATCGGCAACAGCGCCTACGCGTTTGGCCTCATGCTCGCGGTGTTTCTCGTTTGCTTGGCCCTTGGAGCCGCACGATCCCATGCCTTTGCGGAACGGCACAAGGATCGAGCCTTGCCGCTGGGCCTTGGAATTGCCGCCCTCGCTCTCGCGATCACCATGCCGCTTTGGGCCGAATTGCCGCGGCTTTTTCTCGTTGCTGGCAAAGTCGTTTTTTCCTGGGGTGGACGCGAAGTCGTTCGAGCCATCGCGGCGTTCGTGATCCTTGCTGTACCAACTGTTTTTCTTGGAACAACGTTCCCCTTGTTGCTCGGTCGCGTCGCAGCGCAGCGTGATGTCGCCGCGCGTGTCGGCCGTTTGACCGTTGCGAACACCATCGGCACGATTTTCGGCTCGATCCTCACGGGATACTTCATCCTCCCGCTCCTCGGTTCACAACGATCGCTCGTTGCAGTCACCTTGCTGCTTGCCATCGCTGCGGTCGCCGCACATCGCTCGTTTGCGGACAAACCCAGCCTAGAACCGCGAAATTTTGCGTTGCCCGCGTTTGCCGTGTTCATCGTGATCGTCGCGCCCACGTGGAATATGGCGCGCATGACGAACGGGGCGAATGTGTACTTTACGGCGGGTCCTCCGCCGGATTCCATCGAGCGGGTTTGGGAAGACGTACACGGCGGCGTCACCAGCGTCGCACGCCGTGGCAACGTCCTCACCCTGTACACCAACGGCAAATTCCAAGGTGACAACGGCGCGGAGATGCCCGCGCAGCGACGTTTTGCGCACTTCCCTTCGATGTTCACGAAACACGACGATCGTGTCCTCGTGGTTGGTCTTGGCACAGGTACGACC
>JBGAOI010000584.1:0-5082 GCA_044221885.1 Polyangium sp. (in: bacteria)
AAATGTCAGCATACGGTAGCGATGTGCACTGGGAAGCGGGAAAAACGCCAGCATGCCGTTCCCACCCAAGAAAATAGCGATTTCGTCATCATGGACGGCATGCGGAAAATCGACCCGTACGTCCGCTTGAATGACGCGCATTTCATACATCGACCCTTCAAAAGGTAAGGCCAACGTTTTTCGCACGGTACTATGCGAACCATCGCATCCAAGCAGCCATGGAACCTGAAGCTCCTCTATGGATCCGTCCATGTGCAGTAGTTTGGCGTGGACACCATCGGCGTCCTGGGTAAAACCCTCTAAGGTCACATTTCGCTCGATCTTGACGCCGTAGTTTGTCTCGAGGTTCTTGGCAAGAATCATCTCGGTGTTACGCTGCGCCAAACTCAAAAAATACGGGTAAGGCGATTCGATATGTCCGAGCTCGACACGCGCAATCGCTTGCAATTCGGGCGTCGTAATGCGCGAGCCGGAAACAGCTCGACCTTGCGCGAGAATTTCGTCGACGACGCCCATGTCCTGGAAACATTCGAGCGTTCGGGCGTGAATGACCTGCGCCTTCGACCACAACGATGGGCCATCACCTTTGTCGATGATTCGACACGAAAGCCCATGCCGTCGCAATTCGGAGGCCATGACGAGACCCACCGGGCCCGCCCCCACGATCAGTGCATCGATCGCCATCTGTATTCGCCTTTCAGAAGGAGCGTTTTGCCAACGATGAAAATGCGCAGCGCGAAACTAACGCTGCATGGTTGCGCTGCCCGATTGGCTTCCGGAAATGGTCATTTCATGCGCCGATTGCGACATATCGAGTCCGCCTGACATGGTCACACCACTGCCCGACAAATTCAAATCGCCGTAATTCAACTGAAGGCCGATCACCATGAAATTGCCTTGCAACTTCACGCCGTCGAAAACCTTGTCGGTCGTCGTGAGTGTTCCTTCGACGCTCATGGATGATGTTTCCACGCATTGAGGTGCATTGAAGGTGCGACTTCCACATGCGGGTTGCAAAGTCGGCACCTGCACAATGGACAACGTATATGGCGTCGCCATTTGGCCCGTCAGCGTCATCGTGCCGGTCCAATTACCCACGATGGCCGTTTGCATGTCCGTCTCGCCAAACGCGTATTCTGGCTCGGCCGGCTCCGAACCGCACCCCACGAGAGACGCGCAAACGAACAGACCAAAGACGCTGCTTCGAGCAATGTTGGCGTAAGACATGAACCCCTCCTCGATCGTTACACGATCAGGCAAACGCTTCGTCGATCAATCGCTTTTGTTCGAAACTATGACTTGCTTTCGATCCTGTCGCCGGGCTTGCGCTGGGAGAACGCCCAACAGCCGACAATGGGAATCGATTCGATAGGAATTGCGGCAACGTGGAATTGATGTAATACCACCCGCCGTAATTGATGGGTTCTTCCTGAACCCACACGAGCTTGGTTCCATCGGGATACGCCGCGAGTGTATCCACAATCTCGTGATTGTAAGGATAAAGTTGTTCGAGACGAACGATCGCGACGTCGTTGATGCCGCGTTGTTCACGAGCAATCGCGAGATCGTAATACATTTTGCCCGAACACAAGAGTATTTTCTTGACGTGTTTCGGATCGATCGAATCGTCGCCAATCACGCGCTGGAATCGGCCATTCACCAAGTCGTCAATGGTGGAGACCGGACGAGGTCCCTTCGCCGTCGTGGCCACACGCAGAAGACTCTTCGGCGTGGCAATGACGAGCGGCTTGCGCCACGGGCGATGAATTTGTCGCCGCAAACAATGGAACAATTGCGCCGGCGTCGTCAGGTTACAAACCTGGATATTGTCTTCGGCGCTATTTTGGAGAAAGCGCTCCATACGGGCACTGGAATGCTCGGGCCCCTGGCCTTCGTACCCATGGGGCAAGAAGAGCACGAGCCCCGACAAACGATGCCACTTGTCCTCACTCGACGTGATGAATTGGTCGACGATGACTTGCGCACCATTCAAGAAATCCCCGAATTGCGCTTCCCAAATAACCAGCGCATCGGGGTAATCGAGCGCATAGCCGAATTCGAATCCGAGCACCCCAGCTTCACTCAAGGGGCTGTTGAATACGTCGATCCGGGCCGGTGGAGCCACAACCCGCGAAAGCGGGGCAAACGGTTCTCCTGATTCTGTATCGAATACAACGGCATGACGATGACTGAATGTTCCGCGACGAACGTCCTGCCCGGAAATGCGAACGGGAACTTTTTCGGACAAGAGCGTCGCGTATGCGAGCATTTCTCCGGTTCCCCAATCAAATGGTTCGCCCTTGACGAGTCTTTCATGACGCGCCTTGAGAATGGGCAAGACCTTGGGGTGAACCTTGAAGTTTTCGGGCATCTCGAGCATCTTACTCGACAACTCGAGCAGTTTTTCTCGCGCAACCCCGGTCGTCACTTCCGGCGTATCCGTGTCCCGGCCTCCTCGATAACACGCCCACACACCACCCATCGTGTAGGTGACCGGCGCGAATCCCTTTTGCTTCACTTCTTCGAGCGCAGTTGCCAATGCGGCTCGACGCTTCGTCAGCAATTCGTCCGCCTGCGTTGCGCTGAGCTGCCCCATTTCAACGAGGCGCTTGACGTACATTTGGCGAACTGTGGGCTTCTTGTCGATAATCGCATACATGCGCGGCTGCGTGTAACGCGGCTCGTCGCCTTCGTTGTGCCCATAACGACGGTAACAATACATGTCGATGACGACGTCCATGCCAAACTTCTGGCGCCATTCCGTCGCAAGCTGCGCAACTTGCGCCACAGCTTCCGGGTCTTCACCATTGACATGAAAAACCGGCACTTTGAGCATCCGCGTAATGTCCGACGAATACCGTGTCGAACGCGAATCCTTCGGGTCGGTCGTAAATCCAACCTGATTGTTGACAATCACGTGAATCGTTCCACCCGTCCGATACCCCTCGAGCAAACTCATGTTGAGCGTTTCAGGAACGACGCCTTGACCAATGAACGCTGCGTCGCCGTGAATGAGCAGCGGCAACACCGCTCGTTCGGCGTTCGTCGAGCCCAACCTGTCCTGTTTCGCACGCACGCGACCTTCGACAACCGGATTGACAAACTCGAGATGGCTCGGATTAAACGTCAGCGTCAAATGAACTTTGCGCCCTGACTCCGTCTCGCGATCCGACGAATACCCAAGGTGATACTTGACGTCGCCGCCGCCGAGGTACCGAGACGGATCGGCATCTTCAAAATGCGCAAAAATCTCGCGCGGGCTCTTTTCGAGAATGTTCGCCAGCACATTGAGGCGTCCGCGATGCGCCATTCCCAGAACGATTTCTTCCACGCCATTGGCCGCACCCACTTCGATCAAAAGATCGATGAGTGGAATCATTGCTTCGGCACCTTCGAGCGAAAACCGCTTCGTCCCAGCTTCGTACGCACGGTGAATAAACTGCTCGAAGATCTCGGCATCCGACAACTTCGTCAGGATCCGCAACTGTTTGTCTCGGTCGAGCGCCAGCCGATTTCGCGTCGACTCCATGCGCTCACGAAGCCAATGACGCTGCGCGGGCTCTTCGACATGTGTGAATTCAACCCCGATCGCACGGCAATACGTTTCTTCGAGATGCTGAATGATTTCGCGCAACGAGAGCGTCGGTGGCGTGCCCGCCAAATCCACCGTCGGGAACTGCTTGTCCAGATCCGATTCGTGCAACTCGAAATTCCCAAGCTCGAGTTCGAGCGGAGCCGACGGCTGTACGCCAAGCGGATCCACGTGAGCAAACAAGTGTCCACGCACTCGATACGCGTTGATCAACTGCACCACGCGAGCTCGGGTCACAACCTTCGCCATGAGCTCTTGGTTCGTCGGCGTAACCGGAGTTTTCGCTTCTACCGCTGATGTGACAGCTCGCGCCGCACCATTCTTCGGATAAACACCCGTCGCCGACCCAACATCGGCTTGGCGTTTCTCGAAGAACGAACGCCAACTGGCATCAACGTTCTCCGGGTTTTCTTGATACTGCGCGTAGAGTTCTTCGACGAACCCTGTGTTCACACCGAAATCGAACGGCTTGGCTTGCATGGGTCGGAGCACCGAAATAACGCGCTTCGGGCAGACACGCCAGCACATGCCACCACCGCGCAACTTTTGCGTGTTTCGTCCAAGCCGCGACGAGAGCCAAATCCACGACAGCGACTTGTACGTCGAAAATCCGCACGAATGAAGGCAAGATGCCGCGCAGGAGCCGATCATGAACCAGCACCTCGAGCACTTCCGCACCCACCTCTTTCACGACGATCGGCTCGGGCTATGGCTCGATACAAGCCGCATTGATTTTCCTCCCGGACTGCTCGATACGCTCGAACCCCGGCTCGGTCAGGCGTACGAAGCGATGAAATCGCTCGAAGCGGGAAGCATTGCCAACGCCGATGAAAATCGAATGGTCGGCCACTACTGGCTCCGAGCACCCGAGCTCGCGCCTACACCCGAGATCACGCGCGCGATCAACGACACGCTGAAGAACATCCTCGAGTTTGTCGCAGCCGTACACGCGGGTCGCATCAAACCTACACACACGAACAAATTCTTGCATGTGCTCGTGATTGGGATCGGAGGTTCGGCGCTGGGTCCACAACTGGTCGCCGCTGCGCTTGGTTCGTCCTACGACGCGATGATCCCATGGTTTTTCGACAACACGGATCCCGATGGGTTTGATCAGACCATCGATGCGTTAGGCGACGAACTGGCCTCGACGCTCACCGTGGTGATTTCCAAATCGGGAGGAACCAAGGAAACCCGCAATGGAATGCTCGAAGCGAAAGCTGCGTATGAACGACGTGCTCTCGACTTCAGCAAACACACGGTCGCCGTGACTGGCGAGGGCAGCGAGCTCGACAAATATGCAATTGAACACGGCTTTCTGGCGCGATTCCCAATGTGGGATTGGGTCGGAGGACGAACGAGCGAGTTATCCGCTGTGGGGTTATTGCCCGCCGCGTTGCAAGGGATCGATGTGGAAGCGATGTTGCGTGGAGCGCGATGGATGGATGAAGTCACGCGATCCACGGAGACGACTACCAATCCGGCGGGAC
>JBGAOI010000585.1:0-4707 GCA_044221885.1 Polyangium sp. (in: bacteria)
ACGAGCGGCTGAAGAACCCCGATCAGCCATTCGACTATTTCGAGGAATTAACGCGCCGAATTCAGGACATCCGGGCGTCAGAGCGGCGCTTTTACCAAAAGAACACCGATATTTACGCAACCAGCATTGATTACGACCCGACCCAGGACATCAGCCTGCTCTTCTTCAAGACCGTGCAAAACAAAGTGCATTGGGCCATTACTCGAAAAAACCGCCGCGGAAATCGTCCACGAACGCGTCGATGCGGAAAAGCCAAACATGGCGCCCGGACATTGTCGTGTTTGTGAATGGTTTGCCCCTTGGCGTCATCGAATTAAAAAATGCGGCGACGAAACGCGGCGAAGCGCTGGGATTAACCGACGACGAAGTGGCCTTTTACGACGCTTTGGCCACGAACGACTCGGCTGTGGTGGCCATGGGTGACGACAAACTCAAGGTGATTGCGGCGGCGCTCATTACAAAGGTTCGGCAGAGTGTAACGATTGACTGGACGCTGCGGGAGAGTGCGCGGGCGCGGATTCGGGTGATGGTGAAGCGGATATTGAACAAATATGGGTATCCGCCGGATTTGCAGGACAAGGCGGTGCAGACGGTGCTGGCGCAGGCGGAGCGGCTTTGCGCCGAGTGGGTTTGAGCAACGTGTTGTTAGCGTTTATGTCCGCTTGCCCCAATTCAACCAACTACCGCGCGCTGGCTCGACACAAAAACACGCGTTTGGCGCCTTCACGAGCGACAAGGGCATAAGGCGTCTCTTTCGGGAAAGCTACGCTGACTTCAACGTCGACTTTTTCTTTGGCTGCAAACTTAATCGAGTTACCTGGAAGGAGTTGCTCGTCGTTGTAGAAGTGTTCACTCGTTGCCAGTTCTTCGCGACCGCGTGTGGAAATGATGTGAAATTGAAGTCGTCCCAATCCATTGTTCGGGAATCTATGCTCGAGCGGGCGGGAACCAATTTCGACTTGGACACGATTCTTTTTCGTCGGATGACAACGTACTTTCGCCGACGGCAACGTTTGAAATTCGTCCGGCGGATGTTTGGCCAATTCCGCATCGATGAGCGCTGTAAAACGTTCCGCTTGGCTCGCTTCCACCGCCGCGATTCGCTCTATTGCTGCCCGCACGTTCGTATCGTCAAACCCTACGTAGGTCGCCATTTGCAAAACTGCTTGTTGCGCGCTTTCGATGACTTTGCGACTGGCGTCTGGTCGGGCCAAATCAATGGGGACTTTCGATGTCTCCATGGCGACGAGCGCTCGCGTCATCGCGGCATCACGCGCTTTGATCGGAGCAGCAAGCGCTGAACGTGGTACACCTCGACAAACGACTTTCAGCGACTTCGCTTCGGCTTTCATCGGGAACCCGTCTTTGGCCTCGAGGTCCACGAAACCAATCGTATCATTAAAAAATGGGTCGACATCGATGACGGAAAGCCCCACGGTTGAACTTGCATCGAGCTTGACACCTGAGAACGAAGCGGTTCCGCTGGGGCTGCTACGAGGAAGGTCGACCCATGTCGGACCATAACGAACTTGAATGTCGGGATACGTCTGGGATACGGAACCAAAAAAGGGAATTTCGGCATCCCAGCGCCCAGACACCACGACACGACAAACGAGTAACCCTTCGAAGGGCTCTTTGATGGGCCCCGTAAGGCCACGCGCAAACAATCCTGGCACGCCCGGGGGTTGAGGCGGATTGCGGGCCCACGCCGGCAATTTGGGTGGCTCGGGAGGTTTGGCCGGGACAATCGCCGAAGCCGTCGCGGAGGGTTGAGGCGCAGCGCTTGGTTCGGGCGCGGGCGGGTCGATTTCGTTGCTCGTGGCGACGTTCACGGGAGTTACGCGGGTTTCCACGTTGGCATCGTCGCGTTTGCAGGCGGCGAGGGCGAGTATCCACGCCAAGACCCACGGCAAATTGGCTGCTTTGCGAATGAAGCGCTGCCGTGCGAACTGCGCGGGATGCAAGCGGGACAAACGAGCGGCGATGGGCGGGAGGGTCATGGGGGACGGGATTGTACTCCAATTTGTGAAGGGTGGGAGAACAAGTTCACGTAAATTCCACCACCCGCAACAACCGCTGCCGAATCTCTCCAGGACTCCCGGCCAGATTCACCATCGCGAAACGTATGTTATGCCCTTGGATGACCATGCTTTCGTCAACTGGGTCGCCCATGAACGTTGCGCTCGAACACGCCATTTCGGAGGACGCAGGACCACTTTGTAAAAGTTGGCGACAGCTTTCTCGTAGAGCTTACGCACCCACGTGATTTCCCGCTCGGGCACGGGCAAGTGACCGGGGACTGACGAACCAGACACCATCGTGCTGCTTGTCTTGCGTCGGCATGTACTCGCGAAACAACAATTCTTTCCCGCCCACGAACAACAACGTGCCCGCTTTCAAGCCCAATCCCCGCGTCAACATCGGCACCAAATGCGGATCCGACGCATACATCCGCAATTGCGCCTCGGCTTGCTCAAACGCCGCTTCTTTCGTCTTTTCGTCGGCATCCGTCACGACGTACTTCAATTCGAACATCCACGCATACTTGGCCCGGTACACCGCTGGAACCCGCGTGATGAACAAGTCATTAAAACCTTGCGCGAATACCTTTTCGCTGAGCACGTAAAACAGCCCCGACGTGACCAACATGCCGATCAGAAGCATCTTCATCGCTTTTTCGTCGTGATTGCGCAATTCCCGGACAAACGTATCCCGCACCAAGGTGTCCGAGGGGCGGCGTTTGCGGCAAGCGAAAATAAACGGGTCGGTTTCTTGGCCAGCTTCGTTGAGCCATGACAAAGCGAACCTGGGCGTAACCTCGGATGAACGGGATTGCATCCATTCGCCTTGTGGATTTCCAGACCCATCGGGGCAGTGCTTTTCAACACCCACGCATTCGACAACGGCCATTCGCACTTAAAACCAAAGTGCAGCACCCTTCCTCAAAAGCTAGCGGCCCATGGATATTCCGACCATCAAAATTTCCGCCATTCAAGTGCTCGGGTTGTCTTGTCTGGGCCTCATCTTGGGCCAGGGGATCCGCCGGGTCATTCCGAGCTTGGAGCGAATGAGCGTCCCGAGTTCCGTGTTGGGGGGCCTCGTTTTTGCGATTCTAACCGTAGTTCTGCACGATCGCGTCTGCAATTTTCAATTCGACCTCGTCTTGCGCGACGTTTTGATGATTGCGTTTTTCACGACGGTGGGCATGAGCGCCAGCTTGAGGCTCCTCAAGCTGGGCGGCAAACGCGTAACCATCTTCCTATTTGCCGCAATTCTGGGGCTGTTCGTGCAAATGGCGTTTGGATCGCTGGTTGCAAAAGCCATGGGACTTCCGGCCTTGTTTGGCGTGATTCCAGGAGCCGTTTCGCTTACGGGCGGACCGGCGACGGCGCTTGCGTTCGGGCCCGTATTTGAACAGGCGGGGATTGCGGGCGCGACCGCTGTCGGTTTGGCTTCGGCGGTTTTTGGGATTGTCGTGAGCGGCCTCTCGAGTGGGTTTGTCGGTGGATTTTTGGTCAAACGTCATTCGTTACGGCCGGATGAAAACGAATCGCCGACCGAGCCAGTGATTGACGTGGACGCGGGACCCAACGAAAAACACGGAACGTTTCTCGAAAACATCATTGCGCTTGGAATCGCCATGGCGCTCGGTTCACTGGTCAGTGCGCGGTTTGTCACTTGGGGACTCACGCTTCCTGCGTACATCGGAGCCATGCTCGTGGCCGCCATTTTGCGCAACCTTGACGATGCCTTGCAATGGGTGGGCATCGAGCAAAGTAAAATGGACGAAATTGGCTCGATCGCCCTCGAGCTGTTCATCGTGATGGCGCTGCTCACGCTGGAACTATGGCATCTTGCCAAGCTTGCCTGGCCTGTGATCGTGATTCTCGCCGGGCAAGTCGTCGTGACCGTGGGTTTGTCGTGGCTGGTGATTTATCGCATCTTGGGGCGTAATTACACATCGGCCGTCATGGTGGGCGGATATTGCGGATTCATGTTGGGCACGACCGCCAACGCAATGGCCTGCATGCGGGAGATCACGCGCAAGTACGGTCCGGCGCCGCAAGCGTTTTTCGCGGTGAGCATCGTCGGCGCATTCTTGATCGACTTCGTCAATGCATTGCTCATCACGCAGGCATTAAACCTGTTGCGTTAGCCGGCGCGGGAAATTCACCCGCCTTTTTATGCTCAGTGAAACTCGCCATCCATGTCGCTCGCCATCATTGCACCCGATCAAACGAGATCCATTTCGTGTCGTCGAACGCGCCGTATTCATGAAGGCTGAGCGAGTCTGGACCGCATTGCGTCTCCAGCACGGGCGCAGAAAACGTCATGTCCGCAAGCGTTATGGGTCCCGGCGTCAAACGCACGACCTCCTGGACCACATGCGAGCCCATCGTTGCACAGCCGCCCCCCCACTCATCCTCTGACAGCGCCTTGATATTGACCGTCGTTGTCGCCCCATCCGGAAGCGTAAACACGACAGTCTCGCTCTCGCGACTCACCTTCGCCACAATGTCCGGCGCTGAAACCAAATTCGTCGTCCCATCGTTTGCGGACATGTTCCCAGCCAGGAAGGTGCCGCTCGTAATGAGCGCTTCGGGATTACAGCCAGCAAGTACGGACGTGATTGAAGCAACCAAGAGCAAAGAGTGGGGTTTCATCAGAATCTCCTCACGCAGCCCAGAGGGTCGGGCCACGCGCTCG
>JBGAOI010000585.1:4740-5081 GCA_044221885.1 Polyangium sp. (in: bacteria)
CAAGTCCGGCGATTTGAGGGCCCCGGGAACTGAAGCCGCACGCACCGCGTGGAAGCATCTTGGGTTGCCCAGGTGAATAAACGCAAAACATGCACGAGCGCTGCATCATTTGCGCTTTGGGTGCCGCATTTTCAACAAACCTCGCTACCTGTCACGCACTTCTTTTTGGTATGGCGATTGCTGACCCATCGCGTCCCCAAAAACCCCAGACTTCCACCGGACACACGGACAAATGTCCTCCTGCTCCCTGTCAATACCATTCCTTCGATTTGGCAAGCCTATTTCGAGCGGCTCGTGCACAAGACTCCATTGCAACCACGAGGCACCGTGATTTCGCAACG
>JBGAOI010000586.1:0-5079 GCA_044221885.1 Polyangium sp. (in: bacteria)
GTGGGAAATTCTGCTCGCCACCGATCCTCAATCGCGTGGTCAAGAACTCGCGCGTGAATGCGCGGATCCGCATGGCGTCTTGTCCGCACTCAGCGGAGGTTTGCCCTATCCGATCTCGGGACGCGTGCATGCGGCGATCGCTGCGTCGAGTGCGATCGAGCGCGTCAAAATGCTCTTCGATGTTCTCGAAGGAACATGGCGTTTCATCGCGACGGTGTTGCTTGCGGCGTATTTCTCACGCAAGCCAAGCGACGGTGCAGAACCGGCGCCGGGGTTCGATGCGATGGTGGAAATCTATCGTCGCAACTTCACGCGCGATGGGTTTGCCCTGGGCACATGGCGCGAAATTGCCCGTTGTGCAGCCAAAGGATTCGATGGGCACAACGACCCGATCGGAGCGCTCGTTCGCGAAGTGCTCGGGGTTCGTCTTTCTCAAAATCAGACGTTCGATACGCTCTCGAATTTGATGCAGGTCGAACGCAATAGCTTCGCCCATGGGCACTACAACGAGGCACGTGCCGCCGCCGACTTGCCCGAATTCGAGCAGATGACGCGCACATTGCTCCGTGCCTTGCGACCTCTCGCGGCATGGACGTTGGTCACGGTCGAACGTACCGAACCGGATCTTTACGGCGAACTACAAACCGTCGAGTTCATCGATCATACGGGACCGTACAATACGGGCACCAGGCGCAAGCTCGGGCTCAACAGTCCGGTTCGTCTGGCCAATGTCGTGTACCTCGCGCGTTGGCGTGAAGGTTCGCTCTTGCCGATGGATCCGTTCCTGCGTCGGGTTGCGCACGAGGACAAGTTCGACCTCTACTGGATGGACCATCTGCCGCGACAAACAGGCAACTGGGTGCTGAGCTCCGTCGTTGGAGGTCCTGGCATCAAAGTTCCAAGTGACGTACGGCGCTTGCCGCCACTGTTGCGGCTCGCCATGGAACGAGCGCAAAGCTCATCGTGAAGCAAGACGGAGTTGACGCATGCACGTGCACGCGACCGTGTCGATTTGGCAGCGAGATGAACACAGCGGGACCTATTCCGCGGAACTCAACGGCTGCACCTTGAAGCTGATCTGGCAGCCCGAAGACGCCGGTAAACAACGCGGCTTTCGCTGGAAAGTCGAAAAAGACGGCAAAGAAGTCTCGGCTCCGGACGACCTTCAAGAAGAAGCCGAACTCGCGATGGCTCACGCGGAAATGTTCGCGCGTGGCATCGCAGCATCCTAGGTCGACTTCCGCGTGATACCCTCGCGCCGTGAGTGATTCGGCGCCAAAGGAGTACGCTCCGGGCGATTGTCTCGACGATCGATTCTTGCTCGTCGAACGACTTGGACGAGGCGGGTTTGGTGATGTGTGGCGGGCTGAAGAGCTCCTGCCCGACCGAACGCCGCTGCGTACTGTTGCGCTGAAGCTCCTGCAAAAGAACGCACACGATGCGGCTCATTGGGCTGAAGAAGCCAAACTCCTCGCGTCGTTTCGTCATCCATCGCTCGTCACGATCTACGCGGCCGGTGTTCTTTCCAAACCCGAAGTCATGCCGTTCGTTGCGATGGAGATCCTCGAAGGACGAACCCTCGCGGATGTGCTTTCGGAGCGAAAGCGAGTTCCTTGGCGTCGTGTGCTCGCGTGGGCGCGAGCTGTCGCGGCAGCTCTCGATGTCATTCACGTACGCGGCGTCATCCACCTCGATCTGAAGCCCGCCAACCTGTTCCTCACCCACGACGGAACCGTCAAAGTTCTCGATTTCGGGATCTCGCGTCGTGCGGGATCGCAAACCCCAACGGTCGTCCGACCCGTCGGTCGCCCCGCTGTGGACGCTTCGCTCGACACGGCGATGTTCGTTGCCGAGCAGGAGCCCGCTCCGGCTCCCAATGCTTCTCTCGACACGGCGATGTTCGTTGCAGAACAAAGTAGTATGTCGAGACAAACGACATTGGCGGCGGGGTTGGCCTACGCGATCGTGGGCACGCCTGGATTCATGGCTCCCGAAATTCTCGAGATGGCGACGCCTGCGCCTGCGGCGGATGCGTACGCCCTTGCGGCAACGATCGTCAAACTCACGACGGGCGGAACGCACTACGAGGACGTGTCGGACGAACCGACCGACGGATCGGATCCGGCGGTTGTGAGCACGTGGTGGTCCGACATTCGCGATGCGACGTTGCGTGGACAATTGCGCGATCTCTCGGCGGACCCTGCGGGTTTGCCCGCGGGCCTCGTGACCCTGCTCAATCGTTTGCTCGCAGTTGATCCCTTGGCGCGTGGTGTGCACACAGGGCGTCTCGCCGCGTTGTTCGACGAGGTTCTCGAGCGACCTTATGGCGTACTCGAGCCTCCGTTTCGTGCGCTCGAGCCGCTTCCCAAAGAAGCTGAGGGCCTGTTGTTTGGTCGAGGCGACGATGTTGGTCGTCTTGGTCGCGAGCTCGCATTCGAACCGATGGTGGTTCTGCATGGGCCTCGTGGTGTGGGCAAATCCTCGCTCGCACGTGCGGGGTTGGTCCCGTACCTCGCGCGTGAGTTTGTCGACGGCAAAGACGATTGGATCGAAGTGCACCTTCGTCCTGGAGACGATCCGGATCGCGAACTCGACGAAGCTCTCGGGCGAGTGCATCTGAGTCTTGTTGGTGCAGGTGTCGACGCGCTCGAGGCGCATGCGAAAACGTCACGCGTTGGTATCGCGTTGCTCATCGATCCGCTCGATGGAGTTCTCAAGGCGGCATCATCGAATGCGGCGCGGTTGATCGCTCTGCTCACGACACTAGCGGACGGTATGGTTCGTCCGGGCCTGCGCTTGCTCGGTGTGTTGGGCGAAGCGCACGTTGCAGCGTTTATCGATCCAAACTCGTCGTTTGCGACGCTTCGCCCGACGTTGCGGTTCGTCGGTTCGCCGCCGGCTGCGGCGGTTCACGACATTGTCACGGGGCCGCTCCGCGTTGCCGGTGTGCGACTCGTTGGTGCTGAAACGATTGTCGGGGATGTGCAGCGTGAATTGCGCGGAGCGGATGATCGCATGCCGCTGGTTGCCTTGGCGTTGCGCAACTTGTGGGAGACGCGCACGCCGCATCCTGATGAACGGACGAAGCTGATTCTTTCGCTGGATCAGTGGCGGGTCATCGGAGGTGTTGCTGGAGCGTTGGCGGGGCATGCGCATCGAGTGCTGGAGAAGCTCGATGCTGATGCGCGGGTGATCGCCGTCGAGGCGCTGTTGCGTTTGTCGACGACGGGCCGAAAGTCGATTCGGTGGAACGAGTCCGAACTGGCGGCGGTTGTGTCGTCGGAGCCGGCACGAGCCATCGATGTGTTTGTCACACTGGAACGCGAGGTGATTGTCCGGCGTCGTGACGGGTACATCGAATTCACGCATCCATCGTTGGCGTCATTGCCTTCGGTGGAGCAAGCGCGTCTGCAAAATACCGATCGGTTGATTTTGCTCGAGCGATTGCATGAAGCGGCGATTGCGTGGGATCGGGCGGGGTGCCATCCCGAGTTTTTGCTGACGGGATCCTTTTATGACGACGTCATGCGTCGTGGTGACTGGACCCGTAATGCCATTTCGCCCCTTGAAAAACAGTTTGTCGAAGCGAGTCGTCGTTTGGCGCGACGCAGGGCGCTTCTTCGCGGCACGGCCATTCTGTTTGCGATCGCGATAGGCGTGGCAATTTTCTTTGCGAATCGTGCTCGAGAAGTACGAGAAGCCGCGGCGGAGCGGGCGCGCGCATTGGCCGCGGATCAAGCCTATATCTCGGATGTCGTTTCGCGTTCTCGATTGGCAGGCGATCCTTATGTACGCACGGCTTGGTTATCGGAGGCGATTGACCGAGGTGCGTCGGATCCGTCATTGCCTCTCGAATTGTTCCGCGCGGCTTCCAAGCTTCCGAAAGCGACGTTTTTGACGCTGGCGCCGTCCACGCGACCGGGATTTCCTTGGGGGGATCGTTGGTTATTGGCCAATGCGGGGACCACGGGCATTGTCGTGGTCGATTTTCATTTCGATCCGTTTTACCAGGAACCTTCAAAGAAGGACGACAAGGCTGACGCGGAACCTCCGCCGACGGATCTTCATCCGCACGCCATGTTTGTCCGCCCGCACGAAAGTCCGTTTGTCGAACGAGTCCAATTTGCATTTGATACAGCATTTGCAACTCGCTCTGCGACCGGCGAAGTACGAGTGTTTCGATTGCGATCCGATGGCTCGGTTGCTCTTGCCGCGGTGATGCCGGCCAAGTGTCGTGGTGCGCTCAGAATTGCCGACGCTGCGCCTGTTTTGGCTTGTTTGGGTGATGAAGGTTTGTTGCGCTGGGATTTGCGTCATGCCGATATCGTCGACAAACACAATTTTCAAGGTATTCCGCTCGATGTTTCGCCCAATGGAGAATTGATAGCGGCGGCGATTGATCTCAAAGTTGTCGTGTGGTCGCCATCCAATAACAAGACGACGGAAATCAAAGCCACGAGTGCGGTGGAACTTGGTCGTTTTGGGCCTCGAGAGCCCGTGATTGCTTTGGCGGAGGAAAGTCGATTCGAGGTTTTCGATCTGGAACATGTGGACCAGCCATTGATTTCAGAATCGATCGAGGTTGAATTGCCGACTTCTTTGCGTTGGGACGAAGGTGGACTCGACCTGGCCATTTGTGGAACACGCATTGGTGGTGATATCGTTTCGGGTCGATTCCATTATTTGCGCAAAGGTCTTCGCGCGTCATCGGATCCATTGCCGAAGGGAAAACCATGCGAACCTGCGCCGTATCCAGGGCGCCCGAATACGGCTACTTCCGAGGAAGACATTCGCGATTTGGCTCATTTGCCGCTGGGCCCTCGGGATTTGCTGGGAGGATTTCGTTTTGCGGGTGGGCAATTCCTGACGCGTGATTTGGTTCTTTTGGCGAATAGTCGCTCGGCTGTGGACGCATTCATGCATTTCAAGGGCGAGCCAGGTACGGAGGCGGCGGGGGACGGCCCGATGGCTGTTGCTTCGATCGTGAGGGAAAACGACGACGTCGTCGCGTTTCAGCTCAATGACGAAGTGCGGTTTTATCGCATATCGACGAGCAAACGCGAATTGACGCGTAAAGGA
>JBGAOI010000587.1:0-5064 GCA_044221885.1 Polyangium sp. (in: bacteria)
CATTACCGATCAGATTCACGGTGGTTTCGTGTCCGGCAAACAAAAGGAGAAACAGCATCGCCACGACTTCATTAAACGTGAGCTGCGCGTGCCCATCGGCGCGCGCCTGCAAAAGCCGACTCGTCACGTCGTCTCCCGGCTCGGTTTGGCGCAGCTTGACCAATTTCTTGAAAAACCTTGCCAATCGCAAAGCCGTCGGAACCGTCTTCAAAAGCGCGCTCAGGGGCGGATCCAAAATATCCGAATCAGCGCCAAAGCGCGAAACCAACGTGCGAAATGTCGCGCGATCTTCCTCGGGTACGCCCATCATGTCCGAAATGATCGCCAAGGGCAAGGGCAACGCGAAGCTCTCAATCAAATCGACCGACCCCTGTTGGGCAACTTGATCCAAAAGTTTGTCCGTACGCTGGCTAATCATCGCCGCCAATTGTTCAATCATTTTTGGCGTGAATGCTTGATGCACCAAACTCCGCAATCGCTTGTGATGCGGATCGTCCTGCATGACCATCGACGTCTCAATCGCCCGCATCATCGACGGAAGCCACCATTTGTCCCGCGCACTACGCTCGCCCAAGGCATGCGCCCGATCGCTGTAAAGCTTCGACTCCTTTAATGCCTGAGCCGCATCGCCATACCGCGACAGAACCCACACGTTTCCAAGACCAGACAAACGAGCTTGCGTTACGGGAGCTTCGTCGCGCATACGCGCATACATCGGATACGGGTTGGCGCGCACAATAGGATCGGCCAAGTCAAACTGAGGTGCCATGAGCGAAAACCTCCAAGCGCAATCTTCTTGATATTATTGATCTAGCAAACGAATCCGCAAATCTCAAGTGCGAGATGCAGCACGATAGGACGATGCGAGATTGCGTTGGAATGCCGTGAATGCCTACAAATCAAGCCTCGACAACCGTGATGGAGTCGTGTTATCGGTCTACGTCCCTTCGTGGAGCTCCACGAATTCCACGGCAATACTGACCCCCAGAAACGTCAATGCTTCCGCAACGTCAGTAAATGCCGCGACCGGCACATCGTCGACCCGCATATGCCGGGCGACCTGCAATACACCCACAGCCGTTTGCACAAGAACTGCGATTTTCGCAAAATCGCGGATGAAGTGCTTTCGCAATCGCGCAAACTCCGCCTCGAATGCAGAGTCATTACGAGCCGGCGATTGGCGCGAGTCGATCAGCAAGTTCGTCTTTTGTCGCCAAATATGGGCAATCGCAGCCTCCATCTGCGCAAATGTTTCACGCAAAACCTCGAGGCTCGGATAGGCCGCCGTCGTTCGTGTCAGCACAATGAAGCGACGCGCCTGGTCATAACGCAAAACGAAGTATGGACTGCGATGAATTTCCCGCGGTCCCATCCGTGACGATGCGGCTCCACTCACGTCATTACCTCACCGTCAATCCGAACATTCATTCTCACAAACGCACATTGCGGTGCGTTCAGAACCTTCGCCCCACCATTCACACTTGTATCCTTCGCCGCACGAATATGCGCAGTCCGAAAGGTAATTGTGATAAATGGGCATCGCCCCACAAACGTCCTCACAACGCGGCAAACCTGCTTTTCCTGCCGGCGCAGCTTTGTCGAAGTTCAACTCGGGTTTTTCGGCCGCATCCGGGAAAGATACCGTCAGCGTACGCTTGCCCCAATTCGACCACTCGAACGTGAATTCGCTTGTTTGCCCTTTGCGAGGCTGCAACACGAGGCTGGCTACGCCTTCGCGCGAGAGTTCATAATGCTGACCGAGTTTCGGAGCTTTGCCGACTTTCAGCCCGATCGGTTGATTCTGGGCACCAGGTTTGCCTCGACAACTGACCCGAATCCATTCGCGAAGCGCCAAGGTTTCACACCACAAACTCGACGAATACTTGACCGTATATACCTTACCATCGGTTTGCCATTCCTTCACCGACGGGGGTTTGGAATCCGAATCGGGGAATTTGCCGTCGAACATTGGAGGTCCAGCCTTGCCCGACACTGCGCTCGAACTTGTCGACGCCGCCGGAGCTGCAGTGGGCGATCCTGTCGCCGCAGCGGTGGTCGCCGCAGGAGCACTCGGAGCAGCGGATTTCGCAGGGGTTTGTTCAGGAGCAGGTTTGGCCGGCTCATTTTTGGGAGAATCGCAGGCAGATACGAAAAGCGCTGTTGAAACGAAGAGAATCGCCGAAGTCTTCATCGAGGTTCGTCCCTGTTCGAGGAAACGCGTATCAAAGAGGTAGAAGAGCGCCACGTCAAGAGGCAATTCACGCTTGCACGGCTTGGATATTCGCCGGCCCTTCATTGTACGGATTGTTCACGCGCGGCGCGACAGGTGTCGTTACGAGAGCTTCGCCATTGCGATGGTGAATCAAGGGCAACAAAACATTGGGCCGATTTTCTTTTGGATCGAGCCACGTGGCAAAGTCTTCCGGAGAAAGAATCACCGGCATACGATCATGAATCGGCGCGACAATCGGATGCGGATCCGTCGTAAGCAAGGTAAACGTATCGAGTTCGACGATTTGTCCGTCCGAACCAACGCCTTTCCATCGAGCCCAGAGACCAGCAAACCCCATCGGAGCGTTGTCGGCGCGATGAATCCAATACGGTTGCTTTTTACCGCCCGATTTTTTCTGCCATTCAAAAAAGCCATCCACGGGAACAATGCAACGTTTCGACTTGAAACTCGAACGAAATGCCGGTTTTTCCGCAACGGTTTCTGCACGAGCATTGATCATGCGACTGCCAATGTTGATGTCGTCTGCCCAAGAAGGCACGAGGCCCCAACGAAGCAAATCCATCGAACGTGGAGCGTCGGGACCAACCACGCGAACGACCGGTGCCGTCTGAGTTGGCGCCACATTAAATCGAGGCAACAACTGGGGAATTTCCAGTTCGGTAATGCCGAACATGCTGGCGAGCAAATTCGGCGCAACGTTGGTCAGGGTATAACGTCCACACATGACGGCGCGAACCTTAGCACGAACTTCAAAGCGTCGAGATGAATTCGCGGCTAAGACCGACTTTGCCGTGCAGCCGATTCGTAGATAGCCTTGGCCATGAGGCTGGTTTCTCGTTCCGCACGTTGTTCATAAATGAACGTCCGCAATTCACGCACGGACGCTTCTTTCGGAGCCGCCCGGTAAGCCATTTCGATCAATTCGGTAGCCACACGCCACTGTGCAGCATCCACGGCTGATTGCGCTTTGGCCACGAGTTTGTCCACGCCGCCAGCCAGCTCGACGATGGCCCGCGCCAATTGCAATTCCCGCGCGGGTTTTAAATGCGCCGGATTTCCGTCATACCAGCCACCATAAAGACGCCAAATGTTGCGCACGATGAATTCGGGTTCGTCGTAAATTGGTCGTAGATAAGGCCGCGCCAGCAATTCCTTGTTTGGAATGACACTCGACAACACTTCATCAAGCGTCAGTCCCTCATTCATACATTGGAGCGTTTGTCCCACGAGGTCTTCAAGAAATGCCGCCGTGTCCGTCAATGCTTGTCGCACACGGTGCGCGCCAAGAATCGGCGGACCATGGCCTGGAAACAACATTTCCGCTCCCAAAGCATCCATTCGCCGCAAGGCCGCCGCCCATTCTCGCGGATATCGCTGCACCTTTTGAGGATTTCCACAATTCGGCGAGGCCCAAATGAACAAATCCCCGGTGCACAAGGCCCGTTTTTCCGGAATGTACACCCACGTGTGATCGTCCGTTTCTCCAAGGTCATGGTATAGCTCGAACCGCACGCCACCGACCTCGAGAATGAAATCGTCACGATAAACTTCGTCGGGATCGCGAAATGAATCCGGAAAGATGGGTGAAGGCAACTTGAATTGGCGTTGATTGGCTCGCGCATTCAGACCATGCGTCAACGCATATCGAGCAAACCGCTTGCGCACATTTTCATGCGCAAATACCTCGGGCCGCGGCCAACCCTTCGCCTGCGCTTCCGCGTCGAACGCCAATATGCCGAACACGTGATCCACGTGGCCATGTGTGAACACCGCCGCTCGAACTGGCGCCGAAGACATCGCCCGAATCGCTTCGTGCACCGCACCGGCGAAAAAAGGGCTCGACGTATCAATCAGAACAAGACCATCCTGCGTTTCGACCGCAGTCACGTTCGCAAAGGCCGATACGAAACCGATTCCATCCCCCATGGCTTCATGGCCGCTGAAAGACATGGCTGGATGAACGTTGAAATTCCCCAAATCCCCGTTCCAAGCATTCTCTGCCAGGTCGGTAATGGATCCCATGAACCGTGTGTCCTCCGTGAAGACGCCGTTCTACCAGCTTTCGATGCCAGTCGATCCATCGAATGCGGAAGGATCAAAAAAAACGTTGGGCATTGGTCGCGTCAGCGGTAGCGTCCAATCGCTCTCCGATGTTGGGACGACGCACAGCCCTCGCAAATGTCGCCAATGCAGGCCGTATTGGAATGGTCGTGGCATTGACGGCCGCCGCTTGCTCGGCGCCGAAGTCGAACCATCGCGTTTCGAATGGCCACTCGGCCCAACCCGCCGAAGTTCGTTTCGACCAACCTTTCGAAACGGCACCCCGCCTGTTCCATACGTCGATCGACGATGCCTTTTGGGTCAGCCACACAAAAGAACGCGACCGGCTGATCAGCTCCGGCGTGCGCCTCGAAATTTCCGCAACAACCGGCGAAGTGTTGGCCACCGCCTGGGACACCGACAACGAATTCAAAAGCGATTCGTTGCTCGGTGCTCTGGAAGTCGCCCCTCGACTGGGTGGAGGCTTCATTCATTGGAGCAGAAACCAATTGTTTCGCTCGGAAACATTCACCGGTCCCCTTCGAGCCCTCACGATCCGGCACATGCTCGGGATCGACGCCATCCGCGGCGCGCGTAATGGGATCGACCGCGTCATCATTTTTGGCGAAAGCGCCAGCGCGTCTCTGTTCGCGGACAAACAAACGTTGGAACCTCCACCCATGGCGGGCCTCGTCGATTTCGCAGCCCTCGACGAGAAACGAGCCATCCGTGCCGACATGCTCGGACGAACCTACACGACGATCGATGGCGGTAAAACCTGGTTAGACATG
>JBGAOI010000588.1:0-5061 GCA_044221885.1 Polyangium sp. (in: bacteria)
ATTCTCGCTCGATCATTGTTTACTTTCGGGAGAATTCGATCGATCCATGGAAGAACGACATCGGGATCGGCTTTACCCGTCAGCGCATCCACATAATGAGTCACACCACTCCAGTCATTGGACCGTATCGCCTTTTTCTGCGAAATTGTCAAAGAATACGGCTGCTTGCCATGGCAATAGGTGTGAATGCGCAGCGTATACAACAGGCCACCCAACGTGGGAATGCTGGATCGTCGATGATATTCGGCGAGTTGACTTTCCGCTTCTTCTTGGCGGCCGAGAAGTGAATAACAACGCGCTAAAATCAAGCAAGGCATGGGGCGAAAAAGAACAGCACTCGTCGCATAAGCGACTCGAGAAATACCACGCGCCACGAGACCAGTTTCGATTTCGATGCCTCCAAGGTACTCCTGCGCTTCATGAGATGCAGGATTGATTTCGACCGCGCGAACGAGCGATCTCGCCGCTTGTTTGATTTCAATCCTTTGCGTGGCCAGCATCGCCATGGCCAAATGGGTATCGGACAATTCGGGAGCCTGCCGCATGGCGGCATCGACACATTCATTCGCCAAGGCTTCCCAATCGACCTCATTACCGTCGACGCGATCAAAAAACCAACATCGAACGGCAAGAATCGCGCGCGCAGCAATCGCCTGTTGAAATTGCGGCGCTCGCTGTACGCACCCGTCGAGCCTTTCGAACGCACGGACCAAATGCCCCGCGTCGTTCATTCTGCTTTCATGGCGCGCCGTAACATAATCTTGCGCCACATCATCAGGAATCCCTTGCGCCACGTATTCGGCAATTTCACTCGTTGTGCGATCGCCATGGGTTTCCGCCAAACCCGCTCCAGGCAATTGACCTCCACGCACGGCCCCAACGTTTGCCCGATCGACGGAATGCGTGCCGATTTCAACCTGGGATATTTCCCTCGGCAAAAGAGCATTCAAGGCGCGACTCACCTCTTCCGCCGACGCTGGACGTGCATTGGGGTCGTTGTCGAGGCATTGACGCAGGAGCCTTTCAACAATCGCAATTTCGTTTGGTTTGCCTGCGACCCCAGCTGCGGCAAGATTGATTTGAATCGGTTTGCGTTGTGCCGATAACCAAGCATCACAACGCGGAGGCAAAGTCCCCGTCAAACATTCATGGATAACCAGGCCAAACGAATACAAATCCGTACGCAGCGACGGAGCTTGTCTCGCAAATTGCTCGGGAGCCATATAACTGATGGTGCCAATGATTCGCCCACGCATTGCGGGATCGTCACTTTCCACGTGACTCGCAATGCCAAAATCGGCCAGGACCACCCGCCCCGTATTCGCAATCATCACATTGCCCGGTTTCAAGTCGCGGTGCACGATTCCTTGCGCGTGCACCGCCGCCAAACCATTGGCCAATGCGTGCGCAATACGCACGGTTTCCCCGAGCGACAGCCGGCCGCCAGCATTGTTCATCGCGCGGCGTAAGGTAATGCCGTCGACGAGTTCCATCGTCATATAAAGAATCGAATCGACTTCGCCCAGATCATACACATGCACGACGTTCGCGTGCGTAATTCTCCGCGATAACTTGACTTCTTGGCGAAACATTTCGGCATGCTCGCGTTTCCCTCCCGTGGGCAACGTGAGTACCTTCAGCGCAACGAATTCCGCAAGCGCCGTATCTCGCGCCCGATAAACGGCCCCCATTCCCCCTTCGCCAAGCAACGATTCAATGTCGTACCGCCCGGCAAATCGCGAACCGACCTTCAATTCTCGAGGGCGTGCGGGTTCTTTTTTTACCGGCTCTTCAGCGATGGTATCGTCATTGGCAATCATACGCTCTCCCCCGTCTCAGGGCCTGACGACAGCAGCAAACAATGCATTCGTAAAATCTGCGGGAGTCATTCTGACGCGACCTCCGCCTTCTGGCAATGGCTCTCGTTTGGGATGTCCCGATCCATCATCCCAGCCCCAAGGATTCCTCAATATCCACGAAGTCACTCGGCCATCCGCAGCTCGGGTGACCCATTCCACATTGAGCCAATGATACGAGGAAAATTCCAAAATCACCGGCACTCGATCCCCGCGCACCACTGCCGCCAAGGCATCTGCAGCAAGGTCTTCACTCGAACGGGACGCCCGAGAAACGCTCGTCCGTGATTCGCCAAGGATATCCTCGTACATGCTCGTAAAACCCCATATCGGCATTTGGCTATTCCCTTTGACCGATGCCCAAAACGTTTCATCGTCTTTGGGGTTGTCGTAATCGAAGATCCAACTCATGAGCGTGGCATGATTCATGATCGTCGACTGAAACAAGCGATCGACATCGGTTCGACCGGTATCGTCACGTTCTATGGCCGTTCGTGGCAATTTGAGCGTTCTTCCCGATTTTAGCTTGGCTTCGCCAGAAAAACCACTAATGCCATCGACAACACGAACGAATTCGCTCGCATCCCGGCGCAAAAGCAAATATTCGATAACGCCCGCTCCGCACGTGCCTCGTCCGACACCTTGTTGCACACGCAATGGATTGTCGACATGGCGCAATGCCTGGCGCACGATGAGATCCGATTCGATTCCGCCTTGCAGAATCAAATCGGGATGGCGTTTGGTCGTGGCAAGTCGCACTAAATTGGGCAGCAATGCGCCCGAATGAAATCGCCCCGCCGCGAGAATACGGGCAAGTGCCGCATGGGCTGAGGTATCCGCTCCAAGCACGCTTTTTAGTCGCTCCAGCATTTCGGCGCGATCGGCAGCCAATGGAGTCCCCGGAGAAACCAAGGGCTTTCCAACGTCCATTGCTGGCGGTGGAAAATCTGGATCCTCCGCTTCAGCACTGCCTACCGCAGGGAGCGCATTCGCATCGACAAAATACGACGCATCTCGACCAATTTCGGCCCGGGGAGCGGGCGCAGGACGTACCGGCGGACGCGCTGGATTGGCGCCGACGGCGCGAGCCATGGCTTCGTGCAAATTCGCCTTGTTTCGCTCGGAAAGGACGCGATCCAATTCGAGCAGCGTCGCGTCATCCAAAACGCCAGTATCGGACAATCCCGCTGATTTTTGCCAAGACGCCAAAGCTGCCGCGGTTTTCGGGCCAAACGAACCATCACTTTTGACCGTTACTCCCAGCGCAATCAATGCTTTCTGCATGGCGACGACACTCGCGCCCTCGGCTCCCTGCATGATCGTCGTTTCACCACGCGCCACGGAAGCGAGCCCCTCGTCATCCGCAAGCTCCGACGAACTCAGCAATTCATCACTCATGCCCGCCTCATCCTCGCGTCTCGATGTGGTTCATGCTCATGGCTCCGTCGTTTGGCATTCGAGCGCCAAAGCCACACAGGCGCAGGTGTGTATTCGTGACAATGGTTCACGTTCGACGAACCTCTCGATCGACTCCAATCCAAGGGCATACTGACACAAGGATCGAAAACGCAAAGCACTCGAGGAACGATTTCGCAGCCGTTCGAGATTGTCCGGGACATCGAATTCGGGACCATGATGGCGCCGCAAAGCATGGGGTCCACGGCATTCGAGAGCCGGCAATGGGAATCCCGAACGCGCATCTTGGAAAAACGCATCAGGTTTGATGATCATTCCGTCCGCCCCATTGGCGAGCCATTGGTCCCACAGAGCGATAGCGCCACTTTCGCTTTGCGTATCGCCCAGTACGACTTCGCGCGCTTCGACGGCCGAGAAAAGAGTCGAATCGACCTCGGCAAGACGCGCAAAAACCTCGGCATGACGAGCATATACCCGGCCAAACCAAGCGATGTCATCTGTAGCCAAGATCTGCAAAGGCGCCAGAACGAGGTGTTCGGGATTGGCGCCATGGAGCGTGTTTTCGTCACCAGTGTGTGCATACCGAGACAAACGATCGCGTCGACCACGGAATTTCTCGTCGAGACTTCCAACATCGACGCCTCGCGCAGTTGCCTGGGCGAGATTTTCCAATACGGCCTGGAATCCTGGTTCATCCAATGAAAATGACGGGCCGGTTGGGGCGAGCGACCTACCCGCTTCGAACACGATGAACGGCCCAACCTTGGCAAAAATCCCAGCTTGCTCGCACGCCGCGCGGCACCGCTCCACCCATGCAGATTCATCGGATTTCCGCGCAAAACACGGTCGGCCACAACGTGAATACACAGTCCCGATACGACCGTCGGTCACTCCAAACACCGTTTGTGCCGTATGTGCATCACGACAAACGACCACCACGACTCGATCTGTGAATCGTTTTTCTTGACAGACAACTCGTGCCGCCCCTTTGCGACGATAATACGTGAACGCGTCTTCGGGATGTTCGAGCACGCCCGGACGACGGCTCGGATCCACAGCCGCAATCACCGGAGGCAAATACACGAGCCAGCGCGGGTCAACACCTCGCGAACTGAGCATTTCCACGGCAGCCACGACGTGCGCTTCTTCCGGAATGGCCACATTGTATCGAAAGCGAGTTTTGATGACGCCGCCTGCACGTAAAATATCGAGATTCAGCCCATTTGCTTTGACGTTTCCGTCAGGGGCTCCGGCTTGACTCACGCGGGCCACGAGCGGTTTTTTGGGCTCGAAATATCGTTTGGCGGCTGGAACCGAAATGATTTCTCGTTCGGGATAACGTAATGCAGTCAGCGCTCCACCAAACACGCACCCGGTATCGACACACAACGTATTGTTGAGCCAATCTGCGGTCAGCATGGGCGTATGTCCGTAAACAACCGCGGCTCGACCGTGATATTCGTTGGCCCATTCATGGCGCACGGGCAAACCATATTCATCCGTTTCGCCAGTCGTATCGCCATAGAGGCCGAATTCACGCGCAGCGCTCGACGAACGCCCTTGCATATTTTCTTTGATGCCCGCATGCACGACGCACAAACGCCCTCCATCGAGGACGAAATGGCCAACGAGTTTATCAATGAAGTCTGCGACTTCTTCATGAAAGGATTCGGGCATTCGTTCGAATTCCGCCACGGTTTCCGCCAAACCGTGCGTAATGGACACGGTTTTGCCTCGCAATTTGCGTAGAAACTTGACTTCATGGTTCCCGGGCAAACAGAGCGCTGCT
>JBGAOI010000589.1:0-5043 GCA_044221885.1 Polyangium sp. (in: bacteria)
TGAACGTTTCCTGAATCCGCATACAGACCTCGTCCTCGGACCACCTCGCCTCAAAGGTGCCGGCTACTTTTTCAGACGGGCATCAACCCGGCCGGGCTGCTGCCGGCCCAACCGCTTCCTCTGCGCTTGTTGCCGTGAGCACCCGCTCCAGCATCGCGTCAAGCTCGACGATTGAGGCCGATTGAATCCGCTGCGTCACGACCGGATCCAGTTCGCCAAACCGTTGCGTGAGCAACCGCTGCAAGACGTTGCGCTGCGTGTCGCGTTTGCCCTCGCGTTTGCCCTCGCGTTTGCCCTCGCGTTTGCCCTTGTCGTAGCGACGCTCGAACGCAAAGATGATCTCTTCCGCGGCGTCTTCCTTGAACGTTTCCTGAATCCGCATACAGACCTCGTCCTCGGACAACCTCCCGACCGTCGTGATATACGTGATGATCGCGCCGATGGCAACAGTGGCGCGCGGGCCACGCCGCAAGGCCGCGAATTCCGCTGCCCACGCCGACAAAAACGCGAAAAACTCATCCGGCGTTCGACCGTACCGCAGGCAGAACAAGACAAACCTCGCTTCGGCTGGCATCGGTCGCGCCAACAGCGCTTCACTCCGCGCGTGGCTGATATCATCGAGCCAAATGCCAAAGTCGATCACATTGGCGCCGACAAACTCCCAGATCTCCTCGGGAACCTTGAAATACTCGCGAAACCGCGTCGGGCTTTTCCACCCTTCATCGCTGTGATGCAGCACCACCGGCAGAATCAGCGGAAGGTGCGTGACGCCCTTGTTGTGTTCGAGGTAGGTGCGCCAAATTCGGCCCATGTATTCATGCAGTTGCAACAACGTCCACTTGTCCGATGTGCTCTTGTGCTCGAACAACACGTAGATCAGCGCTTCCTGCCCAAGAATACGCGCCGAAAACAACACGTCCGCGTACTTGCTGGACAACTTCGAGTCGACGAAGCGGTGTGACAAGAGGGTCAACGTGTCCCAGGCTATCAGCGCCGACAAACGAGGTCCGAACAGACATTGAAGCTCGCCCGCTGCTTGTTCCGGTTTGGAAAACGTCGCGTAAAACAGACCATCATGCGGCGATGCCGCTTTTTCAGCCTCCGCCGCGACCTCGGCGGACTCCGGAAAACTGTCGTTCGTCTCGTCCGGGTTGGTCATGATACGACGGGGTTTGGCCCAGCAATGCACGACCGTCAAGAAGAATTTGCCCGTGCGTTTTTCTCTCTTACGTCTCGACGGAACCTGCAAAGGTGCCAGGCCCTTTCACCACAACAAACCCCCTCCCCTGCACCGCAAAAAACACATCTCTCAACTTTTTTCTTGCGCGCGTTCCGTTCGTGCGTTACATACTGAACCACATGGTTCAGTATTCGACAACAGCTCTGGATGCCTCGTTTTCAGCGCTTTCGGACGCCACTCGACGCGGCGTTTTGGAACAGCTCGGGCGCTCGGACGCGTCGATCACGGACCTGGCCGAGAAGTTTCACATGACCTTGACGGGGATGAAGAAACACATCGGCGTCTTGGAGCAGGCGGGACTCGTCAGCACTGAGAAGGTTGGTCGTGTGCGGACGTGCAAGTTGGGGCCGCGGCGTCTCGAGGACGAAGCAGCGTGGCTCGAGAGGTACCGCCAAGTATGGGACGCGCGTTTCAACGCGCTGGACCGTGTCGTGGAAGAATTGATGCAGGAAGAAAAGGCCCATGGCCAAAAGAAAGGTAAATGAGTTTATCATGACGAACAGCACAAAGGTTGAACGAACGTCCGAGCGTGAGGTCATCATCTCGCGAACCATTCATGGCCCCGCGCGCCTCGTGTACAAGGCGTGGACCAACGCCGACCTGTTCAGCAAGTGGTGGATACCGAAATCGGTGCCGATGACCCTTCTTTCTTGCGAAATGGATGTTCGTGTTGGCGGCCAATATCGCCTCACGTTCAAGCACGAAGGCGGTGAAATGGTTTTTTTCGGAACGTATCTCGAAGTGACGCCAAACGCTCGAATCGTTTGGACAAACGAAGAAGGTGGCCCCGATGCTCAGATCACGACGGTAACGTTCGAAGAACAGGGCGGTAAGACACTCGTCGTCGTGAGCGAACGTCATTCCAGCAAAGAATCGCTCGACGAAGCGCTGGCCACGGCCTTGGCGGACGGTATGAACGAACAGTTCAACCAACTCGACGAGTTTATCGGGACTCTCTCCGCTGGAGCATCTTGACCTCTCGAAGTTGGCCATGAACACGGACGAACAAATCCAGCAATACCTTGCGAGCCAACCTGAACCCAAACGCCGCGACATGGAGGCATTGCATGGCATCATTTTGCGAATCATGCCGGCGTGTCGATTGTGGTTCTTGGACGGGAAAAACAGTGACAACAAAACCGTTTCCAATCCAAACGTAGGGTATGGCTTCTACACGATGCATTATTCCGATGGGAAAACTCGTGAGTTTTACCAAATCGGCATGAGTGCCAACACGACGGGAATCTCGGTGTACGTCATGGGTATCCAGGACAAGAAATATTTGACCGAAACCTATGGCAAAAAGCTGGGCAAAGCGAGCGTGACCGGCTACTGCATCAAGTTCAAGACGCTCAAGGACATCGATATCGGCGTGCTCGAAGCGGCCATACGCGATGGCCTTGCCGCAACGGCCTGACCAATTCCCCACAAGCTGTTTTGGCTTGCCGACATGGGCCTTGTGCGTTCGCGCATGAGCACGACCATGGTGGCTTTGTTGAAGAAATAGGCATCCGCAGCGTAAAACCCGCCCATCCGCGACCAACTTGGATCTTCTCCCCAATTCAGCGAAGCGGAGCACACCTCTGCCGTTTCCGCAGATAAGTCACGTGGCGTGCGCGAACAATCTTTATGGCACGTTCGGACAATGGCTCGTCCAAACAAGCATGATAACTCGAATATTCGACTGAAAACCCGTTGAGTGCTGTGCTTTCAGTCTGCCGAAAGGAAGAACACATGAAAACCCACTCGCTGCCGATCCAAGGACTGCATCACAATGCCTACCGCTGCCGAAATGCTGAAGAAACCCGCGCGTTCTACGAGGACTTTCTAGGCCTTCCCCTGGCCTGCTCGCTGCGCCGCGAACAAACCGAGACGGGCGTTAAGACCCCGTTATTGCATATCTTTTTCGAGATGCTGGATGGCTCGTACCTCGCGTTCTTCGACCTTCCAGAAGTGCCATTCGACTTCAAAGAGCAGCAACCGTCGGATCTGCATATTGCCCTCGAGGTCGATGCCGGCACGCTCCTGGCGATGTACGACAAAGGCGTCGCCGCGGGAATCACGCCCTTCGGGCCGGTGCAGCTCGAGGTGCTGAAGTCGATCTACTTCCGCGATCCGAACGGGTATATCATTGAGTTCACGACGAAGACCGAAGGCTACAAGAAGGGCATGGATCCAGATCAGAACGACGCTCGAAAGATTCTTGATCATTGGGAGCAAGACAAGGCGGCTCGAAACCGCGAAGCTGGGGCAAAGAACAGCGCTTCGTGAACATGCCGAGCCCGCACATTGACGGGCTCGATTAACCACTGGCCATTGACCCGTCGCAATGTACGAAAAGGTTCGTCTTTACCGAACCAACATCCCCCCCACAGTCGAATCGCGTGCGTCGTGAATTGACTACGCAATCGTCATTCGGTCACGTAATACGGCGCGAGGCACATTTCGTCACTCGTATTTTCGCCCCAATTCACGTCTTGATTGCCCGGATTGTCCCAGTGGCATTCGAGGTGCACTTTGTCACCTGGATTCAAGACTTTCGGTGTCTTGAAGGTATAGTTGCGTTGCCAATGAAAATTCCAATGAGGAATATCGATATGGCATTCGCTGGTGCCATCGGCTCGGTCGAGACGCGTCGAAGCATGTGTGCCCAGGGTGTGCAAATGGAGACCTACGGCGTGCAAGGTAAGAGGTTTGCCATTTTCGATGGCTCCGCCTGTAACGAGATTGACGAGGGTCGTGAGGTCCGTGTCGACCGCGTGCATGACGTCGGTTGAATGAGCCGGAATCGTCATTTGCCCGCCAATGACCCATTGAATGTTGGCAAAGGGCAAGATCGCGGCCTTCTTCTGGACCATAACATCCGTGCGCAGGAGAACTTTCGTCAGATCGGGTGCCGGTGCCGGTTTCAAGCTGTTGTAATGCACTTGCATGACGACCTTTGCCCCGACAGGAATCTCGATTCCCGTGCCCTCCGGAAAATCCTCGCCATTGCCTCCAGGAGCCCACCCACCAAGCCAACTTGCCTTTGGTCCACCTACGCCCGGATCTCCACCGGGACCTCCAAAACAAGCCCAACCAGGATCTGGGTCGGCATCGTCGAGCGTTTGGAACGTTTGGGTATTTTCAGCGCGCACGACATAGGCGACCACATGATGTACGATGGCTGGATTGCCTGGCTCGACTCCAAATCCCGTAATGTATGTCGTCGAAGCTCCGGGCCAATCGAGAAAGAAGCAGCGGTAATCGTCGGGAAAAGCCTTAGGCGTGTATGCCGCCGGCATGGGCAGCGTGGCGTCGATCCGTGAAAGGGACAAACGTTCGTCGGTGACTGGCACGGGTGCATCCTTGGAGTCGCCAAGCGGCCCACCTGCATCCACCCACCGGCTCACCCTATCGATTTGCTCGTCCGTCAGCGATATATCGCCACGATAATCGGTACAACTTCTCGTCGCCAACCACGGAGGCATCGTTCGCGCAACGACCGCGGACTTGATCGCCCCTTTGAGCGCCGCAACTTGTTCATAGGTTTCGAGAGAAAACGGCGCAATGCCCCCATTGGT
Source organism: Polyangium sp. (in: bacteria) (assembly GCA_044221885.1). Lineage (GTDB taxonomy): Bacteria > Myxococcota_A > Polyangia > Polyangiales > Polyangiaceae > Polyangium. The sequence continues at coordinate 4,804 of JBGAOI010000589.1, forward strand.
GTGACAATTCACGCACCTTGCCTGCACGAGCGGCTCGATGTCGCGAATGTATGTCGGTGAATCACTTGGCGTCGTCACCGCGTCTGAGCAACCGGCGAGTGGAATGAGGAACAACGCGATCGCCGAGAGTTTGTAGATGGTGCAATCGCTGTGGTTCATGTTGCATAACATGGGCTCGGGCCTCCCTCGTTCGTTTTGGAATTCGCCAGTCATTGCTGGCAGTTCCGCACTTTACGTGAG
>JBGAOI010000058.1:0-21346 GCA_044221885.1 Polyangium sp. (in: bacteria)
AAGTTGTCATTTCAGGTGTGCGTGCAGCTGTGGCGCATGCCTTGGTCGATGTTGCACATGCCATTGAAGGGATCGTGACGACGGCGTCGCTTGCGGGAGCTGTGGCCTACGCGATGGATCGAGTTCGTCGCAACCGCAATTCTCGTTATCGCGCTTGAGTTTGGCCGGGCATTATGGTGTTGGGATAGATTCGACAATTTCCAAGGCGGCTGTGACCTTCTCTTGGATCAGCGATTGTCTCCGCCAGCGTGCATGCTCGTGTAGATCCTGTTGGAAATGGCGGTTGCCGAAATGAGAATCGCTCCGCCAATGCCCAAGAGGGCGACCAGGATCAATGTATACGGTTGCAAACCGAGCAATGCGAGAATGCCCAGAATGCACGCTCCAACACCCACGAGCGCTTGCACCGCCACTGCTCCATTCATGGCTTCCCGAGCGAGACGCACGTTTCGATCGTAGGGATATGCCTCGACGAGCGCATTGATGCCGGCCGTCGCTCCTGTCGACAAGAGCAATCCGCCGCCAAAAATAATTACCGCGACGGGCGCCAAGATGGTGGGAGCAATCTCGAGCAAAATCAGCACCCCGAGCACGGTATTTGCTGCGCCGGTCAAAAATTCGGCACCAACACTGCTCCCAAAGTCGGCTTCCTCCGCGCGTCCTCCCGTAATATGCGCGATGAGCTGCGAGTAGCGCGAAGCCATGGCCCCTCCGGCAAACAGTAAGGCTGCGCCACTGGCGATGATCGCAATGGCAATCATCGGCGTGCGGGGAAATCCTGCCAATCCAAGAATGGCCAGAGCGACCGTACCGCCGCCGCCAACGGCCTCCACGATCGAGCCTGCGGTGACGATGCGCATCGCCCGCTTTTGCCCGCGCCAGCGTGTTTCAGAAGGTTGAGGTCGTTGCGGTTCGATGTCCCTGTTGTCCATGCGTGGTCTCCTCTGAGCACGGGGTTTGGCTCGGTTATTCGCGCGTTCGTTCAGACGCGCGAATGCACACGCGGCCATGGCTCGCATGAACGCTCGCACGATGCGTGCCGCGACGCGCGCCGGCGTACGAGCGACCTGCCCAGACAAACTTATGGGGGCCAATGGATCCCATCGGTAATGTTCCGGAAAAACAGGAGAGCCGGATGGACGTTGGGAGATTGACGTTGCGCTTGGTTGTTCGATGTTGGGAGCATGAACCACCTCGTAGCCGCCACGCGCCTGTCGGCGTCATGTCTCGTTGTGGCGAGCGTTTGCGCGTGCACGACGACGTCGAGGCTGGGTCGCGGAACGCGAGCGCTCGAAGCAACAGCGCGATCGATGGATCAAACACGCGATGTGTTGCGTCGTTCCGAAGGCACGATGGGGCACCTCGTCAAGTCATTGCAGTCGTTGCATGCGCCGATGGAAAAACTCGGATCGTTGTATGCGCCCATGAACAACCTGGGTTCGCTCGCGACAAACGTGGATCAACTGGGTCAACGCCTTCAAGGGGTCGAAACGAATTTGCAGAGGCTCGAACAGCCGCTCCAAAACGTGGCTGCGCTCGAAGGCCCACTCGTGCGCATTCGCGCGCTTGAAAAACCATTACAAACAATAGCGAGTGTTGGTCGTGATGAAACGAAGGTCTGGTTGGTTTGTCTTGGCGTGCTAGCTGCGTGGATGGCCGCGACGGCGGTCGGTGTGTATGGAGGGTTTGGCTTGGCAATGCGACGACGAACGCGCACCGAGCGTCGTGCGCGTTCGTCGTCGGTCAAGAACAAGGACAAAATGCCGCGTCGATGAAGCCTGCCGTTGGTACTCGTTCCGATGACAACGAATCGCTTCGTGTAGATTCCCCCTTGCTCCGCTTCGCCGAACCTCGTATCACCGGTCGCACCCTGAGCGTCGAGCGACAGGCTGGAGCGATCGATGAAACGAGAGAAGCGACTCACGAAACGAGAACGAAAGGCGCTTACCCCTGCCAAACCCACCGGCGAGCACGCGCACAATCACCACATTCATTGCGTGGCGTGTGGTCGGCACATCGATGGGCACGAGTTTTCGTCTGGAGATGCGGTCATGGTCGCTTGCAAGCATCAGTCGACGTTCCCTTCCTGCGTCGAATGTCGTCCACGCACGGTAGAACTGCTTGCCGAACACGATCGTACAGGCCAGCCGGTCCGCACCACAGCGGCATGGCACTGAGTCGTCGACGTTGAACATGCGGGGCGTTGGAACGCTCGGCGTGTTTGTTGTTCCAAACCCCTGAAGGAGATGCCTGCACGCGCATGGCCTTTGCAGACCGATTCGTTTTGGGCGAACGTGTGGGCATCGGTGCCACGGGGGAAGTCTTCCGAGCTTTTGACAAACTGCGCGGCGTGGATGTAGCGATCAAGCGGCTACACGATCATCTGGTCGCTGATCCGTTTTCACGTGAACGATTTCGTTGCGAAACGGCTCTATCGTCGCGTATCGAAAGTCCTTACGTCGCCCGATGTTTCGACGGTGGAGTCGATGATCAAGATCGACCGTACCTCGTTCTCGAATGGCTCGATGGATACGATCTTGCGACGCGCATGAAAGGGGCGCGAGTTTCGATTGCCGACGCGATCGAGATCACGCGACAAACGGCGTTGGCGCTGCAAGCGGTGCACGATGCAGGGGTTGTGCATCGCGACGTCAAACCGAGGAACTTGTTCGTCGCGGATGAGGGGGAGGGAAAACCATTTGTTGTCAAACTATTGGATTTGGGCATTGCGCATGACGTCCGGGCGGATCGACCCGATGCGATGACGTTGGGCACGCCGTACTACATGTCGCCCGAGCAAGCGTGTGCGTCGCGGTCGATTGGTCCGGCTTCGGATTTGTTCTCGCTTGGTGTTCTTTTTTTCGAATTGGTCACGGGGCGCCGCCCGTTTGTCGCGTCCACGACCTACGGTTTATTGGCGAAGATTGTCTTGCAGGTACGGCCGCGTTTGGCGGATGTTTGGCCCGACGCACCTTTGGGGCTCGATGCGTTTGTCCAAAAATCATTGGCCTACAATCCATCGGCGCGATTTTTGTCAGCGCGCGAGATGTCCGAAGAACTTGGTCGATTGGCGCAAATCGATTTCGAGGCGGGTCACGGCGATCCGTCATTGGATGCGTCGGACGAGTCGTCTTTTGCGCCAAACCCGGATCAACTCGTGGCGGTCATTTTTGGGCGGTTGCCGTTATCGTCGAATGTCGATCGTTGTCGCGATTTGGCGCGAAGTATCGTCGAGGTGCATGCGGGATTCATGGTTTCGTTGCTGGGCCGCGGGATTGTGGCGTCTTTTCCCGGCTGGTGTGCCGATGGATTGCTCAATGCAGCCGAAGCTGCGCTCGATCTTTCGCAGCATATTGGAGGAGCGCGTTGGTCATTGGTGAGCGGGGAAGCTCTGGCACCCGAGGCCGGTTTGGCCGAGTCGCTCATCGATCGCGGTACGCGGGCGCTCGAACGGGCCCGCACAGGGACAAACGAGCCATCGATTCGAGTGGATGACGAAACGGCGATGTCATTGGAAGAGCATTACGTGATCGAAGGTTCGTCCGGGGCACTGTCCTTGCGAGCTGTTCGTGAGAGACGTTGAACGCGAAGAATAGTTTTCCGGTAAAACCGATTCAGGTCATACGTTTGATGAATTCGTCCGCGTTTGTTGCGGTGAATGCGAGGGTCATCCAACGCTGGAGCAAGTCTGTGTCCGTGCAAGCCGAGATCTGTCGGCGCACAGCCGTTGGCACGTTCCAACCTCGTGCGGAGATCCCCGTGAGAAGTGAAGTCGACATACCTTGAGTGATGCCTTGAGTCACACCTTGAGCGACACCTTTGGCGCGTACCCATTCATGTGTGTATTGCGGTGTTTCACGTTCGTCGAAAAACGCGGTGACGGGTAGCGAAGTCAACTCATACGAATCGAGTTCCGGAATCAACGGAACATGGGTACCGGGCCGATACACGACAGAAGCCAGACCTTTGCGTACCACTTCGACTTCGTGTCGCTCCGTATGTACGATCCAAACCGTGGGCCAGTCATGCTCGATGTACAGCTTGACTTTCTCCTCGAGGTACTTTCGCGATTGGGTGGCTCGAATTTCCACGGCGAGCACAGGTGTACCGTAAAGCGCATCGCCCGTCGGGTTTGTCACCTCGTGAGCGATGACCACGTCTGGCGCGCGACGCGACTGCCCAAACGCATCATCGAGCACGCAATGGATGTCTGTCAAAACCGAGTACTTCCTCCGCACATGAAGATGAAAAAACGCGCTCAAGAGCGCCATCACGATCGAATGAATGTCGTTTGCCATCGGAGTTTCGACCAGTTCGCCCCGGTGCAACTCCCACCGGCTGTCTTCAGTACAATCCTCGGGTGTTCCAAGCGGTCGTCCGTTGGGCCCGACGTCGCGAAATTCAATGGGACCCGTGCGTACGAGGGGTCTGTCGTGTTCCGAATGAATCGCACCGTCCATGACCCTCACGCTACCAGACGACGGCGCGGTCGGCAAATACAAAATGTGCGGAAAGTCAAACCATGGGTTCGTCAGAGGAACACAAGACGAACGATGCGAACATCCGCCGGGTTTGTCGGGATCAGCTTTGGCCACAGCACGTGACGAATTCGTGTTGACGCAGTGCATGTTCCGTCATTGAGATCGCCGAAATGCTGCATTCGATGTGGTCAGTGGATTGACCAGAATGTGTCGAGCACATTCTTTGCGATCACGAATTTGCAGATCCGAAAAATGTTCGGTTAGGATTCGTCCCGCGCGTCACGACGACCGCCGAATCGCGTAGACAAGTCACGCGTTCGTGAAAGGAAAACTCGGATGAACAACTGGCTGAAAAGGGGTGCGCTCGCGCTCGTGCTCGGTGCGTTCTGCACGATGAGCGGAGCGGCTTCGGCCGAGCCCAAGGCGACGATTTTGACGCCGCCGATCAAAGCTGCGAAAGCCGGCGAAAAGGGCAAACCAGACGACAAAGGCAAGCCGGAAGACAAGGGCAAGCCGGAAGACAAAGGCGCACCGGAAACAGCAGGGAGCACCGGTCCGGTTGGCAGCACTGGTCCTGTTGGAAGTGCCGTAGCAGGGGGACCCGACGAGGAAAAACTCAAGGAGATCCGCGCCAAGATCAAGGCGAAGATCGACGACCGCAAGGCGAAGATCAAAGAACATCGCGCCGAAATCAAGAAGAAGGTCGAAGAGAAGCTCAAGGGCCAGCCCATGGTTGCGGCCTTGAAAGAAGAGCTCAAGCGTCACGCAAGGCGCCTGTCGCGCCTCGAACGCGCCAAGGACGTGGCTGAAGAAGCGAACGATACCGATACCGTGGCGCGTATTGACAAACTCATCACGAAAGAAAACGACCGCCACACCAAGTGGATGGGCAAGTTCGACGCGAAGGCCGCTGGCGGCGATAAAGACAAGGCTGGTGCGAAATGACCCGATGGACGACGCTTGCGTTGGTTGCCGTGGCGCTTTTTGCCGTGGCGTGTGAAGAGCAAAAGCCTGCTGCTCCGGCAGGGGGCGACAATGCCGCCGCGACGCCCGTGCAACTCAAGGACGAAGATCTTCCGACCGTTGCCGATTTCGATGACGAATCGGCCAAGGATATCTCCGCGACGAACTACAAAGCCGAAGTGGACGCGCTCGAGAAAGAAATCTCGGCCGAGTGACAGCGGTTGGAATGCGAAACGAGCGACAGCGCTTGTTTTGCAGTCCAAACTCAATCCTGAAGCGGCACATCGAGGAGCAAGCCATCATCGGCGACCTCCACGAGCGTGCCGCTTTTCGTTTCTTCACGGGCTTGTTGCAATAACGTGTGCGCTTCGCGATCGTAACGCGTCGAAAGGTGTGTCAGGACAAGCCGTTTGACGTGCGCATCTCGCGCGACGATCGCCGCTTCCCGCGCCGTCGAATGCCGCGTTTCCCGCGCACGAAGTTGTTCCAAATCGCCAAACGTCGCCTCGTGAATCAATACATCGGCGTCTTCCGCTGCGGCCAACGTTCCATCGCACGGTCGAGTATCCCCGGAAATCACGATTTTTCGTCCCGCTCGTGGCACGTCCACGACGAGCGACGAAGGAATCGATCGTCCGTCCGGTAAAACGATCGTTTCACCTCGTTGCAGTTTGCCAAACAGCGGCCCGGCAGGAACTCCCAAGGCTTGCGCTTTGGCCAAGTCGAAGCGGCCAGGGCGAATGTCTTCAATCAAAGCGTATCCAATCGAAGGAATGCGGTGATCCGTGGCAAATGCTTCGATTCGATAACCTTCACCGCGCACCAAAACTTGTCCCGGTTCTGCTTCGACAATTTCAATGGGCAACGTGACTTCATCCACACCCAAACGAATGACTTTGGGCAAAAACGTCGCCGCGGGCTTGGGCCCGTACATCACGAGCGGAGTCGTACGTCCGAGCATGCCGAGCGTCCGGACGAACCCAATGATCCCCAGGTAGTGATCGGCGTGAAAGTGGGTGAAAAAAACGGCATCGAGCGAAAAGCCCGTGCCAAAACGAATCATTTGTCGCTGCGTACCTTCGCCGCAGTCGAACAGAAAGCCTTGACCTTCCCGCTTCAGAAAAAGCCCGGACAAATTCCGATATGCTGTTGGAGCGGCTGCGGACGTACCCAAAAAAACGATTTGCAGTGCAGACATGACAAACCAACCACGTTTCAGATCAACGCTTGGAGCCCAAACTAGCACGACTTTTTTCGGATGGGTGGATTTGCATGCGGGTCTTTGGTACCAATCCCCAAACCCATGCTTCGTGTGGATCTTGCCGGCATCGATTCACTGCTTCTTTCGCCGCTTTGTCGGCGCTGTCCCCATGGGCGAGCCGGATGTTGCGCCGCTCCACCCGCGGTTGCTTGGACGGACATTGGACGGATCGTTCGTCTCGGCGGACGAGATTTTTTGCTTGGCGAGATTGACGCCAAGCGCCTTGTTCCCAGCCCTCGAGGTTTGTCGATCCAACGCGTGCCGGCGCAAGGTGACTTTCCCGTGCGTTGTACGTACTTGGGTTCGGCAGGGTGTATCTTGGAACCGCGCCTTCGTTCCGCCACGTGCAACTACTACATTTGCGATGAAGCGTTTGTCTTGGCGGAAGAAGCGGGTGAATCCGTGGTGCCGTCCGCGCGACTTGCGCACGAACGTATTGCGGATTTGCTGGGTCAATGCGACATCGAGTTGTCAGAACGGGTGAGCGCGCGATTTTCTGACAAACCGTCGTGGGACGCGGCATTTTTGGATTGGCTCGCCGCAGAGCTCGTGGAGCTTTTGCAACATCGACGGCGTGAGCTGAAGCGCATTGGGACGCGGTGAGGGTGGGGCCGAGTGTCCAAAAGCTAGCCACTTCGTTGGTTGAATCTGCTTTTCTCACGGGCGCAAACTCGTTCGAGGTGCTATCCGTCGCCCGCCGTGGACACGATTGAAACCGAAGGACCCGTCCGATTTCCCCCCGAACTGCCGATTTCCGCGCATGTGCAGGCAATTGCGCGGGCCATTCACGAGCATCCTGTGATCGTGGTGGCTGGCGAGACCGGGTCGGGGAAAACCACGCAGCTTCCCAAGATCGCTTTGGCCATGGGGCGAGGTTTGTCGGCGCGCATTGGCGTGACTCAACCTCGACGTATCGCTGCGACGAGCGTCGCTCAACGCGTCGCCAAAGAGCTTGACGTGCAACTCGGTCGAGAAGTTGGATACAAAATTCGTTTTTCGGATAAAACCAGTCCACAAACGTACGTCAAGTTCATGACCGACGGCATTCTACTGGCGGAAGTGCAGGGAGATCCGCTTCTTCGCACGTACGATACGCTCATCATCGACGAAGCGCACGAGCGCAGTTTGAACATCGATTTTTTGCTCGGGTATGTAGAACGGTTGGTCAAAAAGCGCAAAGACTTGCGCGTCATCATCAGTTCCGCGACGCTGGAAACAGAAAGGTTTTCCGCATTCTTCGGAGGAGCTCCGGTCATTGAAGTCTCGGGTCGCGCGTATCCCGTGGACGTGATTTATCGCGAGGCACAAAAAGGTGAAAATGAATTGGTCGATGTCGTGGCCAATTGCATTGAAGAAATCACCGAACTCGATCCTCGCGAAGATATCCTGGTATTTTTACCAGGTGAACGAGAAATTCGCGAAACCATGGATGAATTGAATGCTCATGGTTTGCCGCGTACTGTTCTTTTGCCCTTGTATGGTCGTTTGCCACAAGCGGATCAGCAACGTGTGTTTGCCCCCATGCCGGAGCGGCGTATCGTGTTGGCGACGAACGTTGCAGAAACGTCGTTGACGATTCCGGGCATCGTATACGTCGTGGATACGGGTTTGGCGCGGGTGAATCGATACCATCCGCGCACGGGTGTGACGAGTCTTCAGATCGAGCCGATTTCGCGGGCCAGTGCCGAACAACGCAAAGGTCGTGCGGGGCGTGTGCGCAGCGGCGTATGTTTTCGGCTTTTCGAGCAAAAAGATTTCGAATCGCGACCGGCGTATACCGATCCGGAAATTCTGCGGGTGGGTTTGGCGGGCGTGATTCTGCAAATGAAATCCCTGGGAATTGGCGATATTCGAGAATTCCCGTTCCTCGATCCGCCGCCCAAAAAGGCCGTTGAAGAGGGCTATCGGGTTCTCGAAGAATTGTCGGCGATCGACGAGCAAGGGGAACTCACCGAGATTGGTAAACAATTGTCGCGATTGCCGCTCGATCCGCGCCTGGGACGAATGATTTTGGCCGCGCAACACGAAGGCAGTTTGGCGGAGGTGCTCGTCATTGCGTCGGCGTTGGGTGTGCAAGATCCGCGGGAAAGGCCGCTCAATTTGCAAAGAAAGGCCGACGACGCGCATCGCAAATTTCAGGACGAAGCCAGTGACTTTGCGTCATTGCTGAAGATTTGGAAAGCGTACCACGAAGCGTCATCCCGGATGTCTCGGGGCCAATTGCAGCGCTGGTGTTTCGATAACTTTTTATCGCTCGTGCGCATGCGGGAATGGGCGGATGTGCATCAGCAACTTGCGCAAATCGTCAAGGAAATGGGTGTGACGTCAGCCGCCGGGCCAGCGAATGGGGATGCAATTCATCGGGCGCTTTTGCCGGGGCTCCTGAGCAAAATCGGGATGTGGAATCAGGAGGCCAAAGCGTACATTGGGGCGCGACAAGTTCGGTTTCAATTGCATCCTGCGAGTGGTTTGTCCAAAAAACCGCCGGCGTGGGTCGTCGCAGCGGAATTGGCGCTTACTTCGCAGCTTTTTGCGCGAACAGCGGCGAAAATCGACCCGACATGGCTCGAGGAAGCGGCGGGCGATTTGTGTCGTCGTCATTATGGGGATCCGCATTGGGAAGAGAAGTCCGGGCAAGTCATGGCGAAAGAACAAGTTTCGCTGTATGGTTTGCCCATCGTACGGGATCGCAAAGTGCATTATGGTCCCAAAGATCCCAAGGGCTCGCGAGATATTTTCATTACGCATGCGCTCGTTCGTCAAGAATACAAGACGAAAGGGCGTTTCATGGAGCACAATCAAAAATTATTCGAGGAAGTCCGGCGATTACGCGACAAAGCGCGCCGAAGTGACATGCTGGCCGACGATCATGCGTTGGGTTTGTTTTTTCAAGCGCGCGTACCCGATGGCATTTACAGTGGAAAAACATTCGAAGCTTGGCGCAAGGACGCCGAAGCGAAGCAGCCGAAATTGCTCGAACTGTCCATTTCGGACATTTTGCTTGATGAAGCCGTCGAATTATCACCGGAGCGTTTCCCCGATGTGCTCCATTTGCAAGGTTTGCATTTGCCATTGACGTACAAATTCGATCCGAGCGTTGACGACGATGGCATTACGATCGCGGTGCCGCTCGCACTTTTGCCGCAGCTCGATCCGGGGGTGCTCGAATGGACGATTCCCGGCTGGCATGAAGACAAGATCGAACGATTGCTCGACGAAATGCCGAAAGCCATGCGTAAATCGCTCGGTGACCTGAATACGTTGGCGGTTGACCTGGCCAAACAGCACAAACCTTTTCAGGGTTCGATGCTCGACACGTTGACGCGTTCGATTCAGCAGAAAACCGGCGTGCGTATACCTCCAGGAACGTTTCGTTCGGATCAACTCCCGCCTTTTTTGCGATTTTATTTCCGCATTGTGGATGAAGAGGGCAAAGTTATTGGGGAAGGGCGAGATCTGGAGGCATTGCGTGATCGTTTTGGGAAACGGGCGCGTGATGCCTGGGCGGGGGCGTCGAAAGCGTCGATGGAAAAAGAGGGGCTCACGTCGTGGAGTTTCGATGTTTTGCCAGAGGAAGTGAAGATCGACGTTGGTGGCCGCAAAATGATTGGTTATCCGGCGCTCGTCGATCGGGACACGACGGTAGGAATCAAAATTCTCGAATCGAGAGCAGCGGCGGATGACGCCACGCGTGCGGGATTGCGGCGATTGTGTTTGCTGCAAATGAGCACCCCGATTCACAAATTGGAGCATCGCGTGTCGGCGGCGATTGCTACGGGACCTTTGGCTCGGCGGGACGGCGTTCCGATTCGCACGCAAATTGTGCTGCGCGCATTCGATGAGGCATTTGGATTGACAGACCCGGCGAATTTCCCGCGTACGCGCAAAGACTTTCTGGCTCGGCTCGATACGGGTAAGATTGAATTGGGCAATCGATTGGCGGTATTGAGCAAGCTGGCGGAAGAGATTGGTTCGGAATTGGGGAAGGTAGAGCAAGCTTTGCGTTCGCTTACGGGCAAACCCGGGGCGCCCCGAACGGCATTGTCAGAAATTCGCGTTCAAGTGGACCATTTGACGCCGCCTAACTTCATGTCGCACGAACGGACGGAACGATTGGTGCATATTCCGCGGTATTTGCGAGCGGTTTTGGTGCGGCTCGAAAGAATGCCCAATGGTCCTCAAAAAGACCAGAGCAAAGCCGAGCAAGTGGTACCGTTGTGGACTGCGTGGCTCGAACAGCGGGACAAACTGCACAAACGCGGCGTTCCGGCGGAAGATTTGGAGACGTTTCGGTGGTTGATTGAAGAATTGCGGGTATCGTTGTTTGCCCCGGAACTCAAGGCTATCGTTCCGGTTTCACCACAAAAACTCGCGGAGACGTGGAAAAGTTTGGCGCGGTGATCCCACGCGTTGCCTGGGTTTCACCCAGACCCACCCGGGGCTCCGCGCCCCGGGACCCGCGCAAGGGCCCAGGCCCTTGACCCTTGTATTGGTTTGTCCTGCGGACAAACCAAACAGGTTTCAGGAAGTTATGGCGGAATTAGACACGTATGCGCTGCGTTTGGGGGCGTCGCCCTCATCGTCAAACGGTTTGCAAGTCGATTTTTTTCCCGCGATTATCGAATCGCTCCGCCGGCAATCACGGCTGCGCTTTGTTTTGCGCCGAATAACTTGGCCGCTTCATCGAGTTGCTCTTTCGTGACGGATTCGAGCGCTTTCGTCACTTCGGCCGTGTTTACTTTTAATTGCGCCCCACGCGCCCGAGCAATGGCAAAAGCCCGCGAATCCTTGGCACAGGTGTCCGGGTGCAACTCGCGCGGTTTGAGCAACCAATGAAAACGTTCTTTCGTGCTTGCAATTTCCGTTGGTCCCAGCGGAGCCGCAAGCAGTTTGGCCATTTCGTCACGCATTCGTCCAGCTGCTGGTTCGGGTTGTTCGGCTTGTCCAACTGGGCCAGTCACGAGAAGCACGTCGGCGCGGCGAATGGGATCGTATTGCACTTGCCATGTTCGAGGTTGTGCTGGTTGTTCCAAAAGACGCGAAGCCAAAACCAAGAATGGCGCGTATGCCCCATCCGTGAATGCCGGAACAGGAATCGCAATGGCGACCGCCGTGGGTTTTTCTCCCATGACCAATGTGCCTTTGACGGTGGCTTCTCCAGGGTCGCGCAGGACCGGCGGCGCGCCTCCGGGCAACGATGCGAATGCGGTGTTTACGCGTGTTTGGACTTTTTCGGCTTCAAATTTACCCGCAAGGGTCAAGCGAGCATTTCCTGGTTTGATTTGCCCCTGCCAATACGTTTGCAATTCGCCGATGGTAATCGCTTCGACTTCGGTTGAAATACCCAAACGTTTTCCATTTCCTCGCGACGGTCGCACGGCTTCTTCGGCCAATTGAAGGGCTGTTTTTTGCGCGTCGTCGCCTTGAAGTTTGCCCAATTCGTCGAGCAATCGCGTTTTTTCACGTGTCAAGTCTGCTTCGGTCGGCATCCGCTGCGACATCCAGCCTGCCACATCATCGATTTCATCCAGGATTTGATCCCCCGTCGCCACCAGAGAAACCATGATGTAATCGTTGCCCACTTCAACAGTACGCTCCGCTCGTCCTGCGGGGACCGACGTTGCCAGCAAACGCCCTGCGAGTTGGGCCATTCCTGAACGTCCAGCCGGATCGTGATCCATGCCCACATGCAGCAAAACAACGAGCGCCGCCGATTCTCCACAAGGCCCCGTGACGAGGTCTACATCGAGGCCATTCGCCAATTTTATTGGCTGCTCGGTGAGTTTGGGTTCCGGCGGCGATTCCGTGGTGCGTTCTTGCTGTTGCGAACGCGAGCACTGACACGAGGCCAGCGGCGCAGTCAGGAGCGCCAACGAGAGGGCGACGAACACGGGCCGAGTCATCATCGGCGCGGATTGTCGCGCGCAACCCTTGGTCTGTCCATACAATTCGCACGAAAAGTGACGCGCACCTTTGGGGGCGTTGGGTCACGACCAACGTCGACGCTACGATTCGCTGCGCGTCAGAAGTGACAAACTATGTTTCTTCGAAATAGTCGCTGTCGAGCTTGGGCAGCGTCACTTTGCGATGCGTTACGCCGACACCGTAATCAATCATCAATGAGGTTAATCGCGCGCCGTCCACAAGGATGATGCTTTCCACACGTGCTGCAAACTCTTGCGCTTCTCGCGTGAAACTCGAAGACGTGATGAATACGCCTTTGCTCGCGCGGCGGCTCGCAAGCGCCCCGTAAAACGCTTGAATATCGGGTCGTCCCACAGAACTTGCCCAACGTTTGGCCTGGATATACACCTTTTCGAGGCCCAAACGATCCAATGAAATCATTCCATCAATGCCCCCGTCGCCCGAGCCACCCACATGATGCAGATCGGCGCGACTTGTCCCATACCCGAGGGCGTGCAAAAGGTCGAGCACGAGTTTTTCAAAGAACCGCGGTGACGATGAGGCAATGGCACTCAACAGATCATGCGCCACGCTTTCGCGCAATTCATGCAATGCGCTTTCGATTCGCTCTTCCGGAGCGTGACTCGAAGCCAAAACATCGTTTGTTACGGACGTACGATTTCCGTCATCCGGGGCTCGACCGCTTTTTTCTGCATCAACGCGAGCAATGGCCTGAATCTCTTGCCCGGACAAGGGGCGAGGATGACTCACCATGTACCGCACACCGGCATCCGTGATCTTCCACAATCCGCGATGCGGACTTGAAGAATATCCCCGGCGCTTGATACGATCGTGGGCCCAACCAATTCGATTTTGGTACACCGCTTGCATTCCGCTGGGAAGCAGTTCGGCTCGCTCGTCTTCGGTCAACTGAAAATGCTCGGCGAGTTTTTCGTACACCTCCGCCGTGCGTAATCCGTCGGGGAATTTTACAAGCAGCCGGAGCAGCGGTTCGATGCAGGTATCGTAGGTCGGAATGGCCATGGTGCGGTAATCCGGGAGGAGCATCGACAAGCTACTACAGGACCCAAGGCGAAGGGAAGGGGTTCGTCGAAAATAAAATGCATCGATTTTAGGGACCGCTACGTGTGCATGGGTTGGTCGGGTTGATCCTCACAAGAGGGCCGCGCTTGCTACCATTTCGCGAATGGCGTCGAGCATTTCTTGGGGCAAATCGTCGGCGGCGTTCTTGCTATCTGGGAGCGAGAGATCCTGCGCGAGTAATTCCATCAGTACGCGCAGGTCGAGTCCCGAACCTTTTCCCGACAAACGCAATCCAAGGTGTGCGAGATGCATCATCGACTGGAAGACACTCGGAGGCAAAACAACGACCGAGCGTCGCATTTGCATGCATTTCAAGATCTCATGGATCCAATCTCGCAATTCGATTCCATAAGAATTGAGGGCCACGTGCACGGAACCCGGGGGGCTCGTGAGTGCTTTTCGCGTAGCTCGAGCGACGTCGTGGGCAGTGATCAAGGCTGTTTTGCCAGGAAAAACAAAAAACACGGGCATACGACGTAACGATTGCACCAGCGGCGCGAACAAGCTGGGATGTCCCGGCGTTGCGCCCATCACGAATGGAATCTCCAGAATGCCAAATCGGACGTTCGGAAAATCCGCGGCATACCGTTCTATCATGGTCACTTGAGCGACACGACTGGCGATATACGGGTGTTTTTCAGTCAATTGCCATTCGGGATGCAAACGGGCCTGGGTCGCAAAATAGGAATTGTACAAGACAAACGACTTGACGGGTTTTTCCACGCACGTGGTCAATACCCTTTGCAGAAAGTCGACGTTTTGTTCGTGGAAGTAAGCTGCAGGAGATGCGTGCTTTTTCAGATTGACCAAACGCCGATCATCAGCTCCGGCCGCATACACCACTTCGTCAAAAGCGTTTGCCAATTCGTGCAATTTCGCAACGGTCAAGGCTCCAATGTCACCATGTTGGACGCGAACGTTGCTCGGCAATCGCGTTTTCGCGGAGGAGGAGAATTCACCACGGCCAAAAAGGACCAGTTCTTCGCGATACGGCGCCAATTCCTGGGCGAGATGATATCCCAAAAAACCTGTGCCGCCAAAAACCAACGTGCGTCGGGACGTTTCATCGATGGCACTCATGTTCGGTCCTTGTTTGCTTTGTGCCAATCCAGTACGCTGCGTATCGAATCCTTTAATGGTCGCGGCTTGTGCCCGAGTTTTTCTGCGGCTTTGCGCCCATCAAATTGATGCCATAAGTCCACGGTATGCATCGAATATCGCGTCAGCATCGGCCGCCGTCCCAAGAAGGTTTGGGTCAAAGGCGCATACAAAGGTTCGAAAGATGCCAAAAACTTGCATAACCACATGGGCAAGTGTGCGTACGGGGCTCGGACACCGCTGACTTCAGCGCATAACGTCATCAAGTCGCGAAGTTTTAACGTATGCCCGGGAAGCAAAAAGAATTCGCCTGCAAATTCGCCGCTTCTGACGCGCAACATTGCGTCGATGACATCGTCCATGTCGATGAAATCGAACCACCCATCAATTCCGAAGGCCATACCGCCATTGGCCATTTTCTTCATCGTGCCGCCAAAATCGGAACCTCGATAATCATGTGGCCCCATGATTCCGGTGGGGCATAAAATGGTCGCTCGTAGGCCACGCGTTTGCGTTGCCTCGAGGACCGAACGCGCTGCAATGGCTTTGCTGATGCCATACACACCATGAACGCGTTCCGGGTCAAACCCACATGCTTCAGAAACTGTGCCACCTTTGGGCGGTTCGCTCAAGGCATGGACGGTACTCACATACGTCAAGTGCCCGACATCATGCTTCAGACACGCGTCAATCACGTTTCTAGCGCCTTCTACATTCACTTTTTGCGCCAACGCGCCCAGGGCCGGGTCTGCGTGAATGCAAATGACCGCCGCCAAATGAAACGCTTCGCGGGCCCCTTCGAATGCGCGACTCACCGCGGCACCATCGGTAATGTCGCCGCGAAAAACTTCGATTTCAGGATGCTCGTTCAGTATGTCCACCAATGCGGGAGCTGGGTCGTGTTCTTCCAAGAAAAGCCGCAAACGCGTCGTTCCTTGCGCAACGAGTCGTCGCACGAAAACATTGCCAACGTGTCCGCTTGCACCGGTTATGACAATCACAAGTTCGGCCAAATATCCGAAGTCCGCCCGTGCTGCAAGATACGCGTTGCGTTTTTCTTCGACGCTCGAAAGCGCGGATTTTTATGCGGTTTTCGGACTTGTTGATGAGCGCGTTGGCTCCGTTGCGTCAATGTTGTCGCTCAAAGATCCCACATGCCGCCGCCACCACCGCCATGGTGCACGAAATTCCGGAATCGCTCGACGTTGGTCCTGACAACTGTCGAGCTGCCGGCAACGGGGACTTTTTTCGTCGTACCTTGGGCGTCCACCGTAAGTTCACACCCTGTGGCGTCGCTACCGAACACGATTGTCCGGTACGTACCCGCGGGCATTGAGAACGAAATCGACGCGAAACCTGGGCCCGTTGGTGATTGCGTTGGCGTCCAAGGCGAAATCACGGCCCCCAAGTGATTGATGATCACCACGTGCGGCAGAGTCGCTTGCCCTGAACAGGTTACGGCGGCTTTGAACAAATGGCCTCCGGGCCAAGGGGTATATGCCGGAGCGTCGCCTTTTTCGAGCACTTCAATGATTTTTTTCACCTTTGGCCCAGGTTTTTCAATGGCTTTTGCGTCGCGAAGGGCCGCTTCTTTTCCATCGAATACCCGCGCGCGACAACGAAATACCTCGGATAAAACGTCATCCGATTTCGGATCGAGCTCGGCGGCGGAACGCCAATGCGCACATGCCCGCCGCTCGTCCCCGGCAGCTTCGAATGCGCGTGCAGCCAATGTATGCGAAAGCGTTCGTCGCGGTCGAAGTTCCGCCTGCGTATCCATTTCGAGCGTCGCGTGTTGCATATCGCCGCGCGCTGCTGCCGCTTGTGCCAAGAGTTCGTGAGCGTCGGTCGAGTCGGGGTCCGCGTCTGCCAATCGTTGCGATTCCGCCATGGCATCTTCGAATCGACCTCGTTGCAACAAGCCACGAATGAGCGCCATGCGTGTGCGTCGGCTTTGTTGCGCATTCGTCAGCGCCGTTCGCAGTTTCTGCAATTCCTCTTCGCCCGCTTGCGTCCATTCTGGAGTTTCCACGGTGTGTCGCGTGTTATTGACTTCTACCCAGTGGCCCCATCCTCGACCGCGCGTGCTAGGCTTTGCGCGTGGTGCGGGACCATTCGATTCAAATCCTTCAGATCGATCGAATGGTGCGGACTTTCGTGGCGCGCTCATTGGCGGAGGCGGAGGCGCCGCGGCTCCACCTGCGGTCGCAGTTGCAGCGGGTTGGGGACTTGCCGTGGCATCTGGTTCGGCCGCGAAACTCTGATCGCTTTGGTCATCGGCTTTTCGTGTGGTTCGCTGAACCCCGAATTCGGCGAACATTTGCTCATTTTCGAGCACCAAAAATGCTGTATGGCGCGACATGACGTGAAATCGTTTGGAAAGATCAACGGCTTCTTTGATCAATCCCGGTTGATCCGATGTTTCCGCTTCGCGAATTCGACCTTCCGCCCAAAGCCTCGGGACCAACGGATTGGCCTTGTCGGATTCTCCTGCCGCCATATCGCTCATCTTGAATGGCCGCCTTAGCTCGTATTTCGCGCCCGCATAATCGCCTTGAAGCACGATATCACCGCTAGGACGTCCGTTCATCTTGCCAAACACCATGACTTCTTGGCCAAGGCGTAGATTCGGCAATTGTCGCGGAAAAACCTCGTTCATTGAATCGGGTAATGTTGCCGTCAACCATCGAATGACGGGCGATCGAAGGCCCATACCAATTTCTGCAATCCGTTGCTCGAGGTGGTCGCCTGTGTGCACCTGTTCGTATGTGCCCCCAAGCGCGCGGGCCAGGCCCGTAAGCGTAATCGTGTCGACGGTTCGTCCCGTGCCCAGGAATCGCAGGTCCATTTTTAGCGGATCGAGTTTGGCACGTACACGTGACGAGATGGTCTCGGCACTTAATTCTCCCGCGGTTGGTGAAGCATCGCCGAGGTAAATGATTTGTCCTGCACTCACAGACGCGACGCGCTCCATGGCTTGGATCAATGCGCCGGCAATATCGGACGAACCGCCAGGTGTTTTTCCTTTGAGCCATTTTTCCGCGGCGTCCATTTCCGATTCCGTTGATGCGGCGAATCCTTTCTCGGGGTATGACGTACATGCGCTGTCGCAAGCGAGAATCACGAATTGTTCGTCTGGGTCCATTTGCCGCAAAAGTCCGCGGGTCAATTGAATCGTCCTGTCCAGCGTATCGCGCGATTGACTATGGCTCGTGTCAATGGTCATCACGACATCTCGACGCGTTCGTTGCGGTACAGGTGCTCCCTCGGGCAAACCTGCTTCAAGGCGCATGGCAAAATAGTTTGTCGGGGCGGCTGTTGCCGTATCGGCTGGTTTCGCGTTGGCCGTGGTGGTGGCCGATTTGGTCGCTGCTTGGAATTCGCCTTCTTTGGGCGTATACGCGGCAGTTCGAACGCCACCGCTATTTCCTGAACGAAAATGGACCACGAAATCGTCACTTGGAACGAAATCTTTGGCGCTGTAATCTACCGTCGCCTTACCGTCGCTCGTTCCAATCGAGGCCGAATACCCCGGCGTCATGATATCCCCCACGGATCCTTCGCTCACCGACGCGCGAATCGAGAGTGAGAAGTCACTGATTTTCGTCGAGCGATCGGCACCCAGCGAAAGCGGATACACGTAATGGACGCGGCCGCCTTCCGCGGGCAGGATTTGATTGTAGGCGAGAATGACTTTGCGGCTCCCTTTGGCGGGTATGGGAAAAATGCGCAATGAAAATTCGCTTCCGGCTACCCATTCGAGCAAGGCCGGGTCGCGGGGACGCACGGTATCGTCGACAATTTGTTGAAAGATCGTTTTGGCGCGGTCTTTTTCGAGAACTTCGCCTTCCACCAAGTCTTTGCCCACCCACAAAGCGAGTCGTGAGATGCTCGCGTCTGCGGGCAATGGGAACAAGTACTTTCCTTCGAGTACGCGGTCGGTTTCATTCTGGAATTCTTCTTCGATTTCCGTTCGCGCAAAACCATCACGCACGACCACTTGGACCTTATGCGACGAAAGTCGCACGCCTTGAATGGTCTCATTCGTTCCGGGAACTCGTGCCGTCATCGAACCGAACCCTCGAGGTACCGGCGCGGGCAATGGATTGAGCGAGCGACCGTTTTCCATGAATTCGACAGGTGACTCGATGCCGGCCCAAAAGGCACGTTTGTCCGGTGCTTTCTCCCGCGACAAACGAACAGTTTCTCCCGATTGAACTTCGATGGGTTCGTTCTTGTCCGATTGCAGCTTGACCAAACCCTGCCGCACCGTCAAAACGGCTCCACCATCCTGGAGCATTCGAACTGCAAACGTGGACGGACGATCCGAACCCCACGAGGCGACAGCTCCCGGCAAATGCAATGGATGCACTTTGCTCGCAGCCTTGCGCTCCTGACGAACGACGACCGACCCCATTTCGACGTGCACGGCACCATCTCCCTCGGGGACGAGCTTGACTGCGGAATTGTCAAGCAATTCGATGGACGTCGTTTCCGTGATATTGAGCGATACATGCGCGTCGGCTTTGGTCTTGATCACCCCAGCGCCTTCGAATTGCTCGTCCGCAATGACGGCTTTGCAATCTTTGCTTTCTACATTGCAACGTTCGGGTCCCGAACCGTCACGCGCTTTGCGGATGGCAGTTGCCGAAACCGACCACGGTTCACGAGCAACGGGCGTAGGGGGAGGCTCCTTCTTGCAGGCGGAAACGCCCGTTATCGAAAGAGAAACAAGGGTAGCGAGCAGCGTGAAATAGGTGTTGGATCGAATCACGGGGCCTCCGGACCGAACTGGAATCATCGACTACGTTTATCCGCAAAGCAAGATCTAATGCGTCGTTTGTCGAAATGATTTTTCTGTTTCGAGCATACAATGATGCGTTCTGACGATGTTCGACACGACGCGCCATCGCAGCGATCCGCCCACGACATTGCGCAGGTAGGATGTTTTTCTGCTTCACAGGGCGCAACAAAGGTGCAACGATGTTCGCGACCTATGCGCATGACCAGTGTTTTCGCCGTTTCCGCTCTTCTCGTCGCGTGTGCTCCATCTGAGCCGACATTTCTAAAAGCAGATGGGCCGCGGGGGCGCATGCTCCAAGAAGCTGCGGCTGCGCATGCAGTTCCTGCAGAACTTTTGATGGCCATGGCGCATGTCGAAGGTGGCCTTTTCCTCGCCGAGCATCGAGAATTCGAGGAAGATGAAGCGGTTCCCGTCGCGGGTATGTTGGAATTGCGGCACGGTCGATTTAATTCGTTGGCCCGGGGTGCGGAGCTTTCTGGACGAAGTCAACAGGATCTGATTGAAGACTTGGCGCTGGGTACGAATGCCGCGGCTCATGTGCTCGCAGATTTGGCTCGAACTCGTTCGATGGATTCGCAAAAAATCGAAGATTGGGCCGAAATTGTGGAAGAAATGTCGGGTCATTATTCGCTTGCCCAACGTCGAGAATACCGGGCCGAAGTATTCAAGATTTTGCGCCATGGTGCGACGCTTCGAGCTCGAAATGGCGAGACCATTGAAATTCCTGCGCATCCGGAAATTCCCTTGGGCCTGACAATGAATCCTCCAGGATTGCAAACACTGGGTACACCCGAATATCCCGGTGCGATTTGGCTCGAAACGCCACAATTTGCAGCCACGACGTGCAATGGTACGCAGGACCAAAAATACGATACCGATCGTGGTCCTTATTCCGTTACCATGATCACGATTCACGATACCGAAGGCGGCTGGAATGCAAGTGTCGCGACGCTGCAAAATGATCCATGCAAATCGGTGCATTACATTGTTGATCAGGATGGCAGTCGCGTAGGCCAATTCATTCCAGAATCGTACACCGGCTGGCACGCGGGTAATTATTGGTACAATCAGCATAGCGTCGGTATTGAACACGTTGGATATGCGGGCGTGGACGATTATCAAACGCCGATGTACAAAAAAAGCGCGGACCTCGCGAGAACGATTGCCGATCGTTATGGGCTGCCCATCGATCGCAATACGTTTGTCGGCCACCAAGAAGTTCCGGATCCGTATGATATTCCGAACAACAGTCCGCCGTGCCCGGATTCACCTGGATCGTGCATCAAAAATCTGAATTATGGTGGTGCTGGGCATCATACGGATCCAGGCATTTACTGGGAATGGTGCCAATACATGGAACTCGTCGGCGGGACGTGCAAATGCAACGATGCGTATTCGTTGTGGAATTGTGTATTCGACTTGTCCATGATGGTGCGGTGTCCCGAAGGCACCGTCGAAATTGTTCATTGCGCCGACGCTTGCGTTGTGGAACCGATTGGTGTGAATGACCATTGCACACCCGCCGCGATGGGCACTTCCAGCGGAATGGCGGGTGCAGGAGGTATGGGAGCCGGCGTCGGTGGCGGAGGCGGAACAGGCGGGATGGGCGGCACGGGCGGAATGGGCGGAGCTGGAGGCAAGGCAGGTGCGGGCGAGTCCAGTTCCTGCGGTTGTCGCACGGTAGGAAATGCAGAGACAAACCTTGGGCTTCTCTTGGCGGGCGTCGCGACG
>JBGAOI010000590.1:0-5034 GCA_044221885.1 Polyangium sp. (in: bacteria)
CTCTTCCGACCCGTCGAGCGTTATCCGGTTTGCTTTGATCGCGTACGATTCCGCTTCGTCGATGCCTGGAGTCGGTTGCGTACGTAGCGCGCCGATCACCAACAGACCTTCTTCGTTTTCTTCAACGAGAACACGTTCCCCGCGCCGGCAAGCTCCCTCGATCACCGTCTTGTGCACGGCTGCATCGAGCTTCGCGTCGGCGGTTGTTTTTCCAAACCCCAGCACGATTCGGTCTTCATGAACTTCATGCACTTGCGCCGTCATGAGCGTGGGCTTGAGCGCAGGAATCGACACCGGTTCCAGCTTTGGAGCACGGGTTTCCGTTGTTTCAACAAGGCTGACGACGTTGGTGCGTTTCATGGTGTTCTCCGAAAGCGAAACTCTATCGTAAATGAAATCGGCGCACGCAGGAATGGACTTGTGCCGCATTCTACGATGCCGCGAGCAGGGGGGTTTGCGCCGCCTCGAACGCAGTCAAGAGCGCAAGGGCCAAGTCACATTTGCCTTCTTTGGCCTCGTTATCGAGTGCTTCAATCTGTTGCTGTTCAAAAATTCGCCATTCGACTTCGTCAAGACCATGTTTGCTCAACACCTCGTCCCGTGACACATCCGGCGCCCAAAGCAGGGCTTTTATACGTGCATAACGCTCAAAGGAACGGTCGACTTTGGGCGCCGTCAACGAAGTCGCATCGGCCATCGGAGCGCGAGCGGATGGACCGTCGTCACTCGACCCGGACAAACGATCCCATGGCATCGCGCGTGCGGGCGTAACGTCCGACCGCGGCGCTACGAACGAAAGCGGATCCTGTGGGCTGGACAAACGATCGTGAGCGGATGGAAGTTGCGGATCGACGCTTGATGTTGGGGTTTGGAAAGGCAATCCCGGCGCGTTTGCGCGGGGAATTGGCGCAGGCGCAGCAGCGAGTGACCCAAGCGGTGTTCCAAAGGGCAAACCAATGGAGGGAGCGCTTGGGACATTTTCGCGTGACGACGCATCCGCGGATGCCGGAGTTTGGAAAGGCAATCCCGGCGAGCTTGTACGAGGACTTGGTGCAGGTGTAGCAAGAGGTGACCCGAGGGGCGTTCCAAAGGGCAAACCAATGGAGGGAGCGCTTGGTAGGCTCTCACGTGCAGGTGCCGGCGTGTCCGTCGAGGCCGGAGTTTGAAAAGGCAATCCCGGTGAGCTTGCGCGAGGACTTGAGGCAGGCGTAGCAGCAGGTGACCCGAGGGGCGTTCCAAATGGCAAACCCATGGCCGGAGCGCTTGGTAACCGTTCTCGTGGGGGCGGTGGAGCACTAGCTGAAGGCAACGGTTGGAAGGGCAAACCCGATGTAGAAGGCGCGGCTGATGGCGCTGAAATTGCGGCAACAGGTGGCGCTGGCGTCGATACGTGCGGCGCTCGAGGGACCATCGCCGGAGGTGCACTTGGCAAACGATCTTGCTCGGCGGGCGCTTCGGTCGGCGGCGCTGGGGTTTGGAAGGGCAAAACAGAGGAGGACCCCATGGCAGCAAAGCGGTCGCGTGTGCTCGATGGTTCTTCCGGCGCACGAGCAACCGGTCGGAAGGGCAACGCCGATTCTGTTCGCGGTGCTGTGTCTGGGATCAGCGTTTTTCCAATTCGGACGCCCGCGGGAGGAGCGGCGGTTGGTGGTGTTATCGGGGCCGCCGAAGCCGATTCGATCGCTGGGGCTTGTTCGCGCTTTGGAATGGGTTTGGCGTGGATTGCCGTGACTTCGTCATCGTCTGCCCGCACATTTTTTGAATTGGGCGTTGGTGGACGAAACGGCAATGGCGACGCATCCACCGTGGGTTTGGCTTGGTTATCCAACTTCGTCCCTTCGCCCGCTGACATCGTCATGGAAGGTCGTTCTTTTTGCGGTGGTGGCAGCGCTGGCGGGGCAAAAGGCAACATCCCCGGAGGGCTCGATGGCGACGAGGCGCGAAAAGGCAAAGGCGGCGCCTGACTAGGTCTGTCCGAGCGCAACGGCATTGTCGTGAATTCATCCACCTCCATTGCCATGAGCGCGTCGTTGCCGCGCACGCGCTCGGAGCTGCCTGCACCAGTCGAGGGCATTACATCGGTTTTTGGGGATGCGGGCATGGCCGCCGGGGTTGGCGGGGCTGGCGATGGGGCTGGTGTTTGGACTGGCAAACGAGGCTGTGTATTGACAGCCGGACTGACTGGCACGTGGCCGCGCGTCGGTTCGACATGAACCACGCCTTCTTCTTGCGGATGACGCAGCGGAATCGTTGCCCGCCATGTGATCGAACACGTCGCCCGATCCACATCGAAGAGCACTGTGTCGGCTCGCAACCATAATTCTTGCGGCGCTGCATTGGGTGATCGCGTGACCATCGCGCGCGGGCGAAGATCTTCAATGAAAGAAACAAATCGGGGCAAATCGGGGTGAAAATGATCCAGTGTAATGGGCGTGGTTTGTGGCAATTCGCGTAGTTGCTGATCCGTCGGGGCCGAATTGAAATACGCAGTATCGAGATCTTGCGGCAAAACCGAATCGTTCCATTTCGCGTGATCCCATGAGGATGCCCATTTCCGCACATACCCGGCACGTCCAGGCCAATGGGGCGCGATTGCTCCGAAACCGACGGTCGGGATCAAATGCGTCGAGTTTTGAACAACAAACCCTCGAGGTAATAAATTCGGAATGGGTGGACGCGTTTGAGGATCAATTCGAGCACCCACAGGAACACCAAGCGGATTCCACGTCGAAGGTCCCCCCGCAGCTCGTTCCCAGCACAGGGGCATACGCACGAACGTTGCCGGGTCAGGACACGTGCCATTCGGCTCCCACGCTCGATCGCCCGTCACGAGAATCGACTTGTTGATCGTTCCGAACGACAAACCTGCAATCAATGCATTCACGGGCACACGTTGTGGCGCATAAGCATGACCGATGAGCAATACATCCACGTTACGCTTGATCGGAACGAGATCCGTCGGAATGCCAATGCTCTGTGTTTCTCGATGCCAGGCTCTATCTGCGGTTGCTGGTGCCTCTGGCGACGTCACCGTGGCCGTTTGTCCTGGTTTCAGGGCAAACGTGGCCTTGCAGATGATCGTGAGAACGTACGATTCCGGTCGTGATCGCCAAAGCAGCGAGCCGACTGCAAGGGGAGGGGCAGACGTGATGTGCACGGGCACGAGCGTAACACCAAGAGATTTGCAGGCGGAAGGGGAAACGCGACGCTCATGCCGAAGTTTCCGCTTTTCGGGATCAGGCTAGTGTCTTGGTGGCGGCGGAGGCATCTCGAAAGGCAGGCACGTTTTGATTGTTCCCATATAGCACTTGCCTGGATTTTCAGGTGTGTCGTGACAATCTCGCTGGGGGTAAAGCCATGATGCCGTCAAGTGAAACGGCGTTTTGCATTCATCGGTACCCGGCGGTGGTTCGACTTGAATTCGAAATTCTCCGTCGACAACGCCCGGAAAACGAAATCCGCCATTGGCGTCCGTTGTTGTTTTTTTCGCGTCGGGATCGTTCGCGCAGTTTGATGCCGCGGTTGAACAAATGGTCAGCTTCGCTCCGGCAAGGGGTTTGCTTTGTTTATACGTGACAAACGTACCCGTTACTTCCCAACTGCGCCGCGCTTGCGGTTTGGGGAGTGTCTCGGGACCTCCTGACACGACCGCAATGTCGAGAACTTGGCCGGTCAAACCATCCAGCGTTCCCATCGGCCATTGCACGAGCAAATGCCCGCGCTGATCGAATACCGCCAAGGCTTTGTCCGAACCGGCCCAAAGGCGTCCTGCACCATCGAAGGCGAGCGTGCGAATGTCTTGCCCCAACATGGGGTCGCTTTCGACAAATGGTTTGTCGCCATTCACGGAACCGAGCACGATGCGCGGTTTGTCCCGGCTTGGAGCGGCAAACAGGCCGAGATCGCTCACGATCCAGCGTAACATGATGTTTTCGGGCCACGCGAGCTTGCTCCAGCTTCCCGATTTGCGTAAATAAACCGCGCCAGGGCTAGCGACAATCAATTGATCCCGATACACCAACAAATCCGGTCCAGTGCCTACTCCTTCCGGAAGGGTTATGGATTCCCATTGGGTTCCAACACCACGCCAAACGCCATTCCACGACGATATCCACACTCCTTCGGACGTTACAGCGAGTCCCGAAAACTTGTTGTCGTCGAATCGGCCCGAAAATTGTCCCCGTTTACCAAGAGATTTCCAATCTTTTCCTTCGTAATGCAAAACCTGCCATTCGATGTCACTGGTAACCGCCCAAGCGTCCGTTTCGGACCGCACCACGAGATTTTCGTACATCGGCCCGTCCGTGACTCGTCGAATGATGTTGAAGCCGCCATTGGTTTGGTAAGTACGAACGCCGTGAAAATCTGTCATCCATAACGTTCCCGCAGGGGAGAGCGTGATTTCGGTGAAATGAGAGCTTTTGAGTTGCGAGACGGGAAAAATTTTTGTCGCGCCTGCCCCGGTTATTTCCAAAATGCCTGAATAATCCACAAGGACATACGCAGGTCCGGCACTTTGCGGCTCAATATGTAACGGTTCCATGGGTGGTGGTTGTGGCGCGACGCTCGATGGCGTGACGCTCGCGACGACGGACTGCGTCGAAGCTGGCTGAACGGATGGTTTGGGCGCTTCGGCTTTCGTGCATCCACAAAGCGCCACCAAAAAAGCCAACACGGAACGCTTCATCTCGATGCACATCACACGAGATGGCAGGCCGTCATGTCAAGCCTCGTTTTTCGTTTCGAATTCGTGCTACGGTTCGCGCCTCGTGAACAACCCCACTCGCCCAATTCTCACCCCTAGATTGATGCTCATTGCAGCAACGGCAGAACATTTGCGCACGGAGTTGGATTCTTATACCCAGCTAGGAGAAATGCTTGGGGCCGCGGTTCCTTCGACCTGGCCACCTGGTCTTTATGATCGAGATGCCATGCAGTTTTTCTTGGACAAAGCATATCAAGGCGGTGCTGAAGCGATCGGATGGTATGGATGGTATGCCATTCGGCAACCTCTAGAAAATAATTCGGTTTTGC
>JBGAOI010000591.1:0-5022 GCA_044221885.1 Polyangium sp. (in: bacteria)
GATCCGTCGAAGAGTTGACCCACTTTTTGGCGCGCTTCCGATGGAGCCATCCAGTTGTTCGTGGGGCCGGCGTTTTCCGCTTTCTCGGAACAGATGAACGTGAGGTGCTCGGTGCGCGCGACATCCGTGGGATGACTGCGATGCAAATAGCAGCCTGGAAATGCAGCTTGATCCAGCTCGTGCAATGTCCCGTCGGCGAGCATCTGTTGCACAAGGCCGCGATATTCCTCTTCGGATCCGTCGCACCACACCACGCGGTCGGGCAGCGTCTTTTTCGCGACCTCATCAACCCACGCAGAAAGCGTCTCGTTCTTCATGGGGCGCGAGAGTAGCGTTCCTGCAAACGTCGATTCCTACGCGTTCGTACATAATACGTGCCGACGCGAAGCTCACGAAACGACGCGCTAAATTGGGGAGCTCAACAGAAGTGGAGTACGCTTAGCGCGTGCAACGAAGTGTAGTGCTCCCTGACCGTGGCAAACTCATCGTGGCCACTGATTTGCAGGGGCATGTGGATGATTTTGACCGTGTTGCAACGGTGTTCGAAGAGGCCGCACAAGGTCCCGACGGCGCCGTCTTGGTCATCACGGGCGATTTGGTACACGGGCCCGAGCTTTCCCGCGACGATTGGCCCGACTACTTGGGCAGTTTCTATTACGGCGACTCCGTGACGGTGCTCGAACGCGCCTACGAACTGCAGAAGCGGTACCCCGGACGCGTTCATTACCTCCTCGGCAACCACGAACACGCCCACATCGGCGGCCCGATTGTGGCCAAGTTCTTCCCCGACGAAGCGATGCGTCTGGAAGAACTGCTGGGCGATGAGCGGACAAACATGATGCGCGAGTGGTTTCGGACGTGGCCGTTTGTCGCCGTTGCCCCACACGCGGGCCTCGTGATGCTTCATGCCGCGCCACACGCGCGTATCAACAGCATCGAAGACCTGGACAAACTCTCGTTCGACAATTCGACGGGTCTGACGCTTGAAGAAATGGCCGCTCGCGGAACACTCGGCGCATTGCTTTGGGCTCGAACGACTTCATCCGAACGAGCCTGGAATTTCCTGAAAGCCGTCGACAAGAACGCCACCGTTGCCGTGTACGGACATGACGTGGCTCGTTGGGGCTACGCGATCGATCGCGAACCGCTTCTATGTGTCTCGACGAGTTTCGGGTGCTTCGACGGCGACAAACTCTATCTCGAATGGGACTTGTCCGAACGAGCGACAAACGCTGCCGAAACGGCGCGACGCGGCCTACGCGCACTGTATCCTGACGCGCCGCCGGTACACCGTTTGGACTTCGATCACGAACGTTGACCTTGACCCGCGCCCTGAAATTCAAGGCGATCGGGTGCAACGGTTCGGGGCATTTTTAGGCGAAAACTGGGTTTGTCCGCTACATGGACAAACGAGGTTCAAGACCGCGCAGGTGCTGCGGCACTGGGATCGCTGGGTCGTTTGTTCCACATGTACGCCACGACGGCGAGGGAGATGAGGACAAACTGCGCCAAGATCGTTTCGATTGTCGGGTAAAACCCAAGCACGCCAATCGCGGGCAATCCCACGCGGTGCGCTGGGGCAACACCGGCCAGTTGCAAAGCGTTGATGCCTTGACCAGCAAAGATGATCGCCAAGGCGTAGAGGAGGTAACTCGACACGCGGAAAAACACCTGCGGCGGAGCAAACTTGCCCGCGCGCGTGTACACGGTCACGAGAACGACGAGCGCGACACCGCCGAAAAGTGCCCCGACAAACGCCGCTAGAACGCTCCCGCCTGAAGCAAACATCGCCTGGTAAAACAGCACGGTCTCGAAGGCTTCGCGATACGCCGCCATGAAGGACACGCCGAACAAAGAAAGCGCAGCCTTTCGGGGCGATACTTGCTCCCGCAGAAACTTCATCCAGCGCTGCACTTCGCGTTTCGCAAGCAGCGAGTAGCTGACGTAGAAGAGCACCGCCATCGCCATGAGCGCGGTGATGCCTTCGATCATTTCGCGGCTCGCACCCGAGATGGACACAAGTCGTTGGGACACAAAGAATGTCACGAAGCCGAGCGCTATGGCTACAGCCCAGCCCGCATGGATCCAACGACGTTTGTCGCGTAAACCAGCTTGTGCCGCAATTGCCAGCAAAGCGGCGACCAGAAGCGCCGCTTCGACACCTTCACGCGCTACGATCCCCGCGCTCGTAAAAGCCGTTGAGACAAACCCTGTTCCTCGGCGATCGTTCAGCTTGCTCTCGGCCGCGGCGAGCTCCGTCAACGTCGAACCGATGGCCGTATTCATGTCGGACGAACCCGCCCCACGATCGATCGCAGCCCGCATCGTCATGTAGTGTTCTTCGAGACGCGCAACAATCGCCGGATCGATGGCCTTGAGAGGCGCTTCGACAGGCTCGACGCCTTCGAGGTAGCTGTCGATGACAAACCCTTTCGCCGCGATCGTGTCGCCGCGCGCGATGGCAACGCGTGCTCGTTCGAGTTTGGCGCGGGCAAGTGCCAACGGAGAACGCGCCGCACGATCCTCGAAAGGAGCCTTGTTTCGCAGATCGGACAAGACGCCGGAAACGTCGCTTGCTGCAATCCCTGCCGCTTCGAGCTCAGTACGAAACGAGGCGTCGGAACGCGTCGCGAGTTCCGCAAGGGCGTACGTCGGCGCGCCGCTCGCCGGTTCGACCGTGTGGCGCATGGAGAGAACGAAAAATGCGAGGTCCCAACGATCTTCTTCGGAAAGTTGGTTAAACGGCACCATCGCCGTGCCTTGCACGCCAAACCGCACGGTGTTCGTCACACGAAACGCCGTCAACCCATCCATCACGTCGGGATTCCAGAAGTTTGCCGGCGCCGGCTTGAGTTGCGTGGCTTGGGGCGTGTCCGCGCGGCCTGTTGCGCCATGACAAACTGCGCAATGCTGCGCGAACAACTGGCGCCCATGCTCGAGCTGCGGCGCACGCGGAGGCGCTTCGCTCAGTTGATACGCGCCAATGATCGCTTGCTTCGCTTCCGTTGTGGCAGCTTCGACATCGGGAGCAGTCGCCTTCGCGTCTACGAGCTTGCGTACGCGAGCCACGAGCGCTGGGACGTCGACGTTCTTCGCTGCGGCCGACCGCGCCGGAGCAATCCGCTCGGCAATCTTCGCGCCATCTTCGAGCAACGACAGTTGCTCCTTGTACTCGTCCGCGTTGGTCACCGCCCCAGCCGACACAGCTCCGCCATAGTCGGCCCCGACGTACCCCAACACATGCACCAGCCGCTGCGCCTCGACTTCAGGCGCCACAGGTTCGTCCGCACGAACCACCCGCTGAAACGAAAAAGTTACGATGGCAACCGCAAACAAGATCGCGATGATGCGTCCAACTGCGAACTTGATTTTCATATTCAACAAGCTACCGCGAGGGTGAAAACAGCGCAAGGAGCGCGTGTTAGAAGTGGTCGAGGGATCCGAAGAAGGTTCGCGTGGGGTCGATTGTGGGGAGGATTTCGTTCAGAGCGCACGCCATCGCGATGGGTTCGTGACGAGGGCTAGCGACGAAGGGTGCGGTTTCGTGCCAAGGCGACAACCATCCAGCAAGGCGTTCGGCGGATTCGGCTTCGGCAATGGAGCGCAACGCGCCGAGGACGTCCTGGATGTCGATGCCTGGAGCCACCCACTCGTCGATCCAGAGCGTTCGTTCCAAAGGTTTGACCCCGTCGTCTCGCGAGCCGTCATGAATGGTGGAAATGACGTAACCCACATCGACGTTGCCGTGCTGCAACATCCACGCCTGATTGGGTGTATTGCGAAAGCGAAAATATCGCAAAAGCTCGGGCGTTCGTACGATCCGGACGATGTTAGGATCCCAAGACGCTTCGTGCAGCGTAATCATGGCGCCTTCATCTTCGGGCAGCGCGGGTCGTAATGCCAAACTCGTTTGACGAGGAAATTCGTTTGTCTTTGCCGAATGCTCGAACGAGGGCAACGTGACAAACCCGAATTTTTCATAATAGGCTGTCCCAATTTCCGAATACAAAAGCGCCAAGGCGCAGCCGTGGGCTCGTGCGTCATCCAGGAGCCACTGAAGCAGGGTTGCCGCGGCACCTTTTTTTCGGGCATCTTTTCGCGTAAAAACGGCGCCAATGCCCAGCGCTGGCATCGGACCTCGCCCTGGAACGTGCACGACAAGCCCGTACCGTTTCATCGACGCGATCAAGCCGGTTTCATCGAGCAATCCGACATAACGCAGAATGTCTCGACCAGCTCGCGTCAACATCGCACGTTGCCGTTCGATATGCGCATCGAGGGCCCAGCCGCCAGACCAGATTTCATGGGTTTGAGCAGCAGCTTCCGCAACCAGTCGATCGTCGAGTTCCGGGACAAACGTCAACGTCATTTCGACGCATTCTCCAGATGCATTTCTTCCGCCGCCATACGTGTCCCGCGATCGATTTCTTCGTCGTAGAGATACGGAGCTGGACCAAGACGCAAAACATCGTGGCGCGAATCGCAGAAAACGTTACGCCCACGCAAGCGCGACACGACATTCGACGCTCCTGGGCACCGAATGGCCACGAATCCACCGCGTCGCTCTTCGCTGCGTGGGGATACGACGTGTTCGCCCAACCCTGCGTCGTCGAGGACATCGAGGATACGTTGGGTTTGGCGAAGCGAAATGTCCCGCAATCGTCCGGGCGTCAAGTCAAACGCATCGAAGTGTCGCAAAACGGCATCGGCCCGGTAAAACGGCGTCGGGTCAAACGTTGCGCCAGAAAAACGTTCGCCGCCGGGACCATAGTCGATTTTGCCATTCCGTTCACGGTCGAGCGCTGGAAAATCAGCAAACCAGCCGGTGTCCAAGGGGCGCAGATTCGTGTCCGATGGGACGCGCAAAAAGCAAATTCCTTCGCCCAATTGCGCATACTTGTATCCTCCCGACGTCACGAAAAGTTTGTCTCGAACTGGCCCCCATTCCAAAGGCACCACGTTGAATGCGTGATATGCATCCACGAGCGGAACGGCGCCCACGTCGACGGCGCGCTGGACAAT
>JBGAOI010000592.1:0-5021 GCA_044221885.1 Polyangium sp. (in: bacteria)
AGGATCAGGAACAGAGCGAACATCAAGGCGAACACCACGAACAGGTTGACCGATCCGGTGGTGAGTCCTTCGTTGCGGAACAGTCGCACGTCGAGCAGGAGGTGGTCGCGGCGGAGCTCGACGAGGACGAACCGCCAGAACCTCCCGCTCCACCCGTGCCAATTCCGCCCGTTCCACCCGCTCCACCCGTCGAGTCGGCATCGATGACAACTTTGCCACCGCACCCCTCGAGTCCCGCCATGCCCAGCGCCAACACGCCGACAAACACCAAGCTGATCCGTCGCATGGGGTCGCATCCTAGTCTGGAAATGTCGCGGGAATGAACAGAAAGTTCGGCGAAGTTTGCCGAAAATGGTGGGTCTCTCCGCAGCTACGGTACGCTCGTTTTTGCTGTCGTGCTCTTCGAGATGCTCCTTGCCCAAGCCCTGGCAGCCCCGGCCCCCGTCGCTGCCTCGATCGACCACCCGTCGACGTCCAACGCGATCTGCCCTGCGGGTACGAAATTGGTCGAAGGCGTGCACTACGAATACGTGCAGCGCATCTGCACATCCTGGCGCATCGGCCACTGCTATTCGTTCTTGCCCGATCTCATGGCCGTCGAGCCTCTCGCCACACCCGTCCGCGTCTGCATGGACGAACATGAGTGGCCCAACCGCGACGGCGAAAAACCTCGCGTCATGATTCGGTTTGTCGAAGCAGAACAGGCCTGCTCCCAAATCGGCAAACGACTCTGCACCGAGTTCGAATGGGAACTGGCGTGCGAAGGTC
Source organism: Polyangium sp. (in: bacteria) (assembly GCA_044221885.1). Taxonomy (GTDB): domain Bacteria; phylum Myxococcota_A; class Polyangia; order Polyangiales; family Polyangiaceae; genus Polyangium. Next base: position 769 of record JBGAOI010000592.1, read on the forward strand.
CAGACACGCAGCCCTGGCCCTATGGACATTCGTTCGACAAGGACGCCTGCAACTCGTCGAAAGAGTTCAAGCCCTACAGCGAAGAAAAACTCAACGCGGAAGAAAAACGCATCCGCGAAATCGAAACGTTTCGCGTGTACCAAGGCGAACCCAGCGGCTCACGCCCGCGATGTCAGAGCGAGTTTGGCGTGAAAGACCTGGTCGGAAACGTCGAGGAATGGGTGAGTACATCGCGAAGCGCGTGGCGGTATCGTTCGTCGCTGAAAGGTGGCTACTGGGCCAAACCCTGGGCGCATTGTCGCGGGACAAACGACTCGCACGGGCCCAGCTTCCGTTATTACGAGACAGGCTTCCGCTGCTGCGCCGATCCCGCAGAGACGTCTATGGTGTCGGATAAGATGCCGGCTCGGTAGGCGCTTCTTCCAATCGCCCTTCGACGCCTTTCGCGCGTTGTGGAAGAGGCGGAAGCTGCGTCTCGTCGTAGTCGGCGCTCACCCAATACACTTCCGGCGAAGGCCGATATCCACTGAACCAACGGCGATCTTCAACGCGACCATCGTTGTAGGTCACGTGTACCGAAGACGTCACGTCAAACCCCGGAACGCCCTTCTGTCGGTGAATACGTCGACCAGCGGCCAAGTACGGTTTGACCGTGATTCTTCGGACGAAATCGTAGGTTTGTCCAACCCCATACGCGTACTCGACCTTCGCCACAGGATCTCCACCGAGGATCTCCACCCGCACACGCCCCGGCTGCGGGATGAACGCGTGGATCATCACGGGATACGGAAGGTTGTTTTCAAGCTGCAAGTCCACGAGCGGGTAATGCACCGTCGCATCGAGACCCAGCTTCACGTAGCTCGATGCTCGCGAATGATTTTGGCGGCGCAAGATGCGCAAGTTGCCAAACACCGCAGCCACATGAAGTGTCGAGGAAAGCTGGCACGTTCCTCCACCATATCCATCGGTGAGTTCGTCGCCTTGGATCTCTGGCGCCAAGGTAAAACCGTTTTCCTTCGTCCGCGGACCAACCCGATCGTTGAAGGAAAACATGCCGCCCATGGGAATGACCACGCCGTCGATTTTCTTCGCAGCGTTGCGAATGTTGATCGCGCGCCCCGCGCCAGATCCCCACGTGACAAACGTCGTGTCGAAGGATGCAACAACCTTGGTCACGTCCACTTGCGCCAGTTCCGACGAGGCAATTTTCGGCGCTACGCGGCGTGTGACAAGACGAACCAGCACCTCGTCCTCGAAGCCCGTGGCCCGTAGTTCGTCCAGACAACCAGCGACATCGAGTTCACGTCCGGGTTGATCTTCGACCTTACGTTTGTTCTCGATGTCGAGCACGGCATCGACGGGTGCTTGATAAAACCTGGGCGCGACTTTTTCGAAATAGGCTCGAGCTTTGGGTTCGTCGATCCAGAACTTCAGCGGAACGTTGACTTCGCCACGCCGGGCTTTGGCGGCATCGTGAAAGCGGCGAATGATCGAGCCGGAATGGCCAACTTCTTCGGCTTGATCGAGCGTTGCTTTGAGGTCGATCTCGATGCCGAGATCAGCAAACGATGCTTCGATGATCTCGCCGTCGTGAATGAAGCGCACAGTCCAGGTCGACACTCGAGATTGGCGATCTTTGAGCCAAGCGAGTGGGGATTGTTCATCGGGGACGCGTTGGTCGCCGACGTACAAGCCGCGCACGACCGTTGAACGCAGCGCGTAAACATATCCCGCTCCGCCTAGGCTGACCGAGGCAAACGCAATGATTCCAAGGGGGAGCAGAAGTGACGACGCACGCACAGCGGGGAAAGCATCGTAGCCGGATTGACGAGAAAAGGGAAAGATCTGGGAGCGAGGGGCTGATGTACGGTTGATGGTGGCGAGTCGGTCGGCCTACATGCGCAGTCTTTTGCTGGAATGGCTACGAATCTGTCGACGACCTGCGGTTCGAAAAAAGAACTTGTCGCGATGTCGATATGTACCTTGGCTTGTAAAACCATTTGAGATTCGAGCCTCCCATTTTACAGATTCCTGCACGACCTTGAAGACAACCGCCCTATATCCGTGCTAGATGCTCGGGATCGGAGGATTCATGGACACCTGGAAGATCACGATGCTGGGCATCATTGGCTGCATGTCGGCGTGTGCGCCGGATTTGCGCGTAACGGGCGGGACCGGCGGAGCGGGCGGCGAATCAGCATCGAGTTCAGGGACGGCGGGAACCGGAGGTCAAGGTGGCTCGGGCGTAAGCACAAGCAGCAGTAGTAGCAATGGCAGCAGCAGTAGCAGCACGAGCAGCGGCGGCAGTAGCAGTAGCAGCAGCAGCAGCAGCAGCGGAAGTAGCAGCAGCGGAGGCGGTGGTATGGGTCCCATCGGCACGCTGGGACAACCATGTCCGATGGTTGGGATGCTGGGATGTGCTGGAAATGCGCAGAAATCGCAAATCATTTGTGGATCGGATTTTACTTGGCAAACCAATGGCACCTGCGGTCCGGGATTGCTTTGCGATACGAGCCCCGGCGTAAATCAAGGAACCTGTCAGCCCATTGTGGGTGTTTGTCAAGGCGAACAACCTGGCGCCATCGTCTGCAATGGCAAAACTCGCGTTGAATGTGGTCCCGACCTGGTTACGACCACGGTCGTCGAGACGTGTCAATTCGGATGTCAATCTGGCGCTTGTACTGGAGAATGCACGCCCGGCGCAACGCAATGCGTTGGCAATTTTATTCGAACTTGTTCGGCTCTAGGTCAATGGCAAATGGAAGTTCCATGCCCTGATTCTGCCCCAAGATGTATTGCGGGGCAATGTATGGAACCATCGAGCTGCCAAGGTTTGGCCAAAACGTGCGGACCTCAAGGCAATGAGAGCTGCTGTACGAGCATTCTCGTGCCGGGTGGAACCTACAATCGAATCAACAATGCCAGCTATCCCGCTACGGTCAGCGATTACCGCCTCGATAAATTCGAAGTCACGGTGGGGCGATTTCGCAAGTTTTTCGAAGGATACCCCAACAACAAACCCGTTGCCGGCGCAGGCGGTCACGTGAATATCCCCAACAGCGGTTGGGATGCGACATGGGATGCCCAATTGCCTGCGACACAAGCGGCGCTACAAACGGCCATTCAATGCATCGATATTCCCAATTGGACGTCAACCGCAGGTGCCAATGAAACCAAACCGATGAATTGCATCGATTGGTATGTTCTCTTTGCGTTCTGCGCGTGGGACAGTGGATATTTGCCCACCGAAGCGCAGTGGAATTATGCCGCAGCGGGAGGAAATGAGCAGCGCGCGTATCCCTGGGGAGCTGCCGCGCCCGATACGACATATGCATCGTTCAGTTGCGGCGCTGGAGGCACCCCCGGAGCCTGCACGGCAGCAGATATCCTCAATGTCGGTGCGTATTCTCCCAAAGGCGACGGCAAATACGGCCAATCGGATCTTGCGGGAGGTGTTTACGAATGGGTGCTCGACAAATGGGCCTCTCCGTACGCAAACATCACCTGCAACAACTGCGCGGATCTCGTATCGGGCGCAAGCCGTGTCGTTCGAGGCGGCGATTGGAAAAGCACGATGACTTCGTTACCCAATACCAGTCGTGGCGTGGCTGGCCCAACGTTCAAATTGGATTACTTGGCTGGTCGTTGCGCTCGTCGACCATAAATCAGCGATGCTCGAGCAAATACCCGAAAGGAGTTCCAATGCCTGATGCTCATAATCATTCAACGAAATTTTCGATGGTCCACGCGCCAACCTGTTTGTGCTTGGGCACATTGCTGGCCTGCTCTATCGCCAGCTGCCTCCTCGAAGACACCGGTACGGTCACCGTTCCCGCGACGTCGGACGTCACTTCAGCAACGAGCAGTTCGAGCAGTGGAAATAGCAATACATCGAGCAGTTCGTCTGGAAACACCACTTCGAGCAGCTCGGGACAAGGTGGCGCGGGAACAGGTGGCGGTGGACAAGGAGGGGCGGGGGGTACAACCGCTGCCGACACGCCGCACACATGTCTGGATATTTTGGCGCTAAATCCCAATGCACCGTCGGGAATCTACACGGTTGATCCTGACGGCATCGCGGGAGCTGCTCCCTTTCAAGTCGAATGCAAAATGATGCCACCGTACGGCTGGACGCTTGTTGGCTTGGAAAACGCAAGCAACTCGGAGAATCTCAGATTCCTCGGCGTTGAGGCCGGGTCACCCGCCGCGTTGGTCGCCAAAGGCAATGCATTGATTGGCGTTCGATTCAAATC
>JBGAOI010000593.1:0-5019 GCA_044221885.1 Polyangium sp. (in: bacteria)
ATACGCGCAAAATCAGCCGTATCCGCAACAGCCTGGGTATTACCCGCAGCAGCCAGGGGGATACCCTCAGCAACAGCCGTATCCTCAGCAGCAGCCGTATCCTCAGCAGCAGCCGTATCCTCAGCAGCAGCCGTATCCGCAACAGCAGCCGTACCCCCAGCAGCAGCCATATCCGCAGCAGCCGCAACCGCAGCCGCAGCCGCAACCAACGCCATTCCCGGGTTTGCCCGGCCTACCTGGTTTGCCCGGGAACCCATCGTCGCTGATCGATCCGATCAACATGATGGACATCAATTGGCTTCGGCAGCACTCGGGTGTGGTCATGGGCGAACTCATCGCCGCCCTGCCGCCGGACAAATCGGCCATCGTGCGAGACATCCCGTTTGTCGCCGATCCGACGCCGGGTGAAGTGAATGCGTTTGCCGCTTGCGACGATCAAGGTTTGCCCTTGATGGCCATCACGGATGGGTTGCTCCAAGTCGAAGCGTATATCGCGCAGTTCAAAGCGACAGACGAAGTCTTTGGGACGCGCAAGCTCGACGAATATCTTCAGCTCCTCGCTCAGAAGGGGGGGTTTGCCCATCCACCTGCGGGGTTTGTCGATCCGGTTCAAGCTGTGGACGGTCGTAAGGTGGCGCGACAGCATCAACTGTTCGAAGAACAAGTTGGGTTTGTCTTGGGACACGAACTCGGTCACCATCACCTGGGGCACTTGGGATGCACGGCCAATCGAGGTGGTAGTCGTGGCGTGACGCCCGCCGACCTCGGACGTCTCTTGTCGCGTACGTTGCCGCTGTTCAACCAACCAAACGAAATCGCTGCCGACGTTGCCGGAACGAAAAACGTTCTCGCCGCTGGCGCGCGACGGCAGGCGTATCACTGGACGGAAGGTGGGGCGATGTTGACGCTTCAGTTCTTCGCGAACTTGGACAAACTCACGCCGGCACACGTCGTGTTCGCCTTCGAAGCGTCGCATCCGCATCCACTCATCCGCATGCCGATCGTGCAACAGACCGCTGCTGGCTGGCGCATGACGGGCGGCATGTGGTGATGTGCAGGGCAGTCAGCCGGAGCGTTTGTCTTTGAGGGCCAGCGCTCCAGCGACAGCAGCTCCCGGAGAAACAACACCCCAACCTTGTCGCTCGAGCGCGATGCCATGCACGCCGCGTGCGGTCGTCATCAAGATGCGCCGACATTGATGCGGCTTGAGATCCGGGTTCGCTTCGAGCATCTGCGCCACGACGCTGCTCACGATGGGCGCTGCAAAACTCGTCCCATCGACACTTTTGTAGTGCTCAGAAATCACCTTCTGCCCGTGCAGTTTGCCGCCGACGAGTTGCCGAATCAGGTACGGCTCGCGTTTGGCGATCGCATCGAGATCCGGATCGATGCCTTCATGTTTGCCAAGCACATTCGATAGTTCATCGTCGGACGTGCCATCGAGCAGGTTGAGAAGTTTGGCTTGAGCTGCGGTGGGTGTGTCCGGAAGAATCGGTGCTGCGACGTGAATCGCCGGCGCGATGATTTCGGGCTTTTGCAAACCGTCGCCCACAGCGATGACACTCGGCGCGCTCGCTGGAGGAAGCACGTGATGCGCGGACAAGTGTCCGTCGTTTCCTGCTGCGGCAACAACCACGATGCCTTGGCGCGAAGCTTCATCGGCGATGCGTGACAGAGGGTCTGTCAAGAAAGACTCTTCGTAGTCACCTCCGCACGAGATGTTCAAGACGCGGATACCGTATTGCTCGCGATGTTCGAGTATCCATTCGATACCGCGACGAATGTCGTCGTGGCGGATGCGATGCGCAGAGCCGACCTTGACCAAAACGAGGTTGGCTTGCCACGCCAAACCTCGAAAAAGTCCGCCGGAAAGGGCTCCGCTTCCAGCAGCAACGACGCTGGTCATCATCCCGTGCCACGACGATGCATCGGATCGTTGCAAGTCGGCCCGTGTGGCGTCGGGATGGAAGAGATCGTGATACGCAAGGATGCGATCGTTTGGGGACGTAAGATCGGGATGAGCGTAGAAGCCCGAATCGAGAAACGCGATCGTGATGCCTTGTCCGGAAAAACTGGCATCCGCATGGAGCCGATCGGCGATGGGCAAAATGCGTGCACGGCGCGGAGATTGAGATGTCGCGGAGCGAGGCATTGTTGGTGGTGAGAGCGAGCCTAGTCGATTCGTTTGAGGCGCAAGGAAATCAGTCGGGATCGATCTTCAAGCCGCACTCGGTGCAGAAGAAGTTGCCGACATAGAGCTCGTGATTGCAGCGCCGACAACGTGCAGCCATGACGTCGTCAATGGAGCCATGCGGCCCGCCGTCGTCGTGATCATCGAGCAACGATGCGTCTTCTTCAGCAACATCGATTTGCTCGACCGCACCGTCGGACTGTAGCGCGCGTGCAGCTTGCCCGCGCATGTCGACAGGTACGGTGTCGCCAAGCCAAGCGTCGCCCTCTTCGTCACTCTCCGGCACGCCCGTGACTTCGATGATCGGCTTGGGGATGGGAGGCGTGCCGTCGTCTTCGAACTCATGTTCAGGAAGCGGTTGCGACAGTACGGCTTCTTCGACGTCAACCTCGGGGGAGTCATGCGCATCGAGGTCGATCTCTGCTTCCGTGATCGACACATCGGGAGCATTCGGATCGACCGTTTCAGCACGCACGAGAAGCGCGGAGATGTTGTCCGTTCCGCCTGCTTCGTTCGCCATCGCGATGAGCAGTTCACAAGCTTCATCGAGGTCGTTTGTCAAAGAAAACACCTCGAGGATCTGCTCGTTGTTGATCATCCCCGTGAGACCATCGGAGCAGAGCAAGAAGATGTCTTCAGGCTCGACACGTACGCTTTGTACGTCGACCTTGACGGCGTCTTTCATGCCGAGAGCGCGGGTGATCACGTTCTTCGGCAAACGCGCGAGCTCCTCTTGCGTGAGGTCGGGCTTGAGCGCGAGAGCATCGTTGATCAACGAATGATCGCGCGTGATCTGCTCGATGAGCCCATCGCGAATGCGATAACAGCGGCTGTCGCCAACGTGTGCGACGTGCAGATCGGAGCCGTCGAAGTGGATCGCAACGATGGTCGATCCCATCCCGCGATTTTCTTTGCGAGTGGAAGACACTTCGTAAACGTCGCGATTAGCCTTGCGTACGCCTTGCACCAGACGTGCTGCGCCGCGCGGCAAATTGGCTTCCTCCGCAGGCACGGGCGACGGAAGCGGGCCCGTCTCCGTCGCATCGAAAAAGGACTGCATCGATGATGCAGCAAGGGCGCTCGCAACGTGGCCCGTGGAGTGGCCACCCATGCCATCAGCGACCAAAAAAAGGCCGACTTTAGGCGCTACGAGGACGTTGTCTTCATTGTGCCGTCGCTGGCGACCTACATCGGTCAAGCCCGCAGCTTCAATGCGGATCGCGCGGCCCGGCTGGCTCTTCGACATGCGGCCGGGGATCATAGCGGGACGTTCTAGGTCCACTGCAAGTGCATCCTTCGGTACCCATGTACGTTCCTGAATGATGATGAATTTTTACATGCATATTCAAAATACATAGTGATGTGAACGTGACTCAGATTGCTAAATTGAACATGCTTCGTCACGACGCTCGCGTTTTGCACTTTGCCCCGAGCCGTTGGTCGTTCTAGAGCCATCGATGATGTTTGCTGCATCTCGTCGCATGTGTTCGGTGCTCGTGGCTTGTTCCGTTTTGGCCTTCGCACCGCAGGTTTTCGCGGAAACGCCGTCGTCGGATGATGAAGGGGAGGTGGAGCCGGTGGAGCCGCCGCCGGAGCCTGGAGATGGCGTTGCTCGGCCGTATGCGCCGGATTTGCGCCGAGGTGCGCTGCTGGTCTCGGTAGGAACGGGACTTTTTGCGCCGGCCTACGGGACCTTGGCGGGGCTCGATTGGACGACCGCGCTGGGCGTAGGACCGGGGTTTCGCGGGGCGTTGGGGTTCGGAATCGGTCGACACGCTTCGCTCGAATTGGCGGGCTCCTACGGGCTTCTGTCAGCGGGGGAATCGTGTTCCACGTGTAGTGGAAATTCGATGACTCTTGGAGTGGGGCTCACCTACCACCTCGCCCAAGGCATAGCTTTTGACCCTTGGGCCAGTTTTGGTGTGAACTACCGCACCATGACCCTCACGGACCCCAATCGTACTGCCGCAAATGGGGCAGGGGACTATGCCGGTTGGGACTTCGCCAAGATCGCGCTCGGCGGAACCTACTACCCGACGTCTTTCCTTGGATTTGGGCCGTATATCGAGGCTTCTTTCGGCGGTTTTCGGCTCCTTCCTGACAGCCGCACAAACGCCAACGTCTACACCTTCATCGATTTTGGTGTCCGCATTACGTTGGATCCCTTACGCCCTGGGAAACTCCCACCCAAAAAAGTGGCGTTTTCGTACTAGGTGCGAACGATTTTTGTGGATCGTTGATTTTTTTACGCAACTGGCGTCGCGCTCGAATCGATAGATCCATGTGGAACGACAAATCTGCTCAGCGAGTTCTTCTGACCTCGACAACATGACCATGGATCTCGACGCGACTCGAGATCTCGCCCTTGGACCTGCTCTGGTCCGCTTCGAAAACACCCAAGAAACCCAAACGATTCGACTCGAACCTGGCGAACAGGTCGTTGTCGGTTCGAGTTTGTCCGTCGACATTCGTTTGTCCGACCGGACCGTGAGCGGACGACACGCTGGCATCGTGCATCGCGGTGATGGCATCGAAGTTGTCGACTTTGGTTCACGCAACGGTGTGTGTGCGGGAGGTGCACGCGTCGAACGTGCATGGCTTCGTCTCGGGGGAGTGGTTGAACTTGGACGAACCAGCGTCTACGTCGAAATTCCGCAAAGGAGCCGCGAAACGCCGCCCAAAGCCATGCTTCCTGGGTTGGTCGGGACAAGTGATCCGATGCGTCGACTTGCTTCAGCCGTACGCAGGTTTGCCCCGATGAAATTGCCGGCGATGATTCGTGGCGAGTCGGGTACGGGCAAGGAACTCGTCGCACGCGCGATGCATCA
>JBGAOI010000594.1:0-4685 GCA_044221885.1 Polyangium sp. (in: bacteria)
CCCTTCATTAAAAACGAGATAAATGACTTCGAGCACGGACGACAACCGCGGCGTTAATTCCGCGCCTTGGGGAACATCGAAAGGGACACGAGCTTCCGTCAAGGTGCGTTTGGCCCGGACGATGCGTTGGGCAATCGTTGGTTCGGAGGTCAGAAATGCTCGGGCAATTTCTTCCGTGGTCAAACCGCCCAAAAGGCGTAGCGTCAACGCGACACGAGCTTCCGACGACAACACCGGATGACACGCCATCAGCATCAAGCGGAGCACATCGTCGCCCACGTCTTCGCCTGGTTCGACGGGCGCGACAAACTGCGTGTTTACGTCCGACGCGAGGCCCATTTCTTCGTGTTTACGGGCGAGCATCGAGCGGCGGCGTAATTCATCGAGGGCCCGGTTTTTCGCGGTGGTCATGAGCCACGCGCCAGGTTTGTCCGGGATTCCCGATTGCGGCCATTGTTCGAGTGCTTCGAGTAATGCTTCTTGAGCAAAGTCTTCGGCCAAGCCGACATCGCGGACGAGGCGCGTGAGACCACCAATCAGTTTGGCCGATTCAATGCGCCAAACCGCGTCGATCCGTTTTTTCATGCTCGAGGCATCGACGGTCATGGTTGCTCCGAGTGGGAATGGCGTGTGTTTTGGTTCGACCGGGTTCGTCCACGTTGCGAACGAACCCAGTCGATTTGTCGTGCGCGTTATTTTTGTTGTTGCTGTTGTTGCAGGATTTGATTGCGAATACGTTCTTCTTGTTGTTGCAGTTCGGGTGTGAATTCGGCGCCAAAGTCGGCGGCATCGAACAGGGGCCGAATCTCTACATTCGTGTCGTCCGTCTCGAAGTGCGGATGGGGCATACGGCGGACCCATTCCACCGCTTCGTCAATGGACTTGACTTGCCAGATCCAGAATCCCGCAATGAGTTCTTTGGTTTCGGCGAAGGGGCCATCGACGACGGTGCGTTGTGAGCCGGAAAAAAACACGCGTTTGCCGCGGACCGTTGGATGAAGGCCATCGCCGGCCAGCATGATGCCGGACTTGGCGAGTTCTTCATTGTAGGCTCCCATGGCTGCGAGCATTTCTTCGCTGGGCATGACGCCTGCTTCGGTGTCTTTCGTTGCCTTGATGATGACCATGACGCGCATGATGACGTTCTCGCTTTCTATGCTGAAGTGAGCCGGTCTGTTTTTCAGTCCGTATCACGGTTTCGCCAGGACGACGAACGAGGCGTTGCCAGATCGACATGACGAACGAAAATATTTTGCGACGTGTTGGCCATGACCGACGGAGCGCTTCGGGGGCATGTGCGTTACGACGCTTTGTCACAGGGTGTGACAGAAATGTTTTGGTGATGTGACGACATGTCTGGGTGCATGGACAATGTGTCAGGTGGCGAGGTGCAAATGGATGTTGGGGAGGTTCAGGTGCGTGTGGGCGAGGCGGAAATGAATGTGGAGGTGGTACAAATGAATGTGGGGGTGGTTCCTATGTCGTTGCGCTTGCTTCGGGGGCGCGTCGGCGTGCTTCACGTCGTGGAAGCGGAGGTTCCGGCATAACGGGGAGGCTGTGCGGTACGGCGGGCAATGGGGCATGTCGACATAACTGGAATGCTCGTGGCGGATCGGTCGCTGGCGTCGATGCAAGGGACGACATTGACGGTCGTGCGTGTACAAGCGTGTCCGAAGGCGGTGGTACATTGCCGCTGCCGTGGTTGCGTGTTGCCGTTAAATTGGGTGCGGTACGAAGCGCGGTCGCTCGATATTTCCGTCAAAACGTGCGTAATTCTTTCCTGGGTCGCAATCTGGATCGCATTTCCTGGTATCGCTCGTTGCCGCTATTTGGCGCGCTCGTTGCCGCTATGCGCTTGGTTTCGTTCGTACGATGCCTGAGCGGAGATACTGGACACCAGGATCCAGGCGTGGATTCGCTTTGTGGCTGCGCCTGCGGGACGAATGAGGTTTTGTTGAAACCACTCTTGGAGCCAGGTTCGCGCGGTTCGATCGCTGATTTGTAGCCAGTCCGCAACCTCCCGGACACCAAACGAGGTGGAAGGATCGTTCATGCGTACGAGCAAGCGGCGAAATGTGCGCGGATAGGTGGAGAATGGGTCGAGCAACGCGATTGGGTTCTCAATTCGGAAATGATTGGTCGTCGCGGCACATGGTCGCGCCGAAGGTCAAACCCGCAGCGCCCGCTCCAATGACCCAATAGACAACGGCCTTGTCGCCATACTCGCTTCGAAGCAATTCCGCAAGTTTCGCCGCTCGCTCTTGCTGATGGCGAATCGTGACCTTTGGCGTCGTCTTGGCGGGGAAGAGAGAATAACAATGGTCATGCAAATTGAATTCGTTGAGGTCAATGCGGTTGTTCATCAGCAGGGTCGGGTCAATAGCGACCATCATTGAGGATGTACACCGTCCTGCATCACGTTTGCGGAATTGTACACTCGCAAGCATGAAGGCATACCGCTGGTTCGCTCGAGGCTTGTTCAGGCTCACTTGCGTATGCATGGGCGCTCGCAAACGCGAGCGCAACTTCAAGCCAGACGCCTTGCTCGCTCACTATCGATGCATTGTCGGAAATGGCAACGCGAGCAGCTCGAAAGGCGCCCAGTTTCGTTTGGGTGGGCCTCGCGCCAAACCAGCTCTTGTCAAGCCATCGCGTATGGCGTCCGCACTCAATGCCACTTGACGCCATTTTATGCGCCCACTGCATTTCGGACAAACATGGGTCAACTCTCGAATGAAGACCTTCGTGTGATGCTCGATGACGACGCCATCACGAGTTATATGGATTATCCGGGTAGCTACAATGACGAAGCCTCGCAATGCAATACATTTGCGAACTTCATCGGTCTTGATGTACCTAACAGCGAAGCGCAAGTATCCACGCTCGTAATGGTCGCGCAGCATTTTCTTGCCTACCGGTTTGGCGTGTGGTACCGTCGCCCCCGATCATGAAAGTTCCGTACGCCAAGTGTGATTTTTCGGCGATTCGCGCTGAAGGCTACTTCTACGTCGACAAGACGCCGTTCATCCCGCACATCGAGAGCATCGACGAGGCGCATGTCATCTTCCTGCGTCCGCGGCGGTTTGGCAAGTCGACGCTGATCAGTCTGCTCCGAAACTACTACGACATCGTCTTGGCGGATCAATTCGACACGCGGTTTGGCGGCTTGTGGATTCATCAGCATCCTACGCCGAATCGGAACAAGTACCTCGTGCTTACGCTGGATTTGTCGCCAGTCGACACCGTTGGGGACATCAAAGCGATTTGCAAGAGTTTTGCCATTCAGGCCAAGGCGGCGGTCCATTCGTTTCTCCACCGGTATCGTGCGGTCGTACCGGACCTCGTGAAGCTCATGCCTGTGGTTGAGTCGGACGATGAGGACATGGCTGGACTCATGACCCAGGTGCTCCGAATGCTTGCCGACGCGAATCGGCAGATGTATTTGCTCATCGACGAATACGATCACTTTGGCAATCGGCTCTTGTCGGACAATCGAAAGACGACCTACGACGAACTCGTCAAGTCGTCAGGATTCGTGCGGAGTTTTTACGCGAGCATCAAGGCGTTCACGCGCGAGAGCGTCATTGCGAGGACGTTCATCACGGGTGTTTCTCCGATTATGTTGGACGACTTGTCGAGCGGGTTCAACATCATCACGCACATTTCGCAACGGTCCGAATTTAATGCGATGGCGGGCTTCACCCAGGTCGATGTTGAATTGGCGATCGATACGCTTTTGCACGACATGCCCGAATTGGCGCAGGATCCGAAGGTCGGTCATCGCGAGCAACTTCTGGCCACACTTGCTCGGTATTACAATGGGTATCGGTTTTCCCCGGATGCCCCGGAGAAACTCTACAATTCGACGTTGGTGCTTCATTTTCTCAGGGAGCTCAAGAATACCAAGCGGTTTCCTCGAAACATGCTGGACCTGAATGTGCGCACCGATTACGGGCGCCTCGATCAGGTGGCTCGATCCACCAGCGAAAAAGACCGCGATATCCGCGATTTACTCGAAGAAATATTGACGAACGAATCCATCGATGTGGGACTCGTCGAGCAATTCGGCACGAAGCTCCACATGGGTCGAGCGCAAGTGGCGTCGCTTTTCTTTTACATGGGCATGTTGACGTTTGCCGACGATACGCCATTGAGTGGAATATCCAAGCTGGTGATTCCCAACCGCGTGATGCGCAAGTTGCAATGGGAGTACATGTCGTTTGCCCTGATGGACCATGACGACATTCAGCTCAACATGGGCGCTTTGGAGACGGCGACCATCAAAATGGCCATGAAGGGTGAGATCCAGCCGCTGCTCGATTTGTTCCACGACAATGTGGTCAAGAAAATGGGGTTGCGGGAAACGTTGACATTCAACGAGCAAACGATGAAATTGATGCTCGTTTCGTATTTGTCGCAATGCGGAGCGTTTTTCCTGAAAACGGAACCCGAAATGTCGCAGGGCTTTTGCGATTTGTTGCTCGGCGTTCGTGGCCCCCATGGTTCGGGCAAGTATGCGTGGATCATCGAAGCGAAGTACGTCAAGACGAACGCCACGCGAGCAAAGATTGAGGCGGTGGTGGACGAGGGGTCTCATACATTTTTTGCGTATTATCTGTACTAAACTTGAAATGTTTTCCGGCTGGTGGATAGTAGGTTTTGCCATTGATTGTTCTTTCTTTAGG
>JBGAOI010000594.1:4695-5013 GCA_044221885.1 Polyangium sp. (in: bacteria)
TGACGGAAACGCGGGATTTGAAGGGTGGGGTATTGGTGTTTGTGGGCCTCAAGGCGGTGAAGTATTTCCCATGGCCGCGCCCTGCGAATGTGGATGGGAAGAAGTCGGGGGCGAAGAAGGAATCGCGGACTGCGGATACGGGTGGCAAACGGAAGAAGTGAGCGGGGCGTTGTTTTGGTGGGGTGGTCCGTGTCGTCGAGTTTGACCGCGCCCCCGGCAGCTTCGGCGCGGGGAAAACGCTTTCATGCAATGACAAACGGCGTTTGTCGAATCTTATGAAGCGGGGCTCGACGGGGGATTTTTGGAGTCAAAGGAAAA
>JBGAOI010000595.1:0-5004 GCA_044221885.1 Polyangium sp. (in: bacteria)
CAGCTCGCCCAATGTCCGCCGCGCTGATGAAAAACGTTTTGACTTGCGCATCAATCACCGCATCTCGCGTCTCGGGCGCACGCGCCGCATGAATTAGCATCCAAATGAGCGGCATTGATCCGCGCATCACTTCGAGCGCTTCCTTTTTACCCGTCACGACCCGTCGCGTTTCGAGGTTCACCACGTCGTAGGTGTTTTTCCCTCGATAACGAATGCCGCATTTGCCGAACAAATCGCGCACGTTTTCATTGGCCAGCGTCCTTGTCATCACGCTGCCAAGCCATCCAAGTCCACCCCAACCCGTTCCCCACGTCACGATTTGATCATCATACGTGTTGATGGCCGCCGTGCTCCCTTCGCGCGCTTGAAATGCCAAAAACGCCTCGAGCTTGCGTTTGTCGGCAGCATCGGCCGTCGCCATTCGCTTGTGCAAATAATCGCGAATGTACGCAAGATGCGCCTTGTCATCGAGCCCCGTGTACATGTGCCCCTTTCCGTGCGGCTTCAGGCGGTCTTCGCGAGGAATGGCACTACGCGCCGCAGAGATCTCGGTCCACAATGCATCCGCAATGGTTTTTCCGGCTTCAGGTTTGCCCGAGTCCGCCATGTACGCGTGCCACGGAAGTGGTTCTTCATCAGCGAACGAGGCTGGTTCCTCAATGTCTTCCGATTCTTGTGAAAATACATGTTCGCCGCCCGATGGGCAAAAGTTCGTCCGCGGCAACGTCGCCAGAATCTGCTCGAGCTCCGCTTGCGAAATGGCCAAACGATCGGCCAATACTTCGATGGCCACCGACGAAAGCGCGACAAACGGCATGGATGGCCGCGAAACTTCGTCAATTCTGACCGCGGGCAGTTCGCGGATGGTATCCATCACGTGCGGACGTGGACGACGCGCTTCAATCTCCGCCGCTGTTGCTCGTTTGGCTTGATGCGCCAGCGGTCCTTCCAGATTGAGGCGTGCTGCGGGATCACCCAGCAAAACATACGCCGATAGATCTTGACGCAACATCCACAAGGTGGCTTTGCGCGTCTTGCGAGCTTTATCGTCTTCGGTCGCTGTACCTTTGACTTTTTGCCGCGTGTCTTTATCGTACATCGTCGACAAATCCACGCTGGCCTGATTAAAAAATCGTTGCAACTCGAAATAACCTGCGCCGACGCGTTTTCCGTCCACAATCGTCCGGAAAATATCTTGAAATCGCGAAGGTCGATATTTATTGGTCGTCCCGACGTCTTGAAAACTGAACGTCCAGGCCAAGTCGACGTGCCCCATCACCGCGAGCGGACCATTCGGGTTGGCCAATACGGCTTGTGGCAATGCTGCGACAAACGGGCGCTCTTTTTCTGTTGGAAGCGATTGTAAAACGGCATCGATATTTCGGCCATACAATCCCACGTCGCGTAATGCGGCGAGCCAATGGCGAAATGCGCTGTCATTGGGCGTTCCCGCTCCAAAACACGCAAAATAAAACCACAATCCCCCCGGCAGGAAGGTTCGATCACGCAAATCTGCCGCAGTAATCTTTTGACCTTGCCCGAAACTCATTGCGCCCTGAAGCAACCTTTGTTGCTCGGGACTCGACCAACCGCCGCGCGGTGCTCCACACCCGTGACTGATGCTAAAAAGCATTGACGGCGTCGTTCCATTCGTCGCGTTGATGAATTCGTCCGCCGTGACATTGTCCCCGTCGCCAATTTCGACAATTTCCTTGGCCGAAAAAACTTTCTTCTCTTGCCCAATCCGCGATTGTTCAATGGTCGGGACCATCAGGCCGTTGTAACCAATGTTTGTCGCGGCCGTACCATCTTTGACCGTGTAATACAATGCCCGCGAAGCCTCGAACGGTGTTCCCCGTTCTGCCGCCAGCACTTTGTGCACATACGATTCGTAATCGGCTTCGTTCGGGAAACAGAGTCGCCCGACAAACGTATCGGAAGCCAACCGCTGCTGAAGGTCCCACGAAAGCAGGTCGGCATCTCCAAGCATCATCAAATAACGAGGACGATCCGCGTCCTCAATGTCTTCGTCTCCATAGACTTCCGACCACCATGTGGCTACGTCCTCGTCCTTTAATCCCGGCGGAGCTCGCAACACAATGGCTGGCTCGCCTTGTTGTTCTTCGCGAGCGCGTCGCAGCGGCTCGATGACTTCGAGCAATCGATCGCCGACCGGACCGTCTGGCGCGACAATCCCCCAACGTTGCTCGGGCAACGAATTGGGATCTCCACCATCGTGACGAAAATCGTGCAGAGCTTGGCGTACGGCCGGACGAGGCGCATTACCTGCCGCATCGGTGGGCAATCCGCGTTCAAGGACCGGGCATTGATCGTCAGCGTGCGACAACAACAGTTCGAGGTGCTTCATGGATGTCAATCCTGTGGGAAATGGACAGTTTCTTTAGCGCTATCAGCCGCGTTGGTTTTCTCAAGCAGAATGCCATTCTTTGTACACCGACCTACATGACAGGCCATGACACGGTGATTGTCATGCGCTGTCATGGACTCGGCGCGAAAACGATGCTCGGCACCCTTGATTTACGCTCCGCCATGACAAGCCATGACACGCCATGACCCGTGACGATACCATGTGCGGCCCATGCGCGCCGATTGCATTCGGGATTTGGAGACATCTCCGAAAACATCAGGACGTGCTGGAGCTCGTTTAGGCTGCGATGTTGTGTTTTACAAGCGTGAACGCCCGCCGGAGCGGTAGGCATCGAACCAATTGAACAATTCGTCGACCGACGCTCCGGCACGTTGCGCAATGGCTTTGGGAGATTCGTCACCACGAATCAAGGCCAACACGGCCGCTTCCTTGATGACCGCCCCGTCTACGTGACCGGATGCAGCCTGCGTCAATCCCACAAGAATCGGCGCTTCCTGGGGTTTGACCGGACCACCCACTGCATTTCGCGCCAAGGGCAAGCGTACCGCCGGATCGCCAAGCAACACGTAGCCACGCAAATCATTACGCAGCATCCACAAATGTCCACGTTGCTTTCGTTCCGCGGTTTCCGCACGACCTCGGGCCCGCGCGTCCGCATCGCTTTGGTAACTCGCCATCAACGCGTCATTCGTTTCTCGGTAAAAACGCATCAATGCGCCCAGACCCACGCCCGCCCGGCTTCCTCGAGCCCAAACTTCCAGCGCCGAGAAAAACCTGGTTTTGCGGCTTTCCGTCAAGTTTGCGGCATTTGCAAATCCATACGTCCACGCCAAGTCCATGTGCCCGACCACCGCCAGTGGCCCGCGAGGATTCGCCAATGCGGCTTGTGGTAATGCCGCAACAAATGGTCGCTGCCCTCCCGTCGGTAAACTCGCGAGCACCGAATTGGCTTTGCCGTCATAATCGCCTTCCTGGGCCAAAAGCGAAAGCCACGCATGATACGCGCTCGTGGAAGGTGTTCCGGCTCCAAAACACGCCAGCAAGAACCACAATCCACCCGGTAAAAAGGATTGACCTGCCAAACGTTCCGCATCGAGCACATCGTTGGGGCCCAAAACAAGCGCCCCTTGGCGGCGTCGCGCTTCGTCTTCGAAACGCCATCCACGTCGAGGTGCCCCCAATCCATGACTTATCGACATGAGCACGGAGGGCGTGGCATTTGCTCCCGCAGCGACGAACGTGTCGGCATCTTCGGCTTCGATTTCACGCACATCTCGCAAATCGAGCCGTCCCGACGCTTTTTTTTGCGCTGTCAATTCTAGGCTCGGCTGCATCAACATCGCTTCGGCGCTCATCGTGGCATTCGTGCCATCACGAGCGACATGAAAAAGCACGTCGGGACTTTCTGCTGCCGTAGCTTCGCGCGCATAACGGACCACTTTTTCCGCGTAAGCCGCATACGTTTCCGGCGTCGGCTCCCCTTGCCCATCGTTAAAGTGGCAACGTCCTACCAAGGCACAATTGGCCAAGGAATGCTGCAATTCGAGCGATACCCGATCCACATCGCCGAGAAGCATCAAATACAAGGGCCGATCGTCTTCGTCGACGTCTTCGGCCCAATACACTTTGTCTTTCCACGCAACAGCCGACTTCGCGTCCATTTCGGGCGGTACACGATAAATCGTCGCTTCTGCACCTTGTTCCTCTTCGCGCAAGCGAATCAAAGGAGCCATGGCTTCGATCAAAACGTCGCCTTCTTTGCCTTCGGGCACGATGACGCCCCAACGCTGCAATCGCAAATCATTGGGATCGGCGTCCGTGCGTAACCAATCGGGAGAATCGTCACCACGGACGGCTTTTTTGGGTTTGGGCGCGCAAGCCGTGGAATCTTGCGGAAATCCGTCCTGTAAAACGGGTTTTGCTTCGTCCCCGAAAGCCAGCAAAAGGTCAATACGTTCTTCGCTCACGAGATTCCCTCACGTTGCTGCGGCAATTCTCGTTTGTCCCAGCATTTTGATCGTCGCGCCATCCCATTCGACAAGCGACATCGATGCGCCGCCACGAGGATCCTCATCGACCAAAACGCCCGTGAATCGTCGCAGAATCAAAGCATTCTTTTGCTTGTCGATTTGCAAACCTTTGTTTTGACGCAGTTCGTCCAGGTACGCAGCCCAGACCTCGTCCGAAGCGTCTGATTGCGGAAGCTGCATCAAGCCAATCCACGTTCCGGTGTTGGCATAAAGAAGGCCGGCGTCTTCTTTCCAACGTGCCGCATGCGTATGTCCAATGACGACAGCCCGCGCCTTGAATTTATCGGCCAATCGTTTGGCTTCCGTCCATTCGTCCGGTGAAGGTTCGAGCGCAAAATAAGTATCGCCTTCTTTTCCGGTCAATTTCTTTTGCAATCGCCCATAAAGCGATAACGCGGCCTTGGCAATCTTCACCGAAGCTCTACGCACGACGCCGTCGTCTTCATCGGCAAAATTGGCAATGACATTCTCGTCGAGAATCGATTCCATGGCTTCGCGTTCTTCATCGTCCAGAGCCGCGGCCGACAAGCATTTCTCGAGTTCGTCTTCCGAAACGCCCAACGCATCGGTCACGGGGATTGGAGC
>JBGAOI010000596.1:0-4994 GCA_044221885.1 Polyangium sp. (in: bacteria)
GTTGTCGCGTCGTGTCGATACATTCGTCACTGAATGGACCATGCTGGGTGAAGAAATTGCGGCCTTCGAGGCGGCTGGGAGAACGGCATGAGGCGCTTGATCGCACGTCTTTCTGCGCTGGTGATTCTATCGTCGATTGTCTTTACAAACGGCTGCTCGCAGAAGAAAGAAGACGACGGCACTGCACCGTTGGCCGTTTCGAAAGAGCTTCCTGCACTCACGATTCGTGACGACACACCCAACCTCTTGCTCACGTGGATCGACGAGAAAGGCGACCTGCACGTCGAACTCGAGCCCACGGGCGTTCCCGCCGCTGGTCGATCGCTCGTGAGGGTGGTCGTGAGTGATCGTGAAGACGGAACCAAGGATGCGTTTTACGTCGTCGATCTCACGACCAAAGGTGCAGACGGTGGGTATCCGGCAAAAACGATGTCGCGGCGTGGTTGGGAAGCCGAAATCGAAAAACGCCGCTCCGCATATCTCGCGAAGGTCGGTCCTGTCAAACCTCCACCCGTTGCAAATTCAGCGTCGACAGGGACACCACCGAACAATGACAAACCGCCTCCGATTGCTTCGGATGTCACGGTCATCGTGTACGGAGCATCGTGGTGCAGACCGTGTCACGACGTCGAAGAACATTTGAAGTCCAAGGGAATTCGGTTTGTGCACAAAGATATCGAGGAAGATCGCGACGCCGCATTGGAGATGCGGGCGAAGCTCGAGAAATCAGGGCAACGCGGCGGAAGCATCCCGGTCATCGACGTGCGTGGGCAGATTCTCGTCGGCTACAGCCCCTACGCCCTCGACCGAGCACTCGCCAAAGCAGCATCTGGCACGGCACTTTGAGCGTGAAGACACTTTGCGCACGATCACGTGCGCGCGGTCGTTGCTCTCTCGTGCATCACGGCGTATACGAGCGGCGCCCGCGCAAAAGCCCCATTCCGCGCGGAAATTCGGAGGAGCGACTCCATGATCAACGTGCTCATGCCCCAGCTCGGCGAGAGCGTGGCCGAGGGAACTGTAACCAAGTGGCGGGTGCGTGAAGGCGACATCGTGGCCCGCGAGCAACCGCTGCTCGACGTAGCGACTGACAAAGCCGACACGGAAGTACCTGCACCTGCAGCGGGACGCATCGTCAAGCTCGCGGTCGCCGAAGGCGCAGTGGTTCCCAAAGGTGCCTTGATTTGTCAGATCGACGAAACAGCAACGGCTGGAGCTGAACCGGCCAAACCCGCAGCCCCTGCCCCTGCCCCTGCACCGCCTCCCGCCGCAGCCGCAGCCGCACCAGGTGCTGCCCCCTTGGCTTCTCCGTCGACTCGAAAACTCGCACGTGAAGAAGGCGTGGATCTCGCGCAAGTACAAGGCACTGGTGAACACGGACGAACCACACACGACGATGTGCGTCGCGCGGCTACACCAGCACCTGCACCTGCTGCGCCAGCTCCTGTCGCGCCTCCGCCCGCACCCGTTGCAGCTCCAACGGCCGCCGTCGAACTCACGCAGTTGGTGAATGCCGGCGGTGGGTTTGTTCCGCCAATCCCTGGCGCTGGGTTTGGCGCGTACAAGGTCCCGCCGTACACGCCCCGTCCTGGTGACGAAGTCGTTCCGTTCTCACGACGACGCCGAATCACCGCGGACCACATGGTGTTTTCCAAAGTCACCGCACCGCACGTCGTGACAGTGGCGGAAGTCGATCTGCATGCGACGTCGAAGCTGCGCGATCTGCACAAAGACCGTCTCAAGAAAGAAGGCGTCCCGCTGACGTTCTTGGCGTTCATTTGTGCTGCAACGATTCGCGCGCTCCGCGAATACCCGAACTTGAACGCCCGCGTGCTCGAGAATTCGTTCGTGGTGCTCAAGGACATCAACTTGGGCGTTGCGGTCGATACGCAAGGCGGGTTGCTCGTGCCCAGCATCAAGAATGCCGATCAACTCTCGCTTCGAGGTTTGGCGGCACAAATCGATGCGATGGCGGTCAAGGCCCGGACAAACAAGATCACCGCGGATGATCTCGCGGGAACGACGTTCTCCGTCAGCAACCCGGGCCTCAAAGGCAATTTGTTTGGTGGTGCAATCATCTCGCAACCCAACGTGGGCATCTTGCGCATGGGCGAAATCAAGAAGCGCCCCGTCGTCGTGACCCGCGATGGCGAAGACGTCATTGCGATCCACCCGATCATGTACATGGCGCTCTCGTACGATCACCGCATCGTCGACGGCGTTTTGGCCAATTCCTTCTTGTGGCGGGTCGCCGACCTGCTCACACGCGGCGAGTTCGAGGTCTGATGTCGACCGAAACCAAGTTTGCCGGCCACGCGCCGCTCGCAGAAGTCGATCCGGAAATTGCGGATCTCATTCAACGTGAAGCGCGCGCCGAAGCCGAAACCATCCGTCTCATTGCGAGCGAGAACTACGTCTCGAGCGCCGTGCTCGAAGCCACCGGGTCTGTCCTGACGAACAAGTATTCGGAGGGTTATCCGGCCAAACGGTATTACGAAGGTCAGCAACAAGTTGATCCGGTCGAGGAACTTGCGCGCAGTCGCATGAAGCAAGTCTTCGGAGCCGATCACGTCAACGTGCAGCCTTATTCGGGAAGCCCCGCGAACCTCGCGGTGTACATGGCGTTTGTCAAACCAGGCGAAACGATCATGGGCTTGGGTTTGCCCGCGGGCGGTCACTTGACTCATGGCTGGAACGTCAGCATCACGGGCAAGTTTTTCCAAAGCGTCCCGTACGGCGTGCGCGAGAGCGATCACCGCATCGACATCGACCAAGTTCGCGAACTCGCGAAGGCTCATCGGCCCAAGCTGATTTGGTGTGGAACGACGGCGTATCCACGTGCGCTCGACTTCGCCGCATTTCGTTCGATCGCGGATGAAGTTGGAGCCATTCTCGCGGCGGACATCGCACACATTGCGGGTCTCGTGGCGGGTGGCGCGCATGCATCACCGATCGGAATTGCTGACGTCGTAACGATGACGACGCACAAGACGTTCCGAGGTCCTCGTGGCGCAACGATCATGTGCAAGGCCGAGCATGCGGCAGCGATCGATCGTGCGGTTTTTCCTGGGCTCCAAGGTGGCCCGCACAATCACACGACCGCAGCGATTGCCGTCGCGGCACGCGAAGCCCTGCAACCGTCGTTCAAGACCTATGCGGCGAACATCGTGGCCAATGCAACGGCGCTCGCGAGTGCTCTTGAATCGCATGGTTTGCGGCTCATCACCGGCGGCACGGACAATCACCTGTTGCTCGTCGACATGACGCCGAAAAACATCGGCGGCAAACCCTACGCCAAAGCGCTCGATCGCGCCGGACTCGTGGCGAACTACAACTCGATTCCGTTCGATCCGCGCAAGCCCATGGATCCATCCGGAGTTCGTCTCGGCACCGCAGCCGTGACGTCGCGCGGCATGGGAACGAAAGAGATGGAGCAGATCGCGAAGTGGATGGCCGAAGTTGCGGATCATCCGACCGACGAAGCCCGACAGACCCGCATCCGTGGCGAAGTCGCCGACTTCTGCAAAGCCTTCCCCGCCCCTGGCATTTTGCTTTGAGCCCCAAATGACTTCGGGGCGCTGCCTGGTTCGTCCAGACGAGCGCCCCGAACATGTCAGCCTTTAGAAGATCACTTCACGTAGAGCTGAGCCGCGACGATGCCTGCGCCACGCGTCGCTTTGATGACGTACTTGGCGCCGCCGGCCATGGGCCAGGGCCACTTGTAACAATTGCCGCCACCACCGAGCGCAGCTTGTTGACCCGAGCCTTGGTCTTGAGCGAGCGCGGGGTTCATCCCGGGCATTGGCGTCGTGAGTTGCAGTTGAATGTCGACTTCGCCAACCCCTGCGCCCACAGCGAGCACCGTGTAGCACTTGCCAGGTTGCAAGTTGACGGGCTCTTCCATGGTTTGTCCTTCTTGAAATTGCGCGGCAGCGACGTTGCCTTCACGTTGCATGCCTGGTGCTTGTTGCTGAGCAAAAAGCATCAGAGGACCCGTTGCTGCGGCAGCGAAATTCGGGTCGATACGCGCGGCCAAACCCCCGGACGCGCCACCTTGTTGTGGAGCAGTTCCACCTGCCGGGGGCAAACCCGGAAGTCCCGGAATCGGGAAGCCTGCCGGTGCAGTTCCGGCGGGCGGCGGTTGCGTTCCCGCAGGCGGCGGTTGCTGTTGCGGGTAGGGCTGTTGATAGCCGCCAGGCGCCGGCTGCTGTTGCGGGTACGGTTGTTGGTAGCCACCTGGAGGCGGCTGCTGTTGCGGGTACTGACCCTGCGGATATTGACCCTGTGGGTATTGTCCTTGTGGGTACTGCCCTTGGGGATACTGCCCTTGTTGGTACTGGTTCTGCGCAGTTTGCGGCGGTTGTTGCTGACCGTCCTTTTCGCAACCGACCGCAAGCGCGGCCGTGCAAAGCAAGGCGGACGTAACGAGAGTAATGCGAGACAAAGCGACCTCCTCGGGAGTCGGGCAATTCCTAATCATGCCGTGTCGATGATCCAAACCTCTGTTGGTTCATCTCGCCGACCACTTTCCCGCTCATTGGACGTTGAGCAAGCAAAGCCTATCGCACGAAGCCCGATTTCGTCCCACTTCCGAAACGAGATCGCGTTGGAATACCTTACAGGCACGCGGAGACTGTCTTTTGGGCTACGACGGGAACGGCAAACTCGAACGATGCGCGAATATGCGTTGGCGTCGAGCCGCATGCGTGACTTCGACTGAGTTTCGGGTGTATGAGCGGCCATAGGCAATGTCGCGCGCATGGCCCGCGCGCGCCTCGATTTACGTGAGGAAAACAATGAAGACGACGACGTGCGCTTTGGCGGCCGTGATGATCATGGTTCTGCCGACGATGTTGGGTTGTGGCGGCGATCCGCCTCCCCCTCCGACGACTCCCACCACGCAACCACCACCTCCGCCACCTCCGCCGGTGCCACCGCCCCCGCCACCTCCGCCGGCAGCACCGACAGCGTGTGATTCGGTTGTGTCGTTGGGT
>JBGAOI010000597.1:0-4993 GCA_044221885.1 Polyangium sp. (in: bacteria)
TTTGACCAGGCCAATCGCTGAAAACACGACAATCAAGACCACGACTGCAATCACGATCCGCTTCGCCGCGGGCGACAAGAGTGGTGGCGGCGCGGTTGTCTCGACAAGCTTCTTCGCCGCGACCGGATTGGGCGGGAGCAGCGCCATTTCGGACAAAGCGATCTTGCGCGTTTCTAGATCCGGGTGCGTCTTGGCAAACTCTGTGAGTTTTTCTCGGGCGCCAACCGAATTGATCCGCCGCAAGCTTCCGAGTGCAACTTGACGGAGCTCCGCGGATTCGCGATTCGCAGCCCTCGCCAAAGCTTCCACTGCGGCATCATTTCCTTCGGCACCCACGGCGCGCGCCGCAGCGATTGCCTCCGCCAGTGAGCCTTGATCAATCCGTGCGACCAGCGCCGCGTTCACTTCCTGGACAAACCAGCGACTTTTCGCCCCTGCGATCACGGCCGTACGATCGTTTGTCGGGGTTGACTCGAGCACCGACACCCAGTGCGCTCCGACGGGCGTCAGTTTGCGTCGTTCGAGTTCCGACAAGAGCCCCACCCGCAACATCGCTGGGCGCTTCGCGTCATCCACGATGCGCAAAAGAGCGGGCAAATCGTGTTCACCCACGACCGGCGCAGTACCCGCCAGCGTGAGGTCTCGAAGGGCAAACTGCGCCAGGGTCGTATCGGCGCTCGCGAGCATCGTCACGGACAAACGCCCCAATTCTCGTGGATCTGTCGATGATTTCGGGCCCTTGCCCAGCGCTACGTACTTCCGGGCAGCCTCGATCCAAATGTCGCGCGCCTCTTTTGGAATAACAAACCGATCCCCGATCGCTTCGAGCGCCTCGTATTTGGCTTCTTTCGCGCGCTCGGGCGTACGCGTGTGATCGAGAAAAAAGAGAAGTTCTTCGTTGGTGTCGTAGGTGTCATTGCCGTGACGATGCGGCCAAAACCAGATGACGCCGGGCTTTTCCCCGCCATCGCGCAGCAATTCTGTCATTTCGGCACGCGCCGGAGATAGTTCGGTCGTGCCTGGATTCGCGGTGGGAACGAGCGTGATTCGACCGATGGCCACAACATCGGCCGCGCGACACAAATCGTGCAGCGTAAAAGCCCCAGGAATTGTGTGCGCAAGCGCGTCGGAAACCGGCATCGCCACAATCCAAACGCCGATAGCAAGGGACAAAAATCCTTGAATCGAGCGGACAATGGCTTCGTCTGAGCGCGCGGTCGTCAAGTCGTCGACACGGTGCCTTGCCGCGACGTCGATGCCAAGAGACTTATTGCCGTTGACACGTTCACGCGGCAATATCAGGGGTACTTCTTTGGGGGCCGACGCAAAGCACGCGCGTCGATCGCAGGAGGCCGTCAGTGATCGAACTGAACAACATGCAGGACATCGTCGACACCATTGAAGATCGGCTCGATCAGCCCGTAAACGCTGGATATCCGTTGCGGGACAAAGAAATCGTCGGCGTGTGGCGCAAACGATGCGTGCAGGCTGTCCAGCACCTTGCCGAACGCAATTTGCTCACGAGCAAAGACGTTTTCGGACGTCCGATGTACCAGCATTTCTTGCAGATCGCGGACGGTCCCATCAGCAAGAACTTCGAAGAAGCGCCCGGACGAACCATCCTCATGGGCGAGTTGATTCGCAACATTTCGAACCCCGGTCGCATCACCCAAGGTCTCAAGGGAACCTGCGCCGCGACCTGCATCGAGATCTACCTTGCCGAACGAGATCCCGTCGAATACGCGCGGCTTTGCGCGGGACTCATGACCCCCGAAGGCCGAGTCAAACTCCGCAACGACGACAAACTCAGCCGCGACGAAGATGTTCTCGCCCCGGACGAACACGAATTTCGTCGCAGCCCCGTCAGTCGTATTTTTCAGGTTGCGTGCATGGAATATGCCTATCCTGAGCTCGACTATCGCAATGATATCGACGGACAACTGCAAGGTTCGGAAAAC
Organism: Polyangium sp. (in: bacteria); assembly: GCA_044221885.1. Taxonomy (GTDB): domain Bacteria; phylum Myxococcota_A; class Polyangia; order Polyangiales; family Polyangiaceae; genus Polyangium. The sequence continues at coordinate 1,959 of JBGAOI010000597.1, forward strand.
ACGGGCACCGGCCTGAGCCTCAAAGCGTTCGAGCGGTTGTTGAATGCGATCTCCGGGGAAACTTGGAAAACGATTTCCGATAGTTTTTCCCAATTCGCCAAACTCTTGGGCCTCGATTCCAGCAAACTTCCGGATTTGCATCGTGACGGAATGACCATCATCGAAAGGTCCACTCACGCGGGCGAACCCGTGTTTGCAACGATTGAACTGGCGAAAATTCGTAGCCCGGTTCGTCGAGCAGCATCGAATGGAACGGCGGAACATGCGGCGCACAAGGTTCGCGTGTTGGCCGTCGACAGGGCGAAAGGTATCGTTCTTTACGACGATCCGATGGATCCGCAGCAATCGTGGTTCGAAGGAGTCAGAAGCGACATCGTCGACAAGTACGGCCACTGTACGATGCCAATTGAAGACTTCGACAAACTCTTGGTGGAGCTCAGCTACAAGCCCCAGTTTGGTCCGGGACAAACGGCCGCAGCAGCATCGACGACGTCCGCCACGACGCCTGCCCCAACGAATCCGGCGGTTCCAGCGGAACAAGCCCTCGGGGCCCAAAGCATCTCGTAGACGCTCGAGCAGATAAAACAACGGACTGATAAGCAAGGTTGAGGCAGTTTCTCCTGGCGTTATCGATTTGCCTCGGTGGAGCCGTCAAATGATGCGCATCCAGCTCGGATCTGAGTTCGTTGTAACCAATGCATTCGATATGCTGCCGTGCTTTCATGAATCATTGCTGCACGCCAAAGCATCCGAGCGGCATTTGACGGAACAAGGCGGCTCCCACCATGAGGCCTTGCCACTTCCTCACTTTCCGGGGCTCCGAACACGCTTGGCCCGCCAAACACAATACATCGCAACCCAAGGCACCCACGTCAAACGCCGTTGCACCAATCGCGCACCGATCCTACCGACGCGGCCACGTTCATTCGTGCAATGGTCGTATACTTCCAAACCAATCTTTTGCAAACATGAACACCGGACAAACTCGGGTACGGTCACGGCGCACCTGACAAATGACGTCCAGGTCGAAAGAATTGGTTTGACAAAATCAGTACCGCCAGGACAACCCACTGTTGGTTTGTCTTGGCGGTACAATCGTCACGTATGACGCTCCCCCGTCAGCAGTCGGTCACTCAACGCGCAGGCGCCTGCACGGGCGCTGGCACGGCAACCTGTCCCTGCGCTACGTCCGCACGCTTTGCGGCTCCGACGCACACGTCCGCAATGTGATTCTCGAACGCTTGTCGCCGCGCTTGATGCCGACAACCCAAACTCGCAAAACCCGCCGCGTATCCACCAATCGTGCCCAGTGTCAGCAGCACAATCGCCAATCGTCGTCCTCGCATGATCCGCCTCACTCTTCAATTCGTTTGTGTTGAAACTATTTTCCCTAGGTTTGTCTTCGCGTACTTGGCTCAACCCCACCCACCACGAAACCCAAACCCACCCGCGCGTTCGATCATGTCGGCCAAACGCTTGCGTTGCTCTTCGTCGAGCGCTTCGTGCGTCTTGGCCAGCGTTCCCATCGCCGCCTTACGGATCGCCTCGAGCGACGCATCGTGCCGCGCGAAAAGTTCACCCATCACCGTCTCGTCAAAGCTCGGGCTGCGCATCGCTCGCGCGATGTCTTCCCGGCTCTTTTGCATCTCGCCACGATGCTTCTTGGTAACTTCGACAAACTCTTCAACCGCTTGACGAATCACCTTCTCCTGACCAGGCGTCGTATCGAGCGCTTGAAATACGCGTCGAAGAAAGAAGAACGCCATCGGAGGAGCCCCATGGTTCCAGTGTCCGCGACCGTGAGATCGAAACGGACCTCCTCCTCCTCCACGTTCGGCATCGCCATCTTGACCACGCCACTCACCTCCGCATGACCCGTCGTAGGAGCCGCAACCCGCGAAGCGAGGGTTGGACCGGTAGCCGAAACCACCGTGACAAGCACCTCGACGCAGTGTGCAAACAAGGCCGATGAGGCAAGCGGTACCGATGAAAAATCCAAACATGATTCGTCTCCTGCGCGGCTTTTTTCCCGCCGCATTTCGTTCTGAGACGAAACATCGTTCACGCATGTGAAGGAACAACGTGGGCCAGTGTGAAGAAGAGCAAAGGTCAAACAGTGGCGTGGTTGCGCGAGGCGTGGCTATAGTTGGAACCGATGTGGCGCTGGCTCATGCTGGTCTTGCTCATCGCTCCAGCATGTGGAGCGTCGGCAGCACCTCCACCAAAAACCGTGGGAGCCGCGGCGCCTCCACAGGTTCATCAGGACAAACCAACGCCGCCCCCGGCGGCGACGACGCCGCCCGCGCCGGTGCAGATCATCGTTGCCGGCGAAACGCCAAGCGCTGATCCAACGCAGCCGCCGCCATCGTCGTATCCCGATCTGAACGACGACAATCACGACGAAGAACTCGACGACGACAACGATGAAGAGACGGCAGACGCTGCGCCGCCGCCGTTGATTCAAGAGCCTGTCGTCAAGTCGATCCGTCCAGCGTCACCGCCCTCGCCGCTTTTGTCGCTCAGCGCTGCGGATCTCGAGAAGCGATACAAAAAAGATCCAACCTCCGTCGGACCTCTCGCGCTTGGAACTCCAAACGCTGGTGCACTCGTCAACGGCGTTCCGATGCCGAAAAGCGAAAAATGGATCGTGCAGGATCCTTCATGTGCGTGGGGAACACAGGAAACGATCGACGCGATCGTGAGGACCATCGACAAGGTCTACACCGAACATCCGAACTCTCCGGCGCTCGCGATTGGCCACATCAGTTCGAAACGTGGTGGTCATCTTTCGCCGCACAAGAGTCATCAGTCGGGCCGAGATGTGGACCTCGGGTATTACCACTCGCCGCCGAAGCAGTACTTCATCAAGGGGACCGAGCAAAACTTGGACCTCGAACGAACCTACGCGCTCATCAAGACGTTTGTCACGGACACCGAGACGGATCTCATTCTCGTCGACACGTCGATCCAGCGCATGCTTGTGAAGTACGCGTTGACGCATGGTGAAGACGAAGCGTTTGTCGATCGCGTGTTTC
>JBGAOI010000598.1:0-4970 GCA_044221885.1 Polyangium sp. (in: bacteria)
CAACGCAAATCCACCGGCAAATGCATGCGCAACGGCTTGAATTCCACCATTTTGATTCGGATCCGCGGACTTCGCCATCACCAGGACCGCATCCGGCAACATGAGCAAACTCGGCACGTTGATCGTGTAATCGTCATTGTTCGTGCCCATGTCCTTCAAATGGCATCCGCCAAGATCCAGCGCGTCTTTGCTTAGATTTTTAATCTCGAGGAATTCTCCCGCTGTATCCGCAATGGCATCTGGATTTGGCATTAATTCCGTGAAAATGACTTCGCCTGCACCTGGACGTCGCGCCATTCCGGAACCTCCGCTCCCCGCAGTCCCGCTCGAGCTACTCGTTCCAGGCATACCACCCGAACCGCCCGCGCCTGGCATTCCTCCCGAGCCCATACCACCCGTTCCGCCATTGCCTCCGATACCGGTGCCACCCGTGCCACCGTTCCCGCCGGCGCTGCTCGTACTTTCGCCGGTCGAACTAGCGGTCGTGGAAGCTGTATTTGTCGATGAAGAACAGCCTCCGAGCCAGGCGAAGGCGACGAGCGCTGCGAGAACGCTGCATTGTCGCATCCAAGGTCGAGTTTGTCGGAGTGTAGACACAAAGTTGAGATTGCTTTGCATCGTGAAAGTATATCGAATTGCAACAGAACATGCCACAAACCAAGGGAGCTTTTCTCGTCGCGGGCACGGTCGGGGTTGGTTTGCGCCGCGTATTCGATCCGTTCGTGCCTTGAGCCGAGATGTTTTCTTACCCGCTCGAAATGGCCAGCGGTGCGAATTGCTTGCTGGATAGTGCATCGCATATATTTCCTTTATGCGTGCGTAGCGTTCTCGACCGGCTCGGAACTGGTTGCGTGCGATGTGTGGCTCCCGAAATCGTTTGGCACTCCCAGCCCACCTCCGACAAACGTTGCTCACGCCAAACGTTTGTTCGTCCTACGTGATGCGCTGCCAATGAGTGTGAGCCGACTAAACCGTCTTGCATCGCCAATTGTACCTTGACCACTTCTCCTCGCGCGCCATAGGTTTCACTTGGCCAACTGTGACACTTCCGACAAACTCGCAGGGCATTCCGGACGAACTATTTTGCTTCTGACTCCAACAGACACGTTGTTTTTCCGGAACGCCCGAAGTACATTCGGCCCACGATGACTCGTCGCTCCCGTTCCACTTCTACAAAAAAACCTTCACTCGACGCGATGCCTCGAGATGGCCTCAGCCTCCATGTTTCGGGCCAGCGCTTTTACGCGCTTCTACGCGAGCGCGAACGTTTGCTGCGCGAAGTTCAGGTCAAGAAACGCAGACTTGAACGCGTCATTGAAGAAACAAAAGCCTCGGCACAAACCATGATGGAAAAACTCGCGCCGATCATGACGCGGTACCATGAATTGAACGCGGAAGTGCATCGAGTTTTCGACGAATTGCTCGTTCCGGGAAAACTGTCGGCAAGTGCGCGTAAGAAGGTCAAGAAAATACGCAATTTGCTGGAAGCACAGGGACTGCTCATTCCACGCGAGGAAGAACCGGCAGAACCGTCCGAGTTCGCCGGAGGTGACGACGACGAACCATTTGAGCATCCTTTTGGTTCGCCGTTTCAGGGTTCCGAGGTGCGATCGGCGGCTCCGCGTGGTCAGGAAGCGGGTCATGAATCTTTGCGCGCGTTGTTCAAGCGTTTGGCTCTTGCGCTGCATCCGGATCGCGCCACGCATGAAAACGACCGCAATGACCGCACCGAGGTGATGAAACAGGTCACGCAAGCCTACAATGATGGCGATCTGGCACGGTTACTCGAATTGGAAAAACTTTGGGAGCAAAATGGCGCTGCTACCTCCACAGCCGACGAAGAGGCGCGATGTTCAGAACTCGAACAAACGATTGCAGAGTTGCGGCGTCAATCGCGTCAACTCACCGCCGAACATCGAGCCGTGAAGAAGTCGGCGCCTTCCAACACCATGGGCGGTTCTGTCAAAGTCGTCGTTCGCCAGGCGCAAGCGGAACTCGAGGAGTTCCAGATCATGTGCGACTTCGTAAAGAGTTTCCGGGATGGCAAAATCACGTTGGCCGAGTTTGTCCGCGGACCCGCGTTGCCGGTTGATATGACGATCGATCTCGACGCCGTCATTGAGCAATTGGCGCGCGAACATTTTGGGGCGCGACGAGCTCGAGCGCGAAAAAATGCCTCTGTTGGGAAATCGCGTTCTGCGCGGAACGTTTCAGCAAATACGCCGCCCGAAACAGTTGGCAAAACGCGTCGTACACAACGTCCGAGTCATTGAGCAAAGCAACCCGAGCGCGGCCTGATCATTCTCTCAATCGGCCGCGCGAAAAATTCGCTCCCGACACCCATGACGCTGCATTGGTTTTTTACGTAAAACTCACGCCGTCTTCGGTGTCACGTTCGTTGCAATCCACTCAATGATCGACTTGAGCGGCGTACCTGGCGTGAACACTCCCTTCACCCCAGCGTCCTGCAATCGCGTCACGTCTTCGTCCGGAATGATCCCACCGCCGAACACCACAATGTCCGTCGCGTCCTTCGCCTTGAGCGCTTCGATGACCGCCGGGAACAACGTGTTGTGCGCCCCAGACATGATCGACAAGCCCACCGCGTCCACGTCCTCCTGCACCGCGGCGTTCGCAATCATCTCCGGCGTCTGATGCAAGCCCGTGTAGATGACTTCGTAGCCGGCGTCACGTAACGCCCGCGCCACCACTTTGGCGCCTCGATCATGACCATCCAGCCCAGGTTTCGCGACGAGTATCCGCAAAGGTCGACCAGCCATGACGACTCGATAGCGAACCACGACGCGAAAATCAAAGTTTGCCCTTCGAAAAATCGTCGGGCGTCAAAAGATGTCGCCGACCTATTGGGCAGCAAACACAAAAGGCAGGTTCACAGGCGTCGAACTCGCTGACGGCGGGAACTGCCAACCTCGAATCCGCCCCGCGATACACGGAGCAAGACCCGGATAGTTGTCCTCCGCACCATGGGCACTCACCGATTGCACCGCGCCCGATGGCGCAATCGTAAACGACGTCTGCACCCGCGCCGATCCGCCCATGCCTTGACTGGCTTGCACTTCAGGCTGCCAACATTGCCGCCGAATCAACGCTCGATTGCGCTCCACCACGCCGCTGATTTCTCCCTGCGTCAGTTCGCCGGTTGCCGCAGGCACATTCGGTCCCGCCACATTTCCCGGCCCAGCACCAACGTTTGTCCCCGTCGATGGCGTCCCCGCCTTCGATGCCACACGCGTTCCCGTTGCGTCCGCCTTGTTTGTCTTGGCACTCGCGTCCGCGGAAGCTACTTGCGCAGGAGGTTTGGGCGCATTCGTTGGTGGTGCAACTTTTTTCGTCGAAGCTGACGCAGACGCAGTCGCCGATGGCGTTTCTTTCGCGGCCGAGTTCCGCAGCGCGTAGTACCCAGCCACACCGCCGCCGATCGCGCCAACCAACACCAGGAAAAACCCACCGATCTGCAAACCACGGTTGCGCCCAAGCACCGCATCTTCATCGAAATCCGGCGCAAGCGCAGACTCAGGACCTTGTGTGTCATGCGCTGACGACATCGCCGGCGGCAACGCGCTCGGTCGTGTCGGTACACACGATTCCACTTCGCTGTTCGGACCCGCGGTTTCTTGCGACGAACCGTTTGGGTTGGCTTCGCGCGCAAAAAACGCTTCGTCAACCGAGTCGGAGGATCCTTCGCGTGACTGGCCGTCGTACGTCATCGGGCTCGCGGGGCTAGATGCAAGCACCCAAGCCTACTTGATGGGGCATCTCTCCGTGAAGACGTGAAGATCGTGGGCGTTGAAATCTTGTTCGTGTCCCGAACATCACGCACTTGCGTCCTTGCTTTCGCTCGCCAAGCCATCGAGCCACGCGCGAGCAAACGCGTCGTAACGATTTTCCAGAATGGCTTCGCGGGCTTCGCGCACAAGTTGCCCGTAGAGGTGCAAGTTGTGCGCCGTGATCAAACGCAACACGAGGATCTCGCCGGCCAAGTACAAATGCCGCAAATACGAGCGCGAATAACCTTCCGAACACGTCGGACACGAACACGTCGGGTCGAGCGGCAATGGATCCGTCTTGTACCGCGCTTGCTTGATCACGACTTTGCCCGTCTTCAAGAGCGCCTGGCCATTCCGCGCATTTCGCGTCGGAAGCACACAATCGAACATGTCGATGCCCGTTCCGATCGCCCGCACCAAGTCGTACGGCGTGCCTACGCCCATCAAATAATGCGGCCTTTCCGCATCGAGCTTGGGTCCCACCTCTTCGAGCACTTCGTGCATGCGCATGATCGGTTCGCCGACGGAAAACCCTCCCAGCGCCAATCCATCGAACGGTAGTGCCGAGAGTTCGTCCGCGTGTAACAGGCGCAAGGCTGGATCCGTGCCGCCTTGAATGATGCCGAAGAGCGCTTGGTCCGATCGTTTGGACGCCAAACATCGTCGCGCCCAACGCGTGGTGATTTGACAGGCTTTTTCCACTTCTGGCTTGGGCGCATCTCCCGGAGGACAAATGTCGAGCTGCATCGCGATGTCGGCTCCGAGTTGCCCTTGCACCCGCATCGCGATTTCGGGGGAGAGTTCTTTTTTCGATCCATCGAGGTGGGATCGAAAGACAAACCCTTCTTCGGTGGTCTTGCGTCGTTCCGCCAGGGAAAACGCTTGAAAGCCGCCCGAGTCCGTGAGCATCGCATGGGGCCACTTGGTGAACTGGTGCAAGCCGCCCATTTCCGCGACGACTTCGGGACCTGGTCGGAGCCACAGATGGTACGTGTTTCCCAGGACAATCCGCGCGCCCGTTGCGGCAACTTCGGCCGGACGGAGCGTCTTGACGCTGCCTTGGGTGCCGACGGGCATGAACGTGGGCGTGAGGACTTCGCCGTGGGGCGTTGTGAGAATCCCAGCGCGCGCATTTCCGCTCCGCGCGAGGGTACGGAAAGAAAAACCAGGTGTACGTTGGTT
>JBGAOI010000599.1:0-4943 GCA_044221885.1 Polyangium sp. (in: bacteria)
ATGTAATCGACGAGCCGGGTATCAGGACCCGTCAAGTATTCGCCATCCGACGTAAAAATCCACGCGTCCCCTGCCCCGTTGGCCGTTTGAAAAAGTTTTTCCTTTTTCTCGAAGTCCCACAGCGTCAGTGTCGGTTTGGGACACCACGACATGTCCTTCGCTTCACTCGAAAGCGCAACGGTACACATCAATGTTTCAGTCACGGCGCGTTTGCCATCATGAGAAAGATGCACCATTTGCGCGCGACCCACATCGGCGAGGACCGCCAGACGTTCGAATGTTTCGAGCGAATACACAGACAATTCGCCTTTTTGCAAAAGCGCCAATCGTCTCCCATCGCCCGAAATCGCCGCACCGATCGACGAATCGATGGGTGGAAAACGATGCAATACTTGACGCGTCACAAAGTCGCGTAGTTCTGGTACCACCGATTGTCGTGGAGGTTTCGCGTTCGGAACAAACACAATCGCCCGCTCGCGACCCGGCAAACTTTTCGTTTCAGCCTCGAAGTTCGCCAATTTGATCTGTGTATCGGTTCCTTTTTCCAAATCCCAAGTATGCGCATACGACGACATTCGCCGGCTGTCAGGTGAAAACGAAACTTCATTACCCACCTTTTCGTAAAAACGAACCTCCCCGGCCCCATCCGTGCGCATGAGGAAAATCCCCGTAAACGTCATGGCCGATGGATCCTGCCGTTCAATATACGCGACCATCGCGACCCAACGGCCATCAGGCGATACTTCCAAACGCACGGGATGTTCAATTCGCTTCGGAATCGGAATTCGTTTTTCCAGAACCCCCGTTGCGGCATTCCAGATCAAGACGCCATCCTGTGACCCGCTGATGAGTTTTTCTCCGTCGGGTGACCAAGTAAACGCTACGTAGCCTTGCAACGCGAGACGATCGTCTCCACGAACGTCCAGCAGCGCGAGTTCGCCATCGGTCGTGGGGGCCGGAGTTTGGCCTGGAGGAACGACGGGGTCGGGCGAAGGCGAACACGGTTCTGGGGCAGCCGCACGCGGCAGATCGCGCGTGAGCTGTACGGGCATCGGCGCGGGTGTTCCGTTGAAATACAGGCAGCCAGACGCGAAAAGTGAGGCGAGCAGGGTGCAACGTCGGAGGAAAACCACAACGCACCCTACCATGAACAAAGCGATTCGTGGGGAATTTCTTTGTCGAAAAAGCAGCGCCATTTCGAGAACAAACGGATCGATTTACGACCGCTTCGGCTCGGACAAAAGCTTTTCGATGTCTTCCATCGATACGGGTTTGACCAAGTGGTTGGAAAAACCAGCGTCGGCGGATTTGCGCCGATCCTCGGGTAAACCGTAGCCGCTCAACGCCACGAGTTCCGTGGTTCGAAAGCGAGCATCTGCACGCAACCTTCGCGCGACTTCCAGGCCACTCATTTCGGGCAAACCAATGTCACAAATCACCAAGTCTGGCTGAATCTTGAGGGCAAGTTCGACGCCCGCCAGGCCATCGCCGGCAACATGGACTTCTTGTCCCAGCAAAATCAGCAGTTGTTGCATGAGTTCAGCCATATCGGTATTGTCCTCGATGAGCAGAACACAACGACGCGTCATCGGGCCATTCCGGCGTACCGCGGTCGCTTGCGGATCATTCGAGGAAAGCGGTATTCGAACGACAAACTCAGTGCCTTGTCCCGCGCCGGCACTTCGAGCGGCGACATTGCCACCGTGCATTTCGACGATTCCTTTGATGAGCGCCAATCCGACTCCCAGACCTCCATGCAAATGACCCGGAACCGGATTCAACTGCACGAAAGGTTCGAACAAATCAGGCAATCGTTCCGGGGGAATACCAATGCCGGAATCCCGAACGCGCAACACAGCTGAACCGTTCTCATTCTTGAGGTACACGTCGACACGCCCCCCACGAGGCGTGAATTTCAACGCATTACCAAGCAAGTTGTCGATAACTTGCACGAGTCGCGTTTCGTCCCCGTCCACCCACAGTTCTTTGGATCCCAACCAGCAATCGAGTTCCAGGCCACGTTTATCAAATTCGGGGCGCGCATCTTCAACGGCTCGCCGCACCACTTCGCCCACTTCCAATCGTTGTCGATCGAGCTGAAACTTACCCCGGGCAATACGCGCGATGTCGAGCAAATCATCCACGATGCGGGTCAAATGCGTCACTTGGCGATCAATGACCGCTTGCGCATTCAACGCCGAAGGATCCGCAGGAGGCGCATGCTGGATCAGATAAATCGCACTGCGAATCGCGGCAAGCGGATTTCGCAATTCATGAGAAAGCATGGCCAGAAATTCGTTCTTCCGGCGATCGGTTTCGCGTAATGCCGCCTCGCGTACCTGATTCTCGATATCCGTCGTGCAACCGAACCAACGCGTAATTTTTCCCGTTTCGTCCCGCATGGGCGTCGCTCGCGCAAGGTACCAACGTGCCAGGCCCGTCTGCTTGTTGATCAGGCGTAATCGTTCCTCATAAGGCTCTTGTGTCTCAATGGCCGTAAGCCATGCGCGCATGATCCGCTCCCGATCGTCCGGATGAACCGCATCGGCCCACCCGTCTCCGCGCGTCGTGCCCGGCTCGAGCCCCGTAATCTTGCAATACTCTTCGTTGACATATTCGGAATATCCGTCGGCTCGCGTAATAAAAAGCGAGTCAGGAACGGTTTCCACCATCATGCGAAATCGTTCTTCGCTTTCCTTGAGCGCCTCTTCCGCCCGTTTACGTTCCGAAATGTCGTCAATCGCCAAGACGACGCCGCCGATCTCGCCATCAATCTCGCGCCACGGATAAACGGCCCAACGCGTCCACAATTTGGATCCGTCGGGACGAACCCAAAGGTCTTCCTCTTGGCGCATGTAGTGACCTTGAAGCGCCCGCCGATGATATTCTTTCCACTCGGGCAATGCATCCGGCCACAAATCGTAATGGTGTCGCCCGATAAACTCCGTGTGACCGCGCCCCATTTCCCGAATCCACGCGCGACTTACCGCCATGTAGCGCAAGTCGCGATCCAACAAGGCCACACCGGTGGGAGCTTCCGAGACAAACGAACAGAGCTGCGCACGCCCATTCTCCTGTGCTCGCTCGATGGCCCGTTCACGCGTTACGTCCCACGCGATGCATACAATCCCATTGATCTGTCCGTCCACGTCTCGCCGGGGTTCAAACGCCAGCGCATATTCGCGTATCCGCTCGCCATGGGCAAACTTGACAACCTCGCGCGTCCCTTGCCCGGAAGCAATGACTTGCTTTTTGATTTGCGTCAAAGCTTCGGCCTGCTCCGGCGGCAACAAATCGAATGCTGTTTTCCCGGTCAAGACATTTTCATGCCATGGCGGCAGCGGGTTCACCACCGCAGTAACTCGAAAGTCCAGGTCCTGCTCGACAAGCGTCGCAGGAGCAGCGTGAAGCGCCTCGAGCAACCGGTGCTGACTGAGTTCGATCGGGTTCACAATAGTGCTCGTTCCCTCAAGGGATGTTCACAGAGTGCGCTCTACAACTCCGAGAGGATGTTCATGAGGCTACCGCTGGAGGCCACCTACCACTTTAAGAACAAAAATGGTACTGACAATTGCACGCGTCTCTACTTTTGTTTTTTGTTTACACGTTCCGGATCGTCACATTTTTGGCACGTGCAACGCGGAAAATGTTGAAGACTTCGAGCATTCATGGTATTTCGGGTCCGCATACAACCGGCTGATACAGTTCGGCCCGGTACGAGGGATTTCATGAAGTTGAACGTCTATCCTTTCGCGTTACTTTTCGGGCTACTTGGCGTGATGGGCTGCAACACCACCGGTACACCTGTGGATTTTGCCCATGCGTGTGACAAACCCAATGATGGAAAGTTTGTCGAAGTGCCCGGCTATTTCAAGAATACCGGCAGCGCCATGTGCTCGAAATCCAATGGCCCGATGCGTTGTCCCATCGATTTCTTTGCCTCACAGGATTACTCGGGCAAATCGATCCGCGCCCATATTGAAAAGGGTGATGGGAAAAGTGAGATTAACGCCGCAGACGGCAAACCGCTCGAGATCCACGATGCCACGGGTGCGGCCGTCGACAACAGCCAAAAAGTAAAACTCACCGCGCGCGTCAAGCGGTTGGACGCAGTGGGAAATGACTGGTGCTACATCGACGTGAAGAAAATCGAAAAAGCGCCGTAAGGGTTCATCCGTAAAAACCCATCACGCGCTGCAAAAGCTGGAGCACGCTGATCCACGTGATCGTTTCGACCACAGCCGCCGCGGTCAGGTCGGCGGCTCGACACTCGTCGATGATTGCGTCGTCCACCACTGCCGGACTGGGCGATGCCGCCCGCGCCAATGCAAGAATCGCTTTGCCCTTGGGGTCCGTCGCTGGACACGGACGCATGCGGCTACCCGCATACCTGATCACCGCGTCCATCGTTTCCGTCGGTACTTCGTGCCGTGTTCCAATTTGCCGCATTTCCGTCGCCAAGTGACGATTGCCCACAACCGTCGCGTACACCAGCCCCACCTGCACCTTCAAGGGCAAACCTATCACGCTCGCACCGCGATCCAAGTTATCCCGCAAGATCACTGCAATGGCCCGGATGGCTCGATCGTGCGTGAGTTTCGCCAATATCTTGAATTCCGTACCCGTATGCTCGTTCAGGTATTTCCCCACCGCGGGCCAATGATCTGGAACACCTGCGGTCCATTGACGATCTTTTGACAAAGCCGACGGAATGAGCGGCACGATGGAAAGTTTGTCAAGAAACGTATCTTTGGGCGGTGGAGGCGTGGACTTGGGCCTCGTATTTTCCGCTGTCCCATGCTTACCGACCGACCAACCCGACGGAGCAATCACGCCCGCAACTTCGGCCACGGTTTCCGGTTGCTGCGCGGCAAGCACCGCCTCTTGTTCGTCTGGAGTCAGGGTCGAAAGTTCTTCTGCGGAAATGGTCACTGCGTCGCTCC
>JBGAOI010000059.1:0-21049 GCA_044221885.1 Polyangium sp. (in: bacteria)
AAGATAGGGACAAGTTTCACCAAAGTTTTCTCGAAGAAGGCCGGATTTTACGACGTTTGTCGCGAACAACATCCTCGGTCGTGCAAGCGCTCGACGTTGGTGCGGCGTTTGCCCCGAATGGAGTTTGGACGCCTTATCTCGTATTGGAATGGCTACGTGGCGAGTGTCTCGAGGATCATCTCGCCCGATTGCGCAAAAGTGACCCCGGGAAAATGCCTCTATCGGAGGCTCTGGCATTGCTCGAGCCCGCCGCAATGGCAATTGCCGCGGCGCACGAAGAGGGGGTCGCGCATCGAGATATCAAGCCGGCAAATTTTTTTACGACCGATGTCGACGGCGTTTCGACCATGAAGGTGCTCGACTTTGGCATTGCAAAAGTCATTGCCGACAACGCTTCCATTACGCGCGCATTCGAGCAAACTGGCCACACGCCGTCAATGTTCACTCCATTTTATGGGGCTCCGGAGCAATTCAATCGTCGATTCGGAGCAACGGGTCCGTGGACGGATGTTTTCGCATTGGCGCTCGTGCTCGTCGAAATGACTTCCGGACAAAGTCCGCTGGAAGGTGACGATGTTACGCAATTGTACATTGCGGCAACGGATATCACGATGCGTCCAACCCCACGGGCGCGTGGTGTGCGCACGAGCCAAGCGGTCGAAAATGTGTTTCTGAAGGCGCTCGCGGTGGAACCCCGCGCGCGGTACACGTCAGCGAAAGCGTTTTGGAATGAATTAAAAGAGGCATTGCAAGAGCCCATTGAAGAAAGCGACGTGACCGTTCCGGACGTACCACTCAAGCAAACCATGCCCTCGCGTGACAACGTCAGTCGCACGACGGACGTGACGAGTCAGAATGCCATTGCCGCCAATTCTTCACGCAGAATGATTCTGGCCATGGCTGGTTCGCTGGCCATTTTGGGCGCATTCATTGGGGCATCTCTGTACATTCGTCATCGAGCGTTGTTGCAATCGGTAAACACGGTTTCGCGCATTGGTATCGAATCCATTCCCGCCATACAACTTGCACAGCCGCCAGAAAACATGGTGCTGATTCCGGCTGGTAGTTTCACGATGGGCAACAACAATGCCGGAGAAACCGAAAAACCCGCGCACACGGTCATGATTACACGCGCGTTTTTCTTGGACCGAACAGAAGTCACTTTCGCCGACTATAACACATGCGTAAAGGCTGGAAAGTGCACGGTGTCAGGCATTCATGGCCCGGGAGAAACCGAAGCCGTGATTGCCAAGTTTTCACAATATTGCACGACTGCGGCCCCGAGCGACAACCGTAAACCCATCAATTGTATCGATTTTTATCAAGCGCAAGCCTATTGCGCATTTGTGGACAAACGGCTTCCCACCGAAGCGGAATGGGAATACGCCGCTCGAGGCTCCGACGAGCGACTTTATCCGTGGGGCAATGCCAAAGCCACGTGCTCTATGGGCAATTTTGCTCGAAATGCTGGGGATTGTGCCGAACGCGGCCCCGGCGTCGTGAATGTGGGTTCATTTCCTCAATCGGCGAGTCCCTTCGGAGCGCTCGATATGGCCGGGAACGTTTGGGAATGGGTTGCCGATTCGTTTGATCCGAAAGCGTATGCAGAAGCGCCGCCACAAGATCCCTACATCAACAAACCGAACGACAAAGGGGTTCTACGGGGCGGATCCTGGGACTTCAATACAACCGTAGCCAAATCGACATTTCGATTGAAATTCGATCGACACATCGGACAGATTGCCACCGGCGTCCGCTGCGCCAAACACGTCGCCAAACAAGTCGAGTAAGCTTCTGCGATTCGCTCGAGCTCGCTCGACCAGGGTTCGCCCGACCAGAACGAACAGGTTGTCAAGGGATTGGCATCTTGCTGATATGTTGACAAATGACTTGCCAGGAGGCGCGATCGGGTTTACTTGCGAATTCGACTGCGTCGCATGACGCCGACAAGGAGACCATCATGGCCTGGACCCCTGCAAAGTACGCTGCCAAAGATTATTCTGCGCTCAAAGACCTCCAAGGCATCTCGAACGATCAAATTGCCGTTCACCTTACGCTCTACAACGGTTACGTCACACGTTCCAACAAGCTCAACGACACACTCGCGTCGATGGTGGCGGATGGCAAAGCGAGCACATTCGAGTACAACGAGCTCAAGCGTCGGGCTGGGTGGGAAATCAACGGTGTTTTGCTGCACGAGTATTATTTCGACAATCTCGTCGCGGGCGGAACGGACAGCAAGGAAAGCCAATTCGCGAATGCGATTGCCAAGCAATTCGGCAGCTTCGACGATTGGAAAAAGGACATGCTCGGTGTGGCGAAAATGCCGGGCGTTGGCTGGGCCGTGACGTATTTCGATGCCGCGCGCAACCAATTCGACAATTACTGGATTGACCGCCACGACGTGGGACATCCCGCGGGCCATAAGCCGATCGTCGTGCTCGATTTGTGGGAGCATGCTTGGAGTGCTTATTTGAAGCCCACCGAGCGCGCAAAGTACCTCGATGACTTCTTTGCCAACGTGAACTGGAAAGCCGTCGACAGCCGAATCGGCTGAAGACCACCCCCCTTCGCGTTTTTCCCGCTAAACGCTCAATTTCCTGAGCGAATCCCCAAAATACTGCACCCCAAGTCCGCCAAAGCGTAAACGGCGGCCCCGTACATACCGGCTTGATCCGAACTTGCATTGCCTTGCAAGCTGCGTTTGTAAACGCCTTGAGCAATCGCCGCCAAGCGGAAAATGCCAAACGCCATGAAATAGGGCCAATGGTCCACGCTGTTTCGGCCCGTCTTGCGACAATACATCTCGATGACCTCCGATTCATTCGGAATGCCAAGCGACTTCAAGTCGCAACCGACAAGGCTTCCGCGTCCGGGCAACGCCAAGTGATAACTCATGCACCAATATGCCAGATCGCTGATCGGGTGCCCCAGCGTCGATAATTCCCAATCGATGATGGCCAAAGCTCTAGGCGCATCAGGTGCCAGAATGATGTTATCGAGGCGATAATCACCGTGCACGATGGTCGTTTCGTCATTTTCGGGAACGTGACGACCAAGATAATCCATGAGCGTTTCCATGGCCGAAATGTCGTCCGTACGTGATGCTTGGTATTGCTGGGACCAACGCTGAACTTGGCGCGTGATGAATCCACCGACTTTGCCATAATCGCCGAGGCCCACGGCGGCGTAGTCCACGGAATGTAATGCCGCCAAAGCGCCGACAATGTCTTCGTACGTGGCGGTGCGTTCTTCGGGCTGAGCAATTTCAGGCAATCGCGGGTCCCAAAGAATGCGACCTTGAACGTGGTTCATCACAAAGAACGGCGTCCCAATGACGGCCGAATCTTCACAAAGAGCCAATGCACGCGGCACGGGTACGCCTGCATCCCCGAGTGCCCGCATGATGCGATATTCGCGCTCGATTGCATGCGCGGACGGCAAGAGTTGTCCCGGTGGTTTTTTGCGTAAAACGAATTCCGTCTCCGTGCCATCGGTCCCCGTAAAACCAATCCAATACGTTGGATTCGACTGGCCACCTTTGAATTGGAGCGCAGTCACGGTCCCACCCGCTCGACATGCATCGACGGAGGTCTCGAGCCAAGCGGCAAGTTTGGTTTCGTCGATTCGGTGGGCTTCGCGCGGTGGACGCGCCATGGCCGGAGGAACAAGCGTCATGGCGGGCGGTTATAACACGAGCTCGTGGAAATCGTGCACTTCAAAAATCAACGCGTCCCTCCTCAAGCTTCCGAGGTACCACTTGACGCGCGCGCCTGTCTTATAGAGAATCGAAGACGGCATCTTTCGTTCATCCCATGGCCGAGCATCCATTTCTCAACATTTTCGGGCTGTTCCTGGCGGGATCCCTCCTGGGATGTGGCCCCGTGCCCGTTCGCCCCGCGCCCATCCCCACAGCGCTCCCGCTTGCACCGGCGACGTCGTCATGCTTCGTGCAGAAAGCGCCACGACAAACGATCGACGTTCGCGATGTCGCGTGGTCCGGACGTGCGGGAGATCGCACCTGGATTCTGGCAAAATCGGGCAATCAACGTGTGTTGCTTCGCCTTGTACGAGACAAACTCGAGCCTTTTCTTTTGCCGGAAGCCTTTGCGAATGGCTATGTGTCGGCGCATGCCCGAGAACATTTCATTTGGGTATTGCGGACCGGCGCGGACAAACCGATCTCGGGAGCGGCGTGGGTGCTCGTCGATGTGAGTAACCCGGAAAAACCCAAATTGGGCCGCGTCGAATTGCTCGATCCATTGCCCGCAGAAGAACCGAATCGTTTTGCGTTGTGGAACGAGCGGGCCTTGTTTCTTCTGGGGTCACCAGGTGAACTCGTTTTGTGGAACCTTGCAACCCGCGAGCCGGTTGTCGAACGAATCAAACCCGTGGCGAAAACCATCGACGATCCGTGGCTTCATTGCAGTGCGTCGCATTGCTTGTCGATTCTCGCCGAGGGGCAAGAGGACAAACGCCATCTTCAGGTACGCCGAATAGACAAACACGGTGGCGAAAGCCCCGAAGAACTCGGCCCTGGTGCAGTTGGAGAATCGACGACGTTTCTTTGGGACGATCGCATTTTCGCCGCCTGGTCCCGATTCGATGCAAAGGGCTTGTGGGCCCGACAATTGGACGCAAAAACGGGGCAATTTAATGGCGCTGCGTACATGTTGGCCGGCGTCGAACCGGACATTCAGGATCCGGTGGGGTTTACGACGCGCAAGGGCCCGTATTTGGCTTGGCAAGCAGCACGTATCGGCTGGCGCATGGGGAAACTCGATGACGATGGCGTCGCCGTCAATGATGTGGTTTCTTTGCCCGCCGTCGGATCGTTTTTATCGGCAGCATCTACGGATGACGGAGTCGCGATTTCGATTTATTCCGCAGGGCAAGACGAAGAACGTGGTGGAAACGAATGGGACAGCAGTGTTCGCGCAATGTTCGTTCCATTCGGAAAAACACCGGCCGAATCGGACGTCGTGACGTTGGTGAATGACGAACACGGTCGCGGTCACGGCGGATTTGCTGGATTTGCCCTGGCGGCTCCGAATGCAGCGGGGGTTCTCGTAACACCCATTGGCAACGCGCAAGGAGAATCATTCGTCGCGTCGTTACGCAAGCCTTGTACGGAGCAATGATTCTTCTCCTTTGAGCCTTGGCGAGCAGCGATTCGCCCTAGCTGCCCCAACGCAGCGAACTCGATGCAGCATTCGGAATCGAATGCGGCAATGCGGGCGGGGTCCAAGCAAGGTCGATTTCCTCCCAAGCATATCCTGTCGAATCGAGCGGATACGCCATGGGGTACATGCCTTCCGGGTCGGGTCGATACACGCGAGGTGCCCAGCCGACTTCCCAACGCGAACGTTGTGAATTCCACCGCAATGCGCCCCATGCATATCCGTGATCGCGTTCGGACGGCGATCCATGAGCGGCCCCGGCGACGCAACGAACGGCGCGTAACGACGCACCAAAACGCTTGACCGCGCGCGCAGATGCATCGTGCACATGTCCGCACAAATGAACATGCGTTTTTCGCGACAAAGCACTCGAGAGCGTATCCACCGAAAGGCGGTGGTACCATTCGGGCGGATGGTGCGTCAGTAAAAACAACAATTCTTCATCGGGTGTTCCATCGATTTTCGATCGAATCTGGCCCGGCCCGAGCACCATATTGGGAACGAACGGTTCGGGCACGTGCGCCGATTCTCGACCGTCGGACGCATCGCTGCACCATACAGACGACAAACCCACCATCCTTACGAGATACCCTCGAGGCTCGATTCGGAACGTATCGGACCAATCCAGATCCACGCCCCCTCGCCGACGCCCTGCGACGCCGTATTTTTTTGCAAATGCCATGTACGCATCGAGCTTCTGCATCAAGGTTTTGCGCGCATCATCGTCCGCCAAGTGTTCGTCGAGGACTTCCGGATTCGTTCGCACTTGCGTATGCACGGCACTCAGCAGCAATTTGGCGGCTTTGCTTCGGTCGACGTCGTGATTTCCAGGAACGAGGCGAATACGTTCACGTTCGATGTTCAGCGTTTTGGCCAATTCATCGAACCACGCGGTCGCTTCTTTGTATTGCGCGGGTTTTGCGCTGAAGGCAATGTCTCCGGTCACGAACACAAAGTGCGGATTCAATGTCCCGCAAAATGGATCGCGCGACGGCTTTTTGATCGAAGCGGTGGGCAATGCTTCCGGCGCCGAAATGCAGATCCGAAAGATGAATCCACGAAAACACCGTTACGTTGGGCATTTCGGGCATGGGCGTTTTCCTGCCAGATATTGCGGCCCGAGCCTCCCAATTGACTTTGTTGGGATCGAAGGACAAACCTGGACCAACCGCTTGACCTTTTACGGGTTGAATATGAAAGGGATCGCCATACAAAACCGGATGCACCAAGTAATAGTCGGTGGTCAAAGGAATTTGCGCCGATGTGCTTTCATCCGGACGCAAGAATCGTTGAACGAGTTCTGGTTGATTGGCATCGGGCACGGGAAAACCCAAAAGACCGAGCGTCACGAGCGAACTCAAGGGGTCGGTCAACGTCGGCTCTTCACCAATACGTTGCGCAAAATCACGATTGATTCGCGCCTGTTCTTCCTGCGGAATGATGTTGTAGCGAACGTAGCGCTTGATAAACGATTTCAACGCGCCATCTTCGCTGTGCCACGGCCAGCGACTTTCACCTTCGGCCAGGTAGCCATCACGAATCACGCGACTTGCCGCATTGACGCCATCACGAATACGTCGAGCACGACTTTCCCCGGTGCCAATGGGCGTCCGCAATCGCTCGAGAATTTCATTACCGACGACAATGAGGTCACGAGGACGGCGCAAGGTGTGGCGCAAGAGATAACTCTCGAGGCGCTCGTGAATGGGTTGATCCGTTTCGAGGTTTACCGTGCGAATGGAGATCTTGCCCGTTTTCGCATCGACGAGTTCATCCCCGAAAAACGCGTGCAAAGGATCCGACAAAGCCAATTCTGGTCGGGCCAAGAGACTTCGGTGCAAATGCGAAGCTCGCGTGCGAAAAAGAGCCATGAGTTCATGGTCTTCCCAAGCGATTTGAAAAATGTCGCGAGACCATTTCGGAAAATGTTGACTCTCGCGCAACCGCCAAATGACTTCGGGGCGAAGCGTGAGCATGCAATGAATTCGACGATTCGTCAGTGCGTGCAATTCCTGAATGGCCAAGAAAGCACCATACGCGGACGCGATCCAATATTCGGGCTGTTCCTCGAATGAATCGTCGTGGTTGTCAATAAAAACATATGTCGGGGGAAATTCATCGGCGTGCCTAACGACAAAGCTACGGAGTTCGGACAGACCATCGGGCACCAGGGCTCGACCGCGATGTTTGTTGAGACCTGTATCGAGTTCGTGCAGATAATCGAATACGAGTTCGAATGGATCGTGACGCCGGTCGACAATCAGTTCGGCCATCGTTTCCATACGCACTGATTTTTCGTGGTGCGTACTTCGTTCGTGCTCATACCACCCCGCAATGATCGTCCGACAAAGCGCCCAAGACCATACGCTTCCCCAGAGGTGCATGACGGGTTTGTCATCCTTGAACAGATGCCAAAACGGCGCGGCGGAAAAATCGAGCGCCGGGCTATACGCTTTGACCGGATGGCGCGGGAGGACGATGACGCCGGGCTGGGCACGAGCATAAAGAAGGCGTTTGAAAAGCAGCAGACTTTTGCCGCTTCCTTTGGGTCCCGCGATGAACGGTCGCGTCGGCGTACGCGTCAAAAAATCACGAATCGCATCGGTTTGGATGAAAAATTCGTCGATGATGTCATTCGTCCACGCAAGATCGTTCGATGCCGTCTCGTGGCCGAAGTCGAAATATTTGTTGTCGTCCGATGAACCACGCATCCCCAAAGGGTCTCCGCCGTAGGAACGCCCAGCATAAGCGAGAGCTTCCGTTTGGACAAGAAAACAGACCCAATCGCTTGCAAAAACATACCGTTGCCAAAAGGCTCACGAATTTTCCGCAACCCCGGCGTTGATGGTTCCGTGGAACCGACGCTGATTTAGCGCTAACATCTCGTCGGCATGATTTCTCGCACCCGCCTCTGGCCCGCGGTTTCGCTGATCCTGCTCGGAACGAGCTGCACCAGCCATCCTTCCACCCCCGAAATGGATCCCGAGCTCCCGCCGGCGTTTGTCCCGCCCGCAGTCGCGCTCGTCACGACCACCGAAACCAAGATTGTCGCGCCAAACGGCAATCCGAGCGATCTGTTCGGCTTTTCCATCGCACTCGACAACGATACGCTCGTCGTCGGTACGCCGTATGAAGATTCGGCCGCCCAAGATGCCGGAGCTGCCTACGTGTTCGTTCGGACAAATGGGGTTTGGACATTCGAAACGAAACTCGTGGCTCCTGATTTTGGCGCAGCTCGGTGGTTCGGTTATGCCGTCGCGGTTGACGGCGACAACGTTCTGGTCGGTTCGCCGCAAGCTGACGGAAAAACGCTTGGTGCCGGTGGAGCGTATGTGTTTCGACGCAACAACGGCGTATGGACGAGTTTGCCCAAAATCGTTGCGAGTGACGGCAAACCCGGAGACATGTTCGGACAAACCGTCGACATCGCTGGAAATTCGCTCGTGATTGGTGGTCCCAAATCGGATACCAAAGGTGCTGATGCGGGGGCCGCGTATATTTTCGTGGGCAATGGCAATTCGTACGTCGAGCAAAAGCGGCTCGTGCCGACGGATCCCCAAGCTGGAGACCATTTTGGTGCCGCCGTGGCGATGCATGGAGAAACGGCGATCGTTGGAGCTCCCGATGCGGATATTTTTGGTCCAGAATCAGGAACTGCTTACATTTTTTTTCGCGAAGGCAATTTGTGGAGTCAACAGAAAAAACTCATCAGTCCAAATGGGGCCGCGGGTGATGGGTTTGGTTGGGCCGTCGATATTGAATTGAATACCGCAGTCGTCGGTGCGCCGATGGCCGATTCATCTGGTATCGATGCAGGTGCTGCGTATGTGTTCGACCGGATGGGTGTGGCGTGGAATCCAGCCGGAGGTTTGTCTCCGAAGAACATTGCGGCTGACGATCGTTTTGGTTCGAGCGTTGCAATGAGTGGTCCGTCGATCGTGGTGGGTGCGCTCTTGGATGATACGGCAGGGATGAACGCTGGCGCGGCCTCGATTTTTCGACACAATGGTTTTTCTTGGTACGAGAGCCTCGAAGTCGTCGCCACTGACGCAGCCGCTGGCGATGCGTTTGGTTTTGCGGTAGCAATTTCTGGACAAACGACAGCGGTCAGCGCCTACCTTGATGATGATCTGGGCACGAGTTCCGGCGCAACGTACCTGTACGAGCTGAAAAATGAAGAAGGCGAACGATGCGTCACGGGTGGAGAATGTTTGTCCGGGTTTTGCGCCGATGGCGTCTGTTGTGACACGGCCTGTGATCAAGGCCCTTGCGATGCATGTTCGGTCGCCGAAGGCTCGATGTTCGCGGGCGTGTGCAAGCTGCTCGATGGAAATGCTTGCGATGACGGAAATGCCTGCACGCAAACCGATACTTGTTTGGCTGGGCAATGCATGGGGAGCCATCCCAAAACGTGCGGCAACAATGAAACGTGCGTCGGCACCGCGGTTTGCGATCCCGCGACGGGCATGTGCACCGGCGATCTCACTCCGAATGGGACGTCATGCGACGATGACAATGCTTGCACCTCAAAGGATTCGTGCAGCGACGGCGTTTGCCAGGGAACCGTAGCGATCGAATGTCCGACGCTCGATGCGTGTCATGCTGCGGGAAGTTGTGATCCGGCAACGGGAACATGCGACCAACCGGTTTTGCCGGACGGAACCATTTGCCCGACCGGGGTTTGTCGCGCGGGCGAATGCGTAAGCGACGGAAATCTTTTGTTTACCGGTGGGTGCGTTTGTCAAGGTATTCCCATCAGAACCACTTTCTCGAGCTTCTCGGGAAGCAGCCTCGTCGTTGGTTTGTGGTTGGCGGCAAGAATTCGCCGAAAAATTCGTGCGACTGCCGCCGTACGCTGACTTCGGATGCAATCGTCGGCTCGGCACCAGCCGCCGTCCACACAACACTTTGCCCAACGCAAGGCATCCCCTTTTCAAGCCCGACCCCGAGCCCCATGGTTCTTCTATGCTGCTAGAAATGGCAAACGACGAAGCCCGTGAACTCAAGTGGGCCCTCGACATACGATTGGTCGAAATGCGCAGCGAACTGGTTCGGGCGAGTGATCATGCGTACCGCGACGAACTCAGAACCTCGCTCATTCGGCTCGAGACCGTCGCTCTACGGATCGACGAATTGCTGGTTCGTGTGGACAGGCAGGACTTCGAGACGGCGCAGAGAGTTGCGAAAACCATGTGAATCAGGAAGCTTCCATTTCGATGTAACCATGGTAGGGTGTGTTCGACAAACGAGGCCCTTGCGTGAAACCTGTTGCCCTGTCGATTCCGACCCCCGATGATGTCTTGGCTGCGGCCCAACGATTGCGCGGCCAAATAAACCGTACCCCCGTTTTGCGGATTCCGGCCATAGATGCCATCGCCAAGGCCGAGGTTTACATCAAGTCCGAGAACCTCCAGCGAATTGGCGCGTTCAAAGCTCGTGGGGCATTACATGCCGTGGGGAGGCTCGATCCGGCCACACGTGCACGAGGCGTCATTACGTACAGCTCGGGCAATCATGCCCAAGCCGTCGCGCTCGCCGCCAAAGAATACGGGATATCTGCCGATATTGCCATGCCCGTGGATGCTCCCACCATTAAAGTGGAAGGCGTTCGAGCGCTCGGAGCGAATATCGTATTCGCTGGAACGACATCAACCGAGCGGCGACTTGCAGCCTTAGCCATCCAAGAACGGACCGGCGGAACCATTATCGAGCCTTTCGACAATAGCGATGTGATCGCAGGACAAGGCACCGCGACCATCGAACTCATGGAAGACGTTGCGCGTCAAACGAATGGCGAATCGCTTGACGCGCTGTTTGTCCCCGTTGGTGGAGGTGGTTTGATTGCTGGAGCGTGTTTGGCTGCGGCCAACACGAAAACACGGGTGTACAGCGTCGAACCCGAAGGTTGTGACGCCATGGCCAAATCGCTCGAAGCGGGAAGACGAATCGAGGTTCAACCAGGACCAACGTTGGCCGATGGATTGAAACCCGTGATGGTTGGCGAACGAAACTTTCACGTGGCGCAGCGGTATGTGGCGGGAAGTTATCGCGTGAACGATGACGAGATTCGTCGAGCTTTGAAATGGTTACTGTTTGCGGGAAAGGTATTGGCTGAGCCGTCCGGCGCCGCGGCTCTTGCGGGTGCCTTGAAACATGGTTTACCGGACCAACCTTTGCGGATTGGGGTGATCGTTTCTGGCGGAAATGTGGACAACGATGTTTTGCTTAAAATTCTGAGCGGTCCAAAAAACGAGCTGCATTGATGCTCCTCCTGGATGTCCATACGTTCCATTGGTTTGGCTCGGTGAATTCCACGACGGCCGAAGTCCTTGACAAACTTGAATTTCCTTGGCTTTTTCACCGCTACCTGCCCACGTTGGGCGTGCTCGCATGCGCGGTAGCGCTTGCCGCGTCGATCCGTTTACCCTTGCGCGTCGCCGGGCTGTTGCTCGCGATTGTATGGGCGACGATTTACTTGTGGTCGGACCCGTGGTTTACGCCGGACATTGGCCCAGCATTACGTGCGGAACTGACGAGCGAACAAAGTGGACGTTGGATACGCACGATTTTCGTGCAAGCGTTGTTGCCGCTCGCAATGACTGCACCGGTATTTTCTTGGAGAACGTTGCAATCGGCATTCAGGCGTCAATCGCCGCGTTGAGCCGTCACGACCCAAGCCGACGAAGGCATTGCGATACCTCGAGGTGTTTCGTACGGCGCAATGGCTTCGCGAATGGAGAGCCGCACGGCTTCCAGTAGTTCTGGACCCGCATTCGCATCACGCAACGCTGCGCCAGCGGGACCAAGACGCATCAGCAATGCAACGGCAGCATCGAGCGGTTCGCCACCAGCGACCGACAAAGGTTCATGGATGGCTTCGTGTTGGATCTGAACAAAACCTGCCATTTCCAGAATGCGCCGAACGCGCGCATCGTCGGCAAATGCAAAAGGACCTGGAGCATTGAGATCCGGCGCTTTGATGGGTAGGTGATTCGCTACCGCCATTGCAGGAATCGTCATCCACAGATTTTCCGCGAGGGCGCGCCAGCAAACGAATGCAATGCGACCGCCTGGACGCAGCGCCCGTCGCAAATTCGCAAATGCAACTTCGGGCTGCGCGAAAAACATGATCCCGAAACGCGAAAACAATCCGTCGAACGCTTCATTTTCAATGGTCGCAATTTGCGCGTCGGCAACGCGAATTTCCGCGTGTTCGAATCCGGCGATGGCTCGACGCGCCCTTTCCGCAAGTGGCTCGGAAATGTCCATACCGACGACTTTCCCGGACGATCCCACACGACGCGCGAGTTCTGCCGTCGTTTCCCCACCGCCGCAACCAATATCGAGAAGTCGTTCGCCCGGACGAACGTCGAGGCGATCCATCGCCCGCAAGCCAAGGGGACGGATTTGCGCGGAAAGAATCCCATCCACGGCCGCCCATTGCGGCCCCATGACTTCATTCCAATACCGAATTTGTTCGACATTCGGGCCTTCGTAAACGATCACGATGCACGTCCTTGGCGAGGTTGGGAAGACGCGAAAGATAGTCGGCGTTTGCGTATTGGCAAGAGGTTCCTGCGCTTATTGGCAGGGCGGCAATTGTAACGACGCGATCCATTCCGAGATCAGCGTGATACCCGCTTCATCGGGAAGCAAGTTCGGAATTTCGGGCATTTTGATCTCCGGATCGGTCGATTTCATTCGGTAAATCATGATGCTTTCTTCCGGTTTACCAGGAACGATGTCGTATTCGAGCGATCCGGCGCCCGAGCCCGCGGCAACGGTTCCTTTGCAAACGCCGTTTTTCGTCAATTCCGTTTCGGATTGCAAAAGCACGAGCCCAGACAAACCTCCTCCTCCGCCTGGGCGATGGCAATGCGAGCAATTCGCGTGCAGGTACGAACGTGCACGGGCATCGAGCGCGTCTTGGCCCATGGGATTGCTGAGTGCGGGGAGCATCGTGAGGTCTGGCAGCGGAGCATCAAAAATGCCTTCCGCTTCCAACCGGGAAAGCTGATTCTTGATGGCGCCACTGTCGTTCAGATCAAAATTGACTTGTTGGGTGACGAGACCGAGCGAGTGATACGTATCATCACGTTCGTGGCAATTGCCGCATTGATTCGTATTGGGAATGATGTACTGCTGCGTCGCAGATGCGCCCGTTTCATCGACGAACTGGAGCGTGATGTGTTTCCCAGCGACTTTGCGATACGCCTCGGTTTGTTCGTCATTCCAAACATACGTATGCGCGGTAAAGCCTTTTGGATCGGAAGAATCGCGAATCAGGAGGCGCGTTTCCACATGTTGCAATGCACCTTGCGGCTCGCGTTTGTCCCGCAGAAACGCAAAATGTTTGATGATGATGGTTCCTTCTGGAAAACTCCACGTTTCATCCGCGCCAAACGTTATTTTTTGGTTTTCCGGCAAAACGATGAAGCGCTGCTTGTTCGCTCCATCGGACCAAAGCGGAGACACCACATCGTAAGGAATGACGCCGGAGGCAGGCTGAATGTCGGCGAGAACGCCGTTGAAGAACTTGTATTCACTCAACGTTTCATAAGGAATGGATGCCGGGGGCGGAGGTGGAGGCGGCGGAGGCGGAGCGTTTTTGACGGGTTCGGGTCCGCAACCAATCAGCAAGCCGAGAAACGACGACGATGCAATGAACCTTGAAACTGCGGTTGTGATGGCGATGAACGTTCGGCTTTTCCCCATGATCCACATATGCCATGGCAATTGCATTGCTGTCAACGGTCGCGCGCAGAATTCCCGCAGTCATTTCGCGATCCCGCCGTTGCATGAAGCCATCAGAGGTATCTTGGGGCGCAGAAACTCGTCGATATTTCGCTTCGCGCTTGACGACCTTTCAGCTAATCTTAAAGCTCGAGATATCTTTGAAGGTGCACCCGCCGAAGGACATCAGCCATGCGAAGAGCGTTGGGATTCACGTTGATTGGGATATTGGGCTTGTGCGGTCAGATTGTTGCTTGTGCGGAAGGTCAAAATTTTCCTGCGAGTCAAGGTGGCAGCGGCAATCGTGGCGGAGCCGGCGGCGGTGACGGAGGGCAAGGCGGAGATACCGGCGGCGCAGGCGGCAGCGAATGCACCACCGAGGTTTGCGACGGTAAGGACAACGATTGCAATGGCGAAATCGATGAAGGCTGCGAGTGCATTCCGGGAGAAACGGAAGCGTGTTACACGGGCCCGGTCGAAACCAACAACGTTGGCACGTGTAAACCCGGGATGCGCGCCTGCGATACCAAGACAAACATGTGGGGAACGTGCAATGGGGAAATATTGCCCGGCACAGAAATCTGCAATGGCCTCGACGAAGATTGCAATGGTACGGCCGACGATGGAATTGCCGAGATCGTGTGTGGGGTCGGGGCATGCATGATGGTCGTTCCCGGATGTGCGGATGGGAAAGAGGGCACCTGTATACCGGGACAACCCACAATTGAAATATGCGATGGTCTCGATAACGATTGCGATCAATTGACCGACGAATCGTTCCCCGAAAACAACAAAATGTGTGACACCGGAACACCGGGCATTTGTTCGAAAGGTACAAGCAAATGTGCAATGGGAACATTGCTCTGCGAACCCATGAATATGCCAAGCATGGAAACGTGCGATTCGCTCGATAACGACTGCAATGGCACGGTCGACGACGGCATTACCGGCACCGGAATCCCCTGCTCGACTGGACAAATGGGCGTCTGTTCGATGGGCACGACGTCTTGTCAGAACAATGTCATCGATTGTTTTCCCAATTCTACGCCGTCTGCTGAAAAGTGCGACGGTCTCGACAACGATTGCAATGGCATGGTGGACGAAAACAATCCCGAGGCCGGAAACATGTGCATGACCGGAATGGCCGGCGCTTGCGCCGCAGGCATCTCACAATGCAACGCCGGCGTGCTGAGCTGCAAACCCAATAACTCTGGGGTGACAGAACTCTGCAACAATCAAGACGACAACTGCAATGGCCAAGTCGACGAAGGAAATCCGAATAATGGCGTGACGTGCACCTGCGGCGGCAATTCGACCTGTGTAGCAGGAAAACTGGAATGCAACGCATGCACCAAAGAGATTAACTGCAACGACGGGAAAAACAACGATAGCGACAATCAAATCGATTGCATGGACACCGATTGCAATCTCGGTTGCGCGCCAATGGTCGGCGCTTGTGCAGCAGGAGAAACGTTGTTCGTCGTTACGTCGAATGATGTGCCCAAGGCCATTCCCGATCCGGGAACCACTACGAGCAATATCATGTTCTCTGAAATCATGACCGTCAAACGCGTCGTGTTGCAAGTCAATATCACGCACACCTTCGACGCCGACGTCGAGATTTTCCTGACTTCACCGAGCAACACCACCGTGCTCATGTCAGACGACAATGGCAGTGTGAGCGATAACTACACGGATACGATCTTCCACACCGGATGTACGACTGCAATCACGGCTGGATTCCCGCCATTTAATGGCTGCTATGTACCCGAACAATCGTTGACGGCGTTCATCAACCAGCCTCTGAATGGCACATGGAAACTAACCGCTGGAGATGACACGCCAAACGACAGCGGAACGCTGAACTCGTGGACCCTGGCGATATGTGCTCAATGATGTCGAACGTCACGAGCCCGGCAGTTTGAAGCTTTCAATGGCTTTGCGGAAGTCGGCTTCGCTTTTGCCAAACGTAGCCGCCGAAGCAAACGCAACGACCTGAAACGCGCGACTTCCTTCCGCAAACAATCCATACAGGTATTCCAAGGATTGGTCCTGCACCATGACCTTGGCATGGAGAATCCGACCGATTTTCGGTTGCGATTTGGATGGCTCACGCGAAAGCAATTCGCCCGTGCCCCCCTTTTTGATGTTTTCCGTAATGGCGTCGGCGTACTTGTCCACGTCGATCACAGCCCCAGGCGCTTCCTCCGCAATGATGAGAATATGTTGATCCTTCTCAGGACGGACGAGCCACCGATCGGCAAGCGGATTGTCTTTCTTCGTGATCGCATCGCGACGTAGAAACCACCCCTCACCTGGCGCGGTCACCGAATACTTTTGCGCAAGGCCCTCAATGTGCCCCGCGGGCGTCGGCTCGCAATCGGCCGGCGCACTCACCGGTTCATCCGTTGGCGGCTTGAAGGATTCCACGATGCCGCGTAATTCAGATTCAATCTCGGGAAACGTGTTGCGCCGAGCGAACGCAACGACTTGAAACCCGTGCTCGTAATAACCGACGACGCCCACGAGCGATTCGATATCCATCCCATTGACGGTCGATTGGTGATGCAACATGCGCCCATCTTCTGGTCGCGTGCGTAATGGATTGCGATCGATCAACTTGAAACCTTTGCTGGCGTCCCGCGAATTCGTGATGACAGCATCGGCAAGCGGGTCGGGAAGAACCATGCTCCCAGCGACTTTCTCGGCAATGACGATCACGTGCGCATCGACATCCGGTCGCGTGAGCCACCGATCGGCCAATGCATTGTCTTTTTTCGCCGCAGCACGCGTGCGCAAGCGCCATTTGTCATTGGGAGCCGTAATTTGATAATGCGAACTTTCGCCAATCACGACGCTTGCCGGTTCGGCTTCCAGTTGTCCCGACGCACCTTGAATGATGGCAGCGATTGGATTTTTCCCAGTAACTTCGGCACTGATGCCAATCATACTCAGCAACCCGTAGGTCCCAAAGAGGGCGCTGGCCACGGCAATACGTGGTTTACCTGCGTCGCCAATCAGCAGAAGAAGCAACGCACCACTGACGGCAAGCTGCATGACGACCAGCAGCATATCGCCTTGAAAGGCGCGAAGAGCGACGAAAACAACCAAGCCCAAAGCGGCTCGAAATATCGCCCAAGGCACGACTTTCTTGTTTTTCGAAAGCAACGAGATGCCAATGAATACATCGATCAATGCGGGAATGACAGAACGCCCTGGAGAACTGAATGGATCGCTTGCCGTTGGATCCGTCGGCATGAGTGCCATTTCGAGACCCAGAATCAGCGCGTTCGTTATGAGCAATCCTCCTGCGATCCGTTGCCCGAGGGTCGTCTCGTACGGCGCGGTGATCGGCGGTGGCTCGGGCATCGGCGCCGTAGGCGGCGCGTAGGCATCGGCTTGATACGACTGTTCAGCGTTGGAATCGGGGTTTGTCATAACGTGCGTAGGATGTTACGCGATCCGGGAGCGTACTGTCGAGAGAAACATTGAGGCGCGAAATAAAAGGTCGGCCGATCACTTTCCCGCGACGCGACTATCATCAGGTCCACGCTTGGTAACGCTTTCCCGATCGAAGAGCTCGAGCAACGGTATCGCCTGCCTTCGCCCAAGTCCTGACAAGTCCTTGAATTCCGCTATGGTCATTCGCCCTTGTTTGTCCAAGAGCGCTTTGACTTTGTCGCGTAAATCGTCGATATTTTTTCGGAAAAACCAAAGCTCTCCGGCGTAAATGGCTTGTCCTTCGCGAACCAATTTGGCCAAGATCGCCTTGACGTCTTTCGGCGCTGCCCCCGTCGCCTCTTTGACCATGAATTCTGTTTGGCCTTTCAAACCAGCCTTTTCCAAAGCATCGAGTGCCGCGCCTACGGGCCCGTCGCCACCACTTCGCGCCGGCGCCGCAACGGCCGATGGAGACCGCACGATGTCCCCGTCAATCACGAGCGGCTCGCCCGCCACCGTGCTGCTCGATGATGCCGCCATTTTGATGATTTCATCCGCAGCTTCGGCACCAGCCAAATCCGCCAATCGCGTTCGCAACGTTTCTTTCACCATTCCGCGATCAAGCGGCGACTTGCGATGGTGATCGACAACCCACGTTCGAGCTTTCGTCGCCAATTCAATGAGCGACGTGCGCATCATGAATCCATATTTTTTCACTCGAACAAGCTCGCCCTTGTCCGCGAGTTTGTCCCCTGCCCTTTCCAATTCGGATGCCCATATCGAAAACCGCGAAGGCAATTCCTGCCGCGGAAATGGACTCGGCGCGACTTCATTCGCCAACGCCCGCATCACTTCCTGCGGATCTCGAGCCGCAACCAATCCTTCGAGCACCGTACGGCGTAAGGCTCGGGGACGTTTTCGCGGAGGCCGCGCGTCGAGGACAATTCCACCACCAAGCACGGCCCCCGAGGGCCCATCAATATCGGACCCGCGAATCACATAACGGTCTCCGCCAACGACAGGCAATGCATCGGCCAAACGCAATCGCGCCAAGAATCGACCGTCCTCCAATGGATCACCCAATAAGTCCAGTTTTCCGGCCGAACGCGCCGTCCCCACATACACCGAAATGGTCATACCATGACGAACCTGCGCCACCGCCGTGAGCGACACGTCGAGCCTTCGCGTCGGCACCACCGTCGCATCGTCCGTCACCAGGTCGCCTCGGTGCACGGACTCGAGCGGCAAACCCGCCAGGTTCAAGGCGAGCCGCGTTGGCGCTTCGGCCAAGTCGACGGGTTTGTCATGGACATGCAGACCACGCGCTCCTGTTTTGTGCACTTCTCCGTCGGCACTTCGTTCACCCGCACGACCCGTGCCCACGACAAACAGTGGCGCGCCCAACGCCATGCGCCCCGCAACGAGCGTTCCCGTGACGACAGTGCCTGCACCACGCACCGAGAAAACGCGATCGACACTGAGACGAGCTCGCGTTGCGGCTGCTGGTGGCGGCAATTCGAGTAGGGCGCGACGAACCATGGCGCGAACCTTGTCGAGTCCCTCGCCTGTACGCGCCGAACACACGACGACATCGGCTTGCATGCGCCCCGCAAGAAGCTCGACGGCTTCGTCTCCGGCCAGTTGCGCCAGCTCTTCACCCACTCGATCCATTTTCGTGACGACCACAATTGCGCGACGAATGCCGAGCAACTCACACGCCGCAATGTGCTCGCGTGTTTGAGGCATCACGCCTTCATCCGCAGCGACAACCAGGAGCACGAGCTCCATGCCCACTGCACCAGCGATCATCGTGTGCACAAAGCGTCGATGTCCCGGAACATCGATGATGCTTACTTCAATGCCCTCATCGAGGTGCCATGGCGCGAAACCCAGTTCGATGGTGATTCCACGGCGTTTCTCTTCCGGAAGGCGATCCGTATCGATGCCCGTGAGGGCTCGAACAAGCGTGGTTTTTCCGTGATCGACATGTCCGGCGGTACCAAGAACGAAGCGGCGCACGCGGCGAGAATATCTTGGATCGATCTCGATTCGCACCGTGATGGCGCTTTGCAGCGAAGACGTATAGAACGGCAAGTGGAAGCGCTCGGTTGGCTGGTGCCACCCCCGGTCTTCAAAATCGGTGCGGGGCAGTTCCGCTGTCTTGGGCAGGTTCGATTCCTGTGCGCTTCCGTTGACAACCCGGCGATTTGGCAAGACAAACGAGCGATTTAGCCGTCGTTTTCTGCCGATTTCGTGACGATCCCATGACGCTTCAAGTACGTGCGGACATGGGCGCGCTCCATACCTGCACGTCGCGCGATCTCCGAGATGTTGCCTTTGGCGTCATCGTAAAGCGTCGCAAAGTAGTCGCGTTCGAAGCGTGCAAGCACATCGTGTTTGGCTTCCTGGAACCCCTTGCCCTTGTACGACGTCACGTTGTCGTTTGTCATGGACGCATGGGGCGCAAAGTGCGGTTCGTGCATTTCCGTCAAAGCACCAAGGTGCGCAGCGATGTCGAGTTCTTCCGTGTCGCTCGAGAGGGCAAACGCGACGGCGACTGCATTCTTGAGTTCGCGCACGTTCCCTGGCCAATCGTGACGCATGAGGCGTTCGAGCGTCGTGTTGCTAACGCGTTCGAACGCGGCCTCTTCCCCCGCATCTTTGAGCATGCGTCGAACGAGAACGGGGATGTCTTCGAGACGTTGTCGAAGGGCTGGTAGTTCGATGCGCACTTGCGCCACACGGAAGTAAAGGTCGCTGCGAAACGTCCCTGAATTGACGGCGCGAACGAGATCGCGGCGTGTGGCAGCGAGAACGCGAACGTCGACTTCACGATAAGACGAACCACCCACGCTCTTGATGCGACGTTCCGCAACAGCCCGCAAGAGTTTGGGTTGCACTTCGATCGGCAACTCGCCGAGTTCGTCAAGAAAAATGGTGCCACCATCGGCTTCCAAAAAGGGCGAAATGCGTTTGTCGATCGCGCCGGTGAAAGCGCCCCGCTCGTGACCGAACAACGTCGCTTCGGCCAGGCTTTGCGGGATGGATCCACAATCGACGACGACGAAAGGTTTCTTTGCGCGTGCGCTCGCCTGATGGATCGCATGTGCGACGACCTCTTTGCCCGTGCCCGTTTCGCCAGTGATGAGCACGGTGAGATCCGTCGGAGCGACTTTGGAGATCTTCTCGAAAATGCCGCGCATCACAGCACTTTGCGCAACGAGCGGTCCGAATTCGCTGATGTTCGGGATGATGACTTTCTCGGGTCGAGCTGGCTCGAAGGAGATGTCGGTTTCGCCGAGACGCAGCTTGCACGCGTTCAGAAGAAAGACTTCGCCGAGACGTACGCCGCCCGCAAAAATGCCGTTGCGACTGCCAAGATCGCGCACGCGTACGCCATGTTCCGTTGCGACAAACTCGGCATGTACGGCGCTGACTTTTGCGTCGTCGAGAACGACTTGGCACTGCGCGTTGCGACCGACGATGACGGGTTCTGTTCCAATCTCCAACCACGCAGTCTTGGCCGCTTTGATGCGACCACCACGAACTTCGACCCGATGTCTGGAGAGAATGGTCGACTCGATCACGGCGTCACCACATGCAGTTACCGATTGGAATTGGTGGAGCCGCCAGGAGGGTTGAACAGCTCGGAGCCACCGGCCCACGTTGGTTGATCGTCTTGATTGACGACTTCA
>JBGAOI010000005.1:0-44939 GCA_044221885.1 Polyangium sp. (in: bacteria)
AATCTTCTCCGCTTGCTCGAACAAATCCGCCGCTTGCCGCAATTTGCTGTACGCGAACGAACCCTCGCGGTGCACGTGGGCGCGTCCCTCGCGTTCGTGCACCACGCCCGTGTAATAGACGCGCTCGTATTCGTCCGGCAAACCTTTCGCCAATTCGAGCGCGGCGCGAACGACATCCGGCAATGCGCCACCAATCACTTGGTCACTCAGCGCCAGGAGGAGCGCTTTTTTCGCTCCCACGTGTCCGGGCTCTACGGCCAAGATATCACGGCAAATGCTCTCAGCTTGAGCTGGCTCGTTCAAAAGCCGATAATGATCGGCCAATTCGAGCGCTTGTCCAATGCTCGCGGCGGAGATTTTTTTCAGAGTGAGTTTTTCGGCCATGCGTTTGCCCCTCTTGAAATCTTCGAGCTTCGTGAGCATTTGGGGTA
Organism: Polyangium sp. (in: bacteria); assembly: GCA_044221885.1. Taxonomy (GTDB): domain Bacteria; phylum Myxococcota_A; class Polyangia; order Polyangiales; family Polyangiaceae; genus Polyangium. The sequence continues at coordinate 432 of JBGAOI010000005.1, forward strand.
TCGAATCGCTTTTCACGTCCGATACCCCAAATCACGGATGACGTCGTGCGTCTTTATTTCGAGTTTTCGCCGCCGTCTTCGAATCGTGACTTCATGCGGACTTTCTTGCCCGTCAAAAGTCGCCCCACTCGAACGATCGGATCGTAATACCGATCGACGACGCGTTCTTTGAGCGGAATGATCGCATTGTCCGTAATCCCGATATGCTCGGGACAAACTTCCGTACAACAACGCGTGATGTTGCAGAAGCCCGAACCGAAATCTTTTTTGATTTCCGGCACGCGATCATCGTCGTCGAGTGGGTGCATTTCAAGACTGGCGAGACGAACCATGAAACGCGGCCCGACAAACCCGTCTTTTTGACCGCGATCACGAATGACGTGACAAACGTCTTGGCACAAGAAGCATTCGATGCATTTTCGGAATTCTTGCGGACGATCGACGTCTTCTTGGTGCATGCGCATCGTGCCGTCGGCGTTTTTCGGCTTGGGCTTGAAGCGCGGAATACGATTGTTTTGCTTGTAATTCCACGAAACGTCGGTGACCAAGTCCTTGATGATCGGAAACGTCTTCAAGGGCTGAATCGTGATCGTTTCATCCGGGCCAAACGTATTCATGCGCGTCATGCACGCGAGGCGCGGTTTGCCATTGATTTCCATGCTGCACGAGCCGCACTTGCCGGCTTTGCAATTCCACCGACACGCCAAATCATTGGCCTGATTCGATTGAATGCGGTGCACCATGTCGAGGACGACCATGCCCTCGCTGACTTCTTCTTCGTAATCGACAAACTTGCCGCCGTCTTTGTCGCCGCGCCAAATGCGGAACACTCGCTTGCTCATTTGCCCTCCTCGGCGCCGACTTTGCCGGCTTCCAAGTCTTCAATCTTCGAATGCGCAATTGCGTGCAGGGTGGGCGGTGCCGGCGGTCGTTCGACTTTTTCGACCTCCATCTCGCCACTGGCCGACTTGCGAATGATGACGTTGTACTTGAGCCATTCGTCGCGTTCGCCCGGGTAATCGAGGCGCGTGTGCGCTCCGCGGCTCTCTTGACGCATCAACGCGGCTTTCGTCACGACTTCCGATGCCAAGAGCAAGTTGCCGATGTCGATCGCTGCGTGCCAGCCCGGATTGTACTGACTTGCCCCGTGCGCCTTGACGTTCTTCGCGCGTGACTTGAGTTTGTCAAGACCGTCGATCGCTTCCTTGAGCTCTTCTTCGATACGCACGATGCCTACGCATCGACCCATCATGTCTTGGAGTTCGTCCTGAAGAACATACGGGTTTTCACCGGACTCGCGGTTCAACGGAGCCGTTGCAGCTCGAACGATTTGTTCGACCTGTTCCTTCACCGGTGTGGGACGATTGGACAAACTACGGACGTAGTTTGCAGCTCCGTCACCAGCCAGCTTGCCGAAGACGATGAGATCCGAGAGCGAGTTGCCGCCGAGGCGGTTTGCCCCGTGCAAACCTGCGCCCGCTTCGCCGCATGCGAAAAGACCGGGGACGCGCGTCATTTGCGACTCGGCATCGACGCGAACGCCACCCATGAAGTAGTGCAGCGTCGGGCCGACTTCCATCGGTTCTTTGGTGATGTCGACTTCCGCGAGTTCTTTGAACTGGTGGTACATCGACGGAAGTTTTTTCTTGATGAACTCGGGTGGCCTGCGCGACGCGATGTCGAGAAAAACGCCGCCGTGTGGTGATCCACGACCTGCTTTGACTTCGGCGTTGATGGCTCGAGCGACTTCGTCACGCGTGAGCAGTTCGGGTGGTCGTCGAGCGCTCTTGTCGCCTTCGAGCCAGCGGTTGGCTTCTTCCACCGTATCCGCTGTTTCCGCTGCAAATTTCGGCGGGATGTACTCGAACATGAAGCGCTTTTGGTCGCGGTTTTTCAGGATGCCACCATCGCCGCGAACACCTTCGGTCACGAGTGTTCCGCGCACGGACGGAGGCCACACCATGCCGGTGGGATGGAACTGCGTGAACTCGACGTCCATGAGTTCTGCGCCTGCGTGATACGCCATCGCGAGGCCATCGCCGGTGTACTCCCACGAGTTGCTCGTGATGCGCCAAGCCTTGCCAGCGCCGCCCGTGGCAAGGATGACGGCGGGGGCTTTGAACAAGACAAACCGTCCCGTTTCGCGCCAATAACAGAGCGCTCCGGCGATGCGCTCGCCATCTTTCAAGAGGCCGAGCGCGGTGCATTCCATGTGGAAGTGGATGCCTTGATGGATGCCGTGATCTTGCAGTGAGCGGATGAGTTCGAGGCCCGTGCGATCTCCGACGTGAGCAAGACGCGGATACCGATGACCACCGAAGTTGCGTTGGCTGATCAGACCATCCTTTGTCCGGTCAAACACTGCGCCCCATTCTTCGAGTTCGCGAACGCGATCGGGGGCTTGTTTGGCGTGGAGTTCGGCCATGCGCCAAACGTTGAGGAATTTGCCTCCGCGCATGGTGTCGCGGAAGTGGACTTTCCAGTTGTCGCGGGCGTCGACGTTGCCCATGGCCGCAGCCATGCCGCCTTCGGCCATGACGGTGTGGGCTTTGCCGAGAAGGCTTTTCGAAACGACGCCGGTGTTCATACCGTTTGCACTGCAAGCAATTGCTGCGCGCAAACCGGCACCACCAGCACCGATGACGAGAACGTCGTGTTCGATCGTTTGAAGTTCAGAAACGTCCAGCATCGTGTCCTCGAATGGAGGCTCAGCCCCAGGTGTTGAGATCCTTGATCACGCCCATCGCCACGAGCCGCACGTAGAGATCCGTGAGCCCAACCCAGACGAGGCTTGCCCAGGCAAACTGCATGTGCCGAGCATTCAGCCAAGAAGCTTTTTTCCAAGCGCCGTACTTCATGGTCTGCTGACCGCACGACATGCAGTCGTCGTGACCACCGATGAGGTGGCGAAGCGAGTGGCAACCGAAGGTGTAGCTGGCGATGAGGATGGGGTTGATTGTCAGGACAATCGAGCCCACGCCGACGCCGAACTTGCCGTCTTTGAAGTAGGCCAAGACTGCGTCGTAGCTGAGGATCACGACGAAGATGAGGGCGAAGTAGAGTGCGTAGCGGTGCAGGTTTTGGAACACCATGAAGAGGCGTTCGCCGTTGTATGTGCGCGATTGAGCGACGGGACCGACGGCACAACCTGGCGGAGAACCGGCGAAGGCGCGGTAATACGCTTTGCGGTAGTAGTAACAGGTAAAACGGAAGGCACCGGGAAACGCGAGGATGAAGATCGCGGGAGATGCCGGGACAAACGAGGGCAACCACGTGGGCCAACCGCCGAAAAGCGCGTGCTTCAGCGGTGCGGCACCTTGAATGCCCTGCATGCCGTAGTTCGTGAAGAGCACCGGCGAATAAAGCGGGCTCAGGTAAGGTTCGGCATAATAGAACTGCCCTTGGAGACCGGCCCACGTTGTGTAGACGATGAACGCGCTGAAACCGAGGAGCGTGACCAGAGGTCCGATCCACCAGTTGTCGGTGCGTAACGTCTTCGCGAAACCTTTCTCATGCCCCCCGATTGGCGCGTTTTCGTTCAAGACGGGAAGTCGTGTGGCCATCCGTATCCTCCGCAGCGTTCCGATAGGATCCGCTCGTGGGCGCGCACCCTACTCGTTTGGTGTGGACTTGAAAAGAATTTATGGAGGTGACGATGGGGCTGTAGATCGCGAGGTCAAGGCTTGCGCCACGTGAGTGGTTTGGTGGCATCGCGGACGACGGTGCCCTTGGCTTCGAGGTCGAGTTGGACGCATTTCATCCACCAGCCGGACTTGGCGCCACCGGGGAAGAGGTCTTGGGGGAGGTGAGGGACGACGCCGGACATCATTTGTTTTTGGGTGATACCGGGGGGTTTGGCGGGGAGGATCCGCAAGAGCGCGTCCTTCATGGCGTTGTACTTGGCAGCTTCGACACGTGTCGTTTGGCCGGGAACATTGACGTTTTCGACGACGATTTTGGCATCGTTTTTCATGGCCGGGTTTTTCTTTTGATGTGAAACGGATTTGGTTGTGGTCATGATGTCACTTGGGTGATTTTTGCGAATGTAGTCGAAGGTGAATCACAAGGGAACGGGTGATGTGTTTGCCCAGGTGAAAGTGGTTTGGCGCGCATGAGTTTGCCAAGTCATGGCGTTGGTGGGGTATCCGCTCATGGGAGGTCGTTGCTTTTCGTCGGCTGCTCAACAACTTGGTTTTGGATAAAAAACGAGTAGACAACGGCCGTATGGGTGCAAGGGTGTTATGATACGAGATGACAATGCCTACAGGTCAAATGTTGCCCCTGCTTTATCGTGACCTCGTTCCTTGGTATCGATTGCTGGACCCTTACGAGGATCACTTCAACGAAGCCACGTCGTACAAGGAGAACTTCCTGCGCCTTGATTTGCCGCCAAACCCAACGCTGTTGGACCTTGGGGCTGGAGCTGGGAACAATGCGTATTACCTCGTCGATCGTTTTACGTGTACGTTGGTGGATTTGTCGAGCCAGATGCTCGAATTGAGTCGCGAGATCGTTCCGCAATGCGAAAGGATCGTGGGCGACATGCGGACGGTTCGTCTTGATCGAACTTTTGATGCGGTCTTGGTTCACGATGCCATTACCTACATGACGACCGAAGCTGATCTTCGGGCCGCAATACAAACCGCTTTTGTGCACACGCGTCCTGGTGGTGGAGCCTTGTTCGCTCCCGACTGCACGCGCGAGAATTTTCGGGATCACACGGAATTTTTTGAAGAAGACGGTGGCAATCGTTCCTTGCGGGGAATGGAATGGTCGTGGGATCCTGATCCCGATGACGACATGGCGGTGGCCGAGTACGCGTTTCTTCTGCGGGATGGAACGGACGTGAAAGCAGTTCACGATCGTCATTTCGAGGGCGTCTTTTCACGCGCCAAATGGCTCGAAATTCTGGAGAGTGTCGGTTACCGCGTGGAAATGGTTTCTCGACCTCTGGATACCGAAGGCGAATTCGACGAAATCTTCTTTTGCCGTCGTTGACCAGATCGAGTTCGTGGACGCACTTGACTTGCAACGTTTGTCGCGGTAGGTGCAGCGGCTCGAGAGGTAGGGCAATGGCCGAGAGACCCCGATTTACGTCCCATGAGCAGTATATTGCGAGCGCACCTGTAGAAACACAGGAAGTGCTGCACCGGATTCAAAGCATTGTCGAGGCCGCGATACCCAAGGCGCAACGCTGTATCAGTTATGGCATGCCCGCGTATCGGTCTGGAAAAGTGTTTTTCTATTTTGCCGCCTTCAAGAATCACCTGGGGGTGTATCCGCCAGTGAACGATGACGCGGCGCTGATTCGGGAACTATCCGAATATCGAAATGAAAAAGGAAATTTGAGCTTCAAGTTTGGCAAGCCCATTCCTTATGAACTCATTGGCCGCGTGGCGGTTGCGCTTCACGAGCAATACACGCGGAAATAGTTCCTGAGCGGAGAAAAACACCACAACGCCCGTGGAATGAATCCATCGAATGGCAGCTTTCGCGGGCGTTGGGGTGCGAATGGGTTTTTCTGTCCGTGCTTACGTTTTTACGGCACGATACAGGGCATTCCGTTGCACGGATCGATGACGCGGCCGTTGGGCTTGAGGAACTCGGCGATTTGCTGGCGGGCGCCGGGTTGGAGCCGTGGAATTCCGTGCGGATCAACGCCGTCGCGTAAAGCGGTATTTCCAACGGGTGGAGGCGGCGTGCCTTTGTTGGCCATCATGTCGAAGGGGCCGGTATCCCAGACAAACGCTGCCGAACCATAAAATGGGTAACTTTCGATAGCCGAAATCCCATAATACGGTGACTTGTCGATGGAGCGACCGGGGGTGAGTGTTGGCGCATGAATACGCGCGCCGATGGTACGTGCTTCGATGTCTGCCGCCCATTGCGTGACTTGATGGTCGGCAAAAGCATCTTGCATGAGGACTTCGTGGGTAGGCGTATTTGGAAGTGGATCCGTCGTCATGTGCCAGGCGTATCCATTGGATTCGCCGCGATCCCAGAGGATCTGTGCGGATGAAAAGATGAGGCGACGATCGAATTCGTTGGGATATGCGGCATCCATGAAGGGGCGCAATTGATCGAATCCGGTGGCGCGATCGAGCAGCAGGCTGTAATTCATTCCGGTGACGCCCAAGACGCCGCGGCGAATGTCTTGCGACAAGGCAACGACGGCGCCGCCGAGAATTCCGCCTTGGCTAATGCCGTAATAATAGGCTGCGCTGGTATCGATGAGCGGTTGATCCGTGGGGCCTCCGCGGAAGTTTGCGTCGGAAATGAAGCCTTGGGGGTGAATCATGAGGCGCACGAGGTACAGATTGTTGAGCAATCCTTGCTGCAATCGATCCGCCAAGGTGTTCATCTTGCCAAACTGCGCGACGAGTTGCAAAATGTTCAAGTTGTCGCTCGTGGACATACCAATGAAGTCCGTGGCGCAGAAGACGAAATTGTACATGTTCGACAATTCGCCCGAAGCGCTGCCGCTGTTGACTTGGCTGGCGCTGCCCTGTTGTCCGTGGCCATAAATGGCCGCACGACCTGGGGTGACCGGCGTATTGTTCATCGTGCCGTCAGCGAGGGCTGCTCGAGGAATGTTGCAGATGAAGTTGGCGGTGAGGGTTGCTGCGCCGGTGTTTTGATCGGGCAAACCATCGTTCGGAAGGTCATAGTTGAAGGATGAACCAGCTACGCCACCGGCTTGGTTGAGGTAGTTTGGCACAACAAACGTACCTTGAATACGCCGCGAACGATTGACATCTGGGTTTTGCGTGACGCTGGTAATGGTAAATGCGGGAGCGTTGTTGCCAAGTTTGGCAAAGGCATCGTCGCGAATACGAAGCATTCGGGACGACAAACCGCCGCGGCTGGCGACGGTGAAGTCCCAGGCAATGTAAAGAGTGTTGCGATCGATGCCTGCTTCCGTGAGCGCGCTGAAGATGGATTCCATGTGGGCTCGGCGGGATTCGATTTCGGGGATATTGGAAGGGACACCATCGCGGTAGACTTGGAATGCGGTGGACGGTTCGATGGGCACTCCATCTTTGTTTTTCGGATTGCGCAAAGCAACGATATAGCGGTGACCTTCGCGGAAATTGGTTCCTGCGCGAATGATGAGCGAACGTGTTGCGGCGCTCATGGCGAAAGAATCGAGTTCGCCCCATACGAGGTGGCGTTCGTGCGTTTCGGCGTCAATGACGATGAGCGGCGAATCGGATTCGAGGGATCGTTCCATGTAATTGACTTGCCCGATACCTGTTTGTCCGATGTCCAAGTCGGGGACATAGGTGAGAACCATTTGGCCGGGAGAAAATCCGTCGCTCCAATTCATATCGGTCGCCGTGACGGGGATACCTCCGGGGCTGATGAGTGTCCCTGCGGGAGCACCCACGGCGGGGGAAAGGTCGACTTGTTGATTGAGAGGCATGGAGGCGTCGTTGAGAGCCAGGCGCCGTCCGGTGTCGGTGGTTGCATCAACAATGCTGAAATGGTCGTTGGGGAAGGGATAGAGGCAATGCGCGGGATCGAGAAAATCGCAGCGATCGGCATTCGTGACATCAACGAGAGACGGGTCGGCAGAACATTTCACTGTAACGGCGTTGGAAGACATGTTCGACGCGGAGCCGGCGCCATTGGTGATGAAACAGAATTGCGACGGATTTGTCGGTTGCATGGCGACGGTTACGTCGTAAGCGGTGCTTTCGTCGAGCTGGGTGGTGAAGGAGAATGCGCCGTTTTGATTGAGCGTCAAATCGTCGCCGCCATTGTTTTGCAAGATGAGGCCTGAGCCTTTGAGACCTTCGAGGGTTCCCCCAATGGTGTATTTGGTTGGAGGTAATGGATCATCGACGCATTTTACGCCAATATCGGTGATATCCATGCCGTCGACTGTGCCTTTTCCTGCGGAAACAGCGCATGTTTGCGCGGGGTTTGTCGGTTGCGTCAAGACGCTGACGTCATACGATTGGCCGTCGATTTGTTTGGTGACGAATTGGAATGGGCCGTCAGAGGCGAGCGTCAAATTATCGCCGCCATTGTTTTGCAGGACAAGCCCGGTGCCTTTGAGCCCCGAGACGTCGCCGCCAATGGTGCGTCCTGGAAGAGGCAACGTTTCGCAATCGACAGCGACGTTCGTGACATCGGCGCCGCCAATGGTGCCGGAGCCGCCGCTGATTTTGCAATTCTGATCGGGGTTCGTGGGTTGTTTGGCAACGGAAACGGTGTATGAAGCACCGTCGGTCAACGATGGAGTGAACGTAAAGTTGCCATTGGCCGAGATAGCGAGTTTGCTATTGAGGGCTTGATCAAGGGCGACTTCCAATTCGAAGCCCGAGCCTTCGAGGCCCGAAACGGAGCCTCCGAGTTTGTAATTTTTGGGTTCGGTTGATGATGGGGTGATTGGGTCCGAGCCGCAACCCAAACACAAAATGAACAAGGTAAATGGAGAAATCGAAGCTAGTCGACGCATGGATGAACCTCCCGTAACCGAGGTTATCATCCAAACTGATTTGACATCAAATGATATCGCTTGCGGCGCCGAATCCAATGCGAGAAATTTCGCCCGCACCTTTGCGCGTCACAAATTCGCGGAAAGATTCTCCGGCTGCACGTTCTGTTACGTAACATTGAGCGATTGCGGCGACGACTTTGGGAGTTTCTTCTTCGGGAACGCGACCATCGAGGCGTTCGCCGATCATTGCATTGGGTCCGCAGCCGCCTCCGACGCGCAACGAATAATGGGGGCGTTCGACGCCATCTTTGCCTTTGACCATGAGTCCCGTCATTCCAATGTCGGCGACGTGATGTTGTCCGCACGAATTGGGGCAGCCCGAGATTTTGATGCTGAATTCGCCAATGGAACGAATGAGGTCGTCGACGTTCGACGAGGAGACATTGGCGGCGAGATGTTCGCGGATGCGGGCGCTCACGGCCATGCTTTTGGTAATGGCGAGGGAGCAATAATCGGCGCCGGGGCACGAGACGATATCGGTGATGTGATCGGCATCGGGTTCGGCAAGGTTGACCAGGGTGAGGGCTCGATGTAGGGCGACGAGGTTTCCTTCGGGAACCCAGCGGAGAATGAAGTTTTGGGTATTGGTCGTGCGGACTTCGCCATTGCCGAATTGACGTGATATTTCGGCGAGGCGGCGCATTTGCTCGGCGGTGATGTCACCCAAGGGCAATTTCACGGTGACGACGCGATATCCGGGTTGTTTTTGGGCGATGGAGTTTGTGGCTTTCCAGCGTGCAAAGGATTGATCGCCGAGTGAAACGCCGCCGGGGGGCAATGCAGGAACGTCTTCGTCTTTCCATTCGGCCAAACGGCGGTCAAGTTCGTCTTGGAGGGCCGGGCCTTCTTCTGCGATGATTTTGTCGAATTCTTGATCGAGCTTTTCGAAGAAAGCTTTTTCGCCGAGTTTGCGCAAGAGGAATTTGATGCGTGCCTTTTTGCGGTTTTTGCGTTCGCCGTCGCGGAAAAATACGCGAATGACGGCGTCACAAGCGGCAAGCATTTGCTTTTCCGGGACAAACTCGCGCCAGAGATGGGCAATTTCGGGGGTCGAGCCGAGCCCTCCGCCGACGTACACGGCAAACCCGCGACCAGCGTCGGTGATTCGGGCAAACATACCCAGGTCGTTGATCATGATTTGGGCGTGGTCGCGCGAGCTTCCAGACAAACCAATTTTGAATTTTCGGGGAAGCTTTCGATTGTGCGGATGATACAAGAAATACTGCGTGATGGCATGCGCGTGGGGCGTAACATCGAAAACTTCGTCCTCGACAACGCCGGCGAGATGAGAGGCCGTTACATTGCGGACGGTATCGGCACACGCTCCAATCGTAAGGACGCCTGCTGTGGCGAGTATACGCTGAAGCTCGATGGTGTCGTCAATCTCGAGGTGATGGAGTTGGATATCCTGGCGTGTTGTAACATGAGCTAGACCGAGAGCCCACTTTTCCGTGACCTCGGCGATTGCTTCGAGTTGCGTGGCTGACATTCGCCCGCCCGGGACCTTGATGCGCTGCATGTGTTTGACATGGGCGAGCTGGGCGTAGACACCCATGCCGAGCCGAAGCGGCCGGAATTGGTCTGCGGTGATCTCGCCGCGTTTGAATTTTTCGATGCTTTGCGCGTAGTCGTCGAGCGTTTGTTGGAGACGCGAGAGATCGTCGGAAGCCATGCGTCGAAGTATATCTCCCACTTTTCCGACGCGTCAAGTGGGAGAATTCTCAAGCCACACACAGACTCATGATGTAACCTTGAACCCAAAAATCCGGACGTCGGTTCGAACATGCGTCGAACATATGGGTCCGCTTGTGCGATTCATATTACAAAAATCCGGACGTCGGTTCGAACTTTGCCAACCATGGCCAAGAAAATATAATTTAAAATACATTTCATAAACAAAAATCGTCAGCAGGACGTCCACTGTGAGCAACACCGTGCGATGGCGATAAAATTCACACCATCGTATCGATGTGTAATAGCATGCCATATTGTGCAACAGTCGTGACCGTACACCACATCACTTCGCAGCGTCGACGAGCTCACGTAGTGTCACCGCCAGAATTTCGTCCAAGCTGTACAGCTCGACGTAGCTTCGTAACACCTCACCCGGACATGCGGACGCGAGCACACACTTCTTTTCGTGCGGGCACGGAACCGACGACGCATGAAACGCAGCGTGCTCCGCTTCGCCAGCTCGATGCCGAAATCGTTCGTCACGGTATTCCGTGCCGGGCAATGGCGGCTTTCGTTCCGGTGCGTCAAGCCAAACACGTAGAGGCACGTCTTCGTGTCGCATGCGTTGAAACACAACACATGGCGGCACTCCTTGCACATTCACATGTGCACCACGCAAAAATGATTTGACCAAAGCCTCGGCAACGTCGCTCATGCGCGGCACCGACGCAAAATACCGATCAGCTCGAGACTCAAAACTGGGATATGGCATATGTGGATGAAATGAAAGGCCCCGTGATTGCGCAAATGATATCAACGAATCGAGTTCGCCAAGCCCTTCCTTCGTTACGACATGCAATAACCAAATATCTTCCGCTTTCATCCGTGCCAGCAACAAGTCCAATGCGCGCATGACCAGCGCGTGCGCTCCCTCGCGACCGACGATCCGATCATGCACCTCGGGGCGTATCGAATACAAGGGCACATGAAATCTCTTTGCCTCGGGCAGCAAATTCAGCACAGCATCGCAAAATGTTTCGTCTGCCAAACGCGTGCACGGTGAAAAAATTTGAGCTTCCGTATAGCCCAATGCTTTCACCTTCTCGAGCACCTCGAGTATTCGCGAAAATCCAAGCGGGTCATACCCGTTGATGCGCACTTTGCGCACACCACGGTCGCGATTCGAAACCAAGTCCGCGAGTAACCTCGCCAAAGCCCGATCACCACCATCCTCAGCCGGCGCTGTTTCTTTGATTGAACAAAACGTACACGATTGTCCGCATTCTGCATCAATTGCCAAATTCAACACTTCGTCAGGACGATCCTCGACAACGCTCCCTTCAGCCAAAAGTCGAGGTGCCACATCGGCGAGTATGTCTGGAAATACCACTTCGAGATCTTCGTGATCCCGCAATTGCAACAAGAACCCCACGAGCGCACGTATCGCGTCAGCTCCAGGCGGATCTGCAGCGCCCAGCGACAAATGTTTAATGGATAAATGCGCTGTTGTCGAAAACGCTGGTTTCGAATCGTCCCGCCGTCCCACAATCAACAAGAGGCGCCGTCCATCTGCTTCTCGACGAAAATCGAGTACCAATTCCAAAATTGTTTCCTGAGACTTTTGCAAATACGAACTGGGATAGATGTCAGCTAAGGCAAACCCTTCTGCCGCGACAGACCCTTCTACAATTTCTGGCGAAAGCATGGCGCGCAAAGATTCCCGACCAAATACCCATTTTCCCGATTCCCGCTTGCGCCCCAACGCCTCGGCAATGGTTTTTCCTGGATGAAGGCTCAACAACCGATCCATCGATAATGCAATGGCCATCACCAATCGCGAGACGTCTTCTTTTCGCTCACTTGTGCGTACCGCCAGCGCTCCGCGATAACGTACCGCACATCGTTCGAGCCGCCGAAACACAGGACCCGGAGCATCTACGGACGTGACCGTCACTTCAATCCAATCCGAATTTCCCCGCGCTTCGAATCGGGCGATCAGTCGATCCTCACCTTCGATCACCAGTGCTTTACAGGAAAAACCTCCGTATTGCAAAGGCACGAGCGCAATATCCGTGCTTTGAAGAGGACGCACAAGCGACGTATCCGTCACGGAAGGACTCCGCCCTGGCGCTCCCATTGGATGACCCAGGCTGCGAATCGGTCGATCATTGCGCGATCTCGAGCGTAAATTCGTGACTGTTCCGCGTCGGGAACATCTTCCGAAAAGTACACAATGTCATAATGCACGCTGCGTTTATACGCGGGTTCTGCCGGGTTCGTCGGAGTCACGATGAACGAGAGCGTCTCATGTTCCCGCGTGAACTCGACTACGGGCACGGTTTGTCGAAACGTTCGCAATCGCGTACCCTTGTAGGCGTAATCGTTGAAGTGGGGGAACGATTTGCTCCCGAATTCCCGATTCAGCGCTTGCGCGAGCACGTCGACCAACCATTGCAAAGATTCGTTCGTCGTCATCAATCACTCATTGAATCTTGGCGCATGAATCCGAACTCGGATCATACCCTGGATCACATTCGGGAGGTGGATCGGGAAGCGGATCGCTCACAAGGCCAAGTTGTATGGTCTCTGTGTCAAAGCGCATACCGAACGAAATGGCATTGCACTCGGTTGTTCCCGCAGCAGTTGCTGGGTCGAGGATATCGGTGGTCGAGCAAAATAGGTTCTTGACTTGCAAATAGAGGATATCGTCGCGGCAAAGTTTCTTCATTGTGCCCGCGCCATAGCGGAATTGGCCGAGGTCTTTGAAAAGCGCCGGCAGTGTCCATTTGCCCGCCATTGTTCCTTCTGTGAGCCGCCAGCTTCCTCCCGATGCGGCAACGACTTTCGCACTCAATGTCAGGTCCACCAAATCAATGGGCAAACGCGCGGTCGATGCGAGCAATACCAATCGACCGTGAGCAATATGCGAGACCAGGATCCCGTCGCGAACATAGGCTTTGTCATCGAAATTCACGGGCTCATCAACCGTACCTGACGGTCCAACGGTTGCTTTTGAAATGGGCCACGTATCCGTACCGTTCCAGGCTGGGGCCATGAGGCCAGGGGTTTCGTAAATCGCAACCTTGACATGGTCGTCATTTGGCGTTCCCGAATAATCACTTACCCGAATGATCAACGACCACAATCCCTGCGTTGCTCCTTCGTTTACCACAATGCTCGAAATGGAACCCGCTGCCAGTGTGCTAACCCGCGACAATGCAATGCCCGCTCCATTGTCGAGTCCACGCGCGTCATCACATGTCTCCTTTTTGGGATCAACGAAGTTTGGCCGGGTACAACTTTGCCCGTCCACAGTACATGAACACTTGGCGTCCAAGTCGTACCCAAATCGCGGCAGATCATCCTCTTCGTCGAGGTCCACCGTGCGAATCGCCGTCGCGAATTGAATCGTATCCCCCGCATTCTTAACAGCTGGCGCCGCAGGAGCAACCAATGGATTGCATTCTGGCGCACGCTGAAACTCCTCGTCGAGTCCCGCAATGGTGGCGCATCCAAAGCCCATCGACACCACAAATGGCGTCCCAAAAAGTACCAATAGCGCGTGACGTAGTTGGTTCAAAATGACCCCCCAATTCCCAAAAATTGTTTATCTGGTCCAATCGAGAAGTGAACGTACGCGCTTTTGCGTGGTTCTTTGCGTGCGGTCGGGGCCGTCACGAGGAAAAATGTTCCTGCCGTTGCCGTTGCCAGGCCAAACCCAATCAGCAAATTGGACGCAAGTGCAGCATTGCGACCAGCATCGATTTTTTCCCACGTCGCCGCGCTACAGACGAGCTGTTGGCATTCGGCGTTGACTTCCGTGCCCAAGGTCAAAGCATTTGCACCGAAATAACCTCCGACGCCAAGCAACACCGCAGAAAGACCAAGAGCCACAAATCCAACGGGCTTTTTCCAATGACCCCCGGGATCCGGTGGAATCGGCTCCGCCAAACGCTCGAGTTTTGGAATGACCACCGTGGCGACTTTGCTGTGTTCGACCGTAACGAGTTTTTCCCAGTTCTTGTGTTTTGGAGCGCGAGCAATGGCTCGATGGTCGCCCGCGTCAATCGGAATGGCCGTTCCCCAGGCGCCTTCTTCAAGCGGCACGCCGTCCATTTCGACGACCAACCCAATCTTGCTTGCGTCTTCGGGCACGATGACGACAAAACGTGACAACAATGGTTCAATGGCGGAAATGTGATCGCGGGCAATTTTCACGCGATCTGCTCGATTCGCCTTTTTTGCAATCTGCAACGATTCAGTGAATTCTCCCCACGCCGTCGCGAGTTTCCCCTCCTGTTCGTGGCACATGGCTAAATTCAACAATGTGCCAGGAGCCGGATCAATTCGATAACTGCTCTCGAATTTACGACAAGCTTCCGGGATTCGTTGTTCAGTCTGAAGTTTTTTCCCTTCTTTGAACAATGCTTCGGCCATCGCCGTGACGGCACTCGATTTTCCTTCACCGCGTGCCAATGCGGGTCCAAGCATAAAGAGGACAAACGCGAGGATTCCGCACTTCAGAGGCCTAGAGGCGATCATCGAGTGCATCATTCCTCGTGGGGCGTTTGAAGCTTTTGAGCGGTGCATTGGATGCGCTGGGAATAGCGGAAACAGCCGGACTAGAAGTTTCACTTGGCACGTTGATGCTCGTGCCCGGTGGAGGCGGTGTTGCGTGGATTTCCGTATGGGGGGCGCTGTTCGTTAATGGCAATGCGGGCGCATTTGTGGTCGGTACGGATGCAACATCCATCGCTTTGGAAGAGTTTGTCATAGATGCTGCGATCACGATGGCAATGGCGCCGACCGCCAATGCACTCACCGCAAGAGTGATCGTCAAGATCGAGCGCGTCGACATGCGCGCTGTTTGTCCAGGCGCAACCGTCGTGGGTATAGTAGCGGCCGTTATGGTTTGAGCAGCAAATGAGTTTGTCTCGGGCGATGTCGTGGTCGTTGGGGTTGTCGATGTTGCTGGCAGTGAAGCGATGGATGTAGCGACCCAAGGTCGTCCGCGCGGACGCGCTGGTGCGAACGGGAGCAACGCACATGCGAGTTCGTCAACGCTTTGAAAACGTTGTTCGAGTTTTTTCTCCAAGCAACGATGCACGACGGCTTCGAGTGCCGGCGGGATTTCGGGGCGAAAGTTCCGCAGCGGTGTTGCTTCGTCCATCACGATCATCGCCAATGTTGCGGAAGGGTTGTCTGCCTCGAACGCGGCGCGACCCGTGAGGAGTTTGTAGAGAATTGCCCCGAGCGACCAAATATCCGCACGCGGATCGACACCTTTCGGATTTCGAATTTGCTCCGGCGCCATGTAGAGCGGTGAGCCCAGCACGTCCGTGCCCGCGGTCAAACTCACGTCGTTCGCTTCCTTTTGCGCTTGGAGGTTCTTGGCGATGCCGAAATCCAGAACGCGGACAAACGGAGAGCCATCCGGCTTGCGGGAGAGAAATAAGTTCGCGGGCTTGAGATCGCGGTGCACGATTCCGATCGAGTGTGCATCGGCGACACCTTCGGCAGCTTGCAGCACGTATTCGATCGCTTCGGCAACTGGCAAGGAACCGTTCTTCCGGACAACCTTCTGCAAGTCCATGCCCTCGAGCAGTTCCATCACGATGTACGGATCACCCGATTCGAGCGTGCCCATGTCGAGAACGCGAGCGACGTGTTCACTCTTGATACGCGCAACGCTCTGCGCTTCGCGCGTGAGGCGCGTGGCTGCGACATCTCGAACCTCTTCGCCTGGCGACAAGAACTTCAGTGCGACTTGACCGCCGAGCGAGAGGTGACTTGCCGCAACGACAAAGCCCATTCCGCCTTCACCAAGCTTGCGCTCGATGCGGTATTTACCGGCAACCACCGCTCCTACGCGCGGCACGAAGCGGCCGTCTCGGTTGACGTTCGAGGTACTCATTCGTCGCAACGAAAGACGAAGACAATCGCGTAAGAACGATACAGCAGGCGTGTTCGAGTGCCAAGGATGCGCTGGGATGTCGTGTCGTGATCTGTAGAGCGAACAGGTTGCGAATCAAAGACACTGTTCGCTAGATTCGCGCGTTGCGATGAAGAATCGAGGGCAGGCTTTTCAGTGGCCGCACATGAACGCGGGCTTCGCACGTCGACTTGGTGCCTCGAGCTTGATCGCGTTGGCATTGTTCATAGCCGTCGACGGAAGCGGTTGTGGATTGCAGACGAGAACGCCAACGGGTGAGACGAACATTCCGTGCGCTCAAGAATTGGATTGTCCGCCCTCAAACGATCCGTGTGTTGTGTCGACGTGTTTCGAACAGCGCTGCTTGATGATCAACGCAGCGCTCAACACCGTCGTCGACCAGCAACAAGCACACGATTGTCGGATGCGTGTGTGTGACGGCAATGGTCAAGTGATCGAACTCAACGACGACATCGACTCACCTGATGACGATGGAAATCCTTGCACGAGGTCCACATGCAAAGAGGGAGCAGCGGCCTGTCTTCCGGCTGCCGAACGTTGTGATGGTCGGGCTGTCGCCACGTGCAGTGAAGAGGGGCAATGGACGAAGGTTGCCTGCCCGGCATCGAAACCGCTCTGCAAGAGCTCGGTTTGTCTTGGCATTCGCGGCGTCGTTGCGGGCGGAACCAACACGTGTGTGACGTTCGAAGACTCGACGGTGCGATGTTTTGGTGCCGAAGGATCTCGTCGTGGAACTCGCGGCATGTCGGCTGTTCCTGGAATCACGGGTGCTGTGGAACTTGCGCTCGGTGCCGGACACTCTTGCGCGCGTTTGGATGATGGAACCGCGCTGTGCTGGGGGTCGAATGTGCATGGGCAGATCGGCGATGGAACCAACGAAGGTCCACGCCCCCCTACGCCCGTGCTTGGCTTGACAAACGCATCAGTGATCGCTGCTGGAGCTGATCACACATGTGCCATCGTGGATGGTGGCAAGGTTGTGTGTTGGGGTCGAGCTGACTTCAACGCGCTTGGTGCGACGCCTCCGCGATCGCCCAGTGGCGCAAAACCCAAGATTCCCGCGGAGGAGGCCAATGTTTCACATGCCGAACCTGGCGGTCCTCCTTCGCTTGTGCCTGGTGTCTCGGGCGTGTCGGCGTTCGCGCTGGGTGCGCGGCATGGATGTTTTGTTTGGCGTGGCGGGCGTGTGTCGTGTTTTGGCGATGATGATTCGAACCAACTTGGAACGTTTGTCGCACCAAGCACGGGCAAACCGAAACCAGGGGCAAAACCGACGTCTCGGCTCGTGACAGTCAAGGGAATCGATGGCGCGACGACGCTCGCGCTTGGAGCTCGTCACGCGTGCGCGCTGGTGGATGGTGGTGCAGTACGTTGCTGGGGCGACAACGCGAAGGGACAGCTTGGTGATGGAACGACGACAGCACGTACCGAGTCGGTGCTCGTGCCGAACTTGGCCGGTGTTTCGGCGTTGGCATTGGGAGGCGAGTATTCGTGTGCGTTGCTCGAGGGCGGAGGCGTGAAGTGTTGGGGCGACAATGCGCACAACCAGTTGGGCGATGGCACGACGACGGCGCGGTTGACGCCAGTAGATGTCGGTGGTTTGTCCGGGGTGAAATCGATTTCAGCGAGTCACGGTGCGCACACGTGTGTCACGTTGAGTGATGGTGAAGTACGTTGTTGGGGCACCAACCACTTGGGCGAACTCGGCGATGGTACGCTCGATGATCGCGGGGCGCCGGTTGGTGTTGCCTGGTAAAACCTAAAGGCGAACGCTTCGTTGTCCGATCCATTGAGCGACTTTGGGCCAGATGACCTTGGGCCCTTTGCTCGAAGTGGACAAACCAATATGGCCGACGGGGAAACGCATGATTTCGTTGTCGGTGGATTGGATGCGTTGATTGAGGATTTCGCTGGACTTGGGTGGCGCGATGGGATCGTTTTCGGCGAGAATACTGAGAAGCGGGCAGGTGATCTTCGCCAGATCGACGGTTCGTCCGCCAATTTTCATGCGTGCATTGCAGAAATTATTCGATTGGTAACAATCTTTGATGTATTGCCGATAGATCTCGCCGGGGAATTCGACGTTATCGACGGCCCAATGTTCCATTCCGAGAAAGGTCGTGACGAAATCTTTGTCTTCGATTTTTCGGAAAACCTCGAGCCATTTCGTGACGCGTTGTACGGGCGCCATGGACGAAAAGCCCGTTTCCATGAGTTGAATGGGGACGTTGCCATAAGCATCGACGAGGGCATCGACATCGAATCGCGTTGGAGCGGTCCAGGCGGTGAAAACGCCACCTTCGGAGAAGTCGACGGGCGTGGCTTGAGCGACGAAATTACGTAAACCTTCGGGGTGAAGCGTCGCATAGGCCAGGGCCATCGTGCCGCCCATGCAATAGCCGTAAAGGGTGAGGTCTTTGGCGCCGCTTTTACGGAGCGTCCAGTTGACAGCGTGTTTGATGAGGACATTAACGACATCGTCCCAACCCACTTGACGTTCGTCCGGGCCAGGGGTGCCCCAATCGATGGCGTATACATCGAATCCTTGTTTGACCATGAATTCGATGAGGCTTCGTCCGGGCAAAAAATCCAATATGTACCAACGATTGATGAGCGAATAGACGAACAGGATGGGCGTTTCGTATTTTCGTTTTTCGGGGGCGTAATGAAGAAGGCGTGTCGATCCTTTGGTCGAAACGACCTCGTAAGGTGTTGGGGCGAGAGGCGGTTCGCCGATATCAGCCGCACGTAGAATGAGCGGCTTCATGTAGTGGTAGGGGCTGATGGAACCTTGTCGAGCGACGCGGATGATTTCCCCGACGATTTCCGCATTGGACTTCAAAAAAGAACCAAGTTCACGCGTATCGGACAATAGGCTCACGGCGATTCCTCGGATTGCGGGGCGGTCACGGAATTTTTCTTTTCGAGTGAATCGAGCACCACTTCGAGTTGCGTACTGAGGGCTTCCATTTGGTCGTGCAAGGATCGCACGTCGTGGCGAAGTTTGGCGACTTCCGTTGAAGTGGGCAAACGCAAGGCGTGCAGAATGTTTTCCTGGAATGAATTTCGTCGAACGCGCGATTGAAATTTTTTGCTCAGTCGTCGTCCGACGAGGTCCAGGTAAGGATCACTTTGCCCGACGCGGTCGATGATTTGGGTGAGGTTTTTCTCGACAACCCCGAATGCTCGTCCGGTGGGAGTGGATGGCCCGAGCAACATGCCCACCGTTTTGACGGCGCGCGTCAGGAGTTTGGGCTTGGCGCTTGAATTCGACTCTCCCACGTGCGGCCTTCTTTCTCGCGAATTCGAATGCGAATCAGTGCGAGGTGTATTGTTTGCGCAAGTCGATTTTGGAGATCTTGCCTGCGGCGGTCAAGGGCATCACGTCGACGAAAACGACTGATTTGGGAGCCTTGTATTTGGCCATGCGGTCGCGGCAGAATGCAAGAAGCTCGTCTTCGGAAACCTGAACGCCGGCTTTTTTCACGACGATGGCTCGACCGACTTCGCCCCATTTTTCGTCGGGAATTCCGATAACTGCGGCAGAAGCGACGGCGGGATGTTCGTGGAGAACCGATTCGATTTCTGCGGGATAAACGTTTTCGCCGCCCGAGATGAACATGTCTTTTTTGCGGTCTGCGATGAAGTAAAACCCATCGGCGTCGACGCGTGCTAGATCGCCCGTATGAAAATATCCGTCGGAATCGATGGATTTTTTCGTTGCGTCGAGGTCATCGAAGTAGCCCGAGCAGGCGCTCGGTCCTTTGAGGACGAGTTCGCCGACTTCACCAACGGGTACGGGTCGATTGTTTTCGTCGACGATGCGTACATCGATGAAATAATTGGGTTTGCCAATGCTGCCGGCTTTGGTTTCGGCAAATTCTGGACCCATGGAAAAAATGCCTGGGCCGAATTCGGTCATGCCAAACCCTTGTTTGAAGACGACACCGTGTTTGTCCCGGTATTCTCGAATGATGGAAACGGGCAAAGCGGCACCGCCGCTCGTGAGAAACCGGAGGCTCGAAAGGTTCGCCGCGGCAAACTTCGGCGATTGCATCATCATTTGATATTGTGTGGGGACGCAGAAAAGCAAGGTGACTTTTTCGCGTTCGATGAGCGAGATCATATCGTCCGCGGTCCATTTGCGCATGATGACGACTGTTCCGCCGAGCGTCAGGAGAGGCACGGTGTAGACGAAAAGCGCGCCGGTATGAAACATCGGCGTGTGTGTAATGGTGACATCGCCACGAGCCAATTCGTGGATGATCGTATTGAGTGTATTCCACGCAATCATGCGATACGAAATTTGGGCACCCTTGGGCAAACCGGTCGTACCGCCCGTAAAAAGCAAGCAAACGATATCTTCGTCGGAAACCGAGTCATTGGTGACGGCTGGAGCCTCTCGGCCTTCGAGTGTCTTGGTGTAGGGCAAACTCGATGGAATGCCTTCGCCTCCGAGGTGCATCCAGACGTTGACATTGGGGCACTGAGGGGCGATTTCGGCGACGCCCGCGCGAAAATCGTCATCGAAAATCATGATGCGCGGGTTTGTCTTTGCGACCATTTGTTCGATTTCGCGTGGATGGCTGCGCCAATTGAAGGGAACGAGAATGGCGCCCAATTTGCCACAAGCGAAAAAGGCATCGAGGATTTCGACGCAATTCATGGCGAGGATACCAACGCGATCGCCGCGACGAATGCCGACTTCGTCGCGTAGGTATGCGGCCAGTCGGTTGGCTCGGCGATTCATGTCGCGGTAGGTGAATCGGCCCGCGTCGCCTTTGGCTACGTCAACAACGGCAAGCGCCTCGGGAAAATAACGCTCGCCACGTTCCATCCAATCGCCAATGTACATAATGAGACGACTCGTTACGTGAGCTGGGCGGTTTCGTCAAGCGGTCGCAGATGGCGTTTGAAATTGTCGTGGGCTCTTTGTTACGCACGGTTTGATGCATTCGTTCGATTGGCTTGCGCGTCGAGCTGCGCTTTCGCCCAGCAAGGTTGCTTTGATCGATAACGTTCGTGGTGGGAGAACGATCACGTATCGCGACTGGAATCGTTCGGCGAACCAAACAGCTCATTTTTTGCGAGAGAAACTGGGTGTTTGTCAGGGCGATCGAGTGGCGGTGTTGGCGTTGAACGACGTGGATGTTCTGGACATTTGGTTTGCCTGTGCGAAGGTCGGAGCGGTCTTTGCGCCGCTGAATTTTCGGCTGACGGTGCATGAGCTGGGGCAGTACATCCGCACGATCAAACCTCGCGTGCTGGTGTACGGGAAAGAGTTTGTCCAGACGGCATTCGAGCTTGCAGCGCGCGAAGATTTGTCGGTGCTGCACTATGTGGCGTTTGACGCTGCGGCGCGGGCGCGAGGGGATGATTTGTGCTTCGCGGAGCGCGATTGGGCGTCCGATGGAGCGCCAGCGGAGGTGCGTCTGCGTTGGGAGGATACGTGGGTGCTTTGTGGGACGGGAGGGACGACGGGGACACCGAAGGCGGCGATGTTGACGTACCGGTGCATGACGGCGAATGCGGTGAATACGGTTTCGAGTTTCGAACTGCATCCGAACGACGTAACGATTTTGAATGCGCCGCTCTTTCACACAGGAGGGCTCAACGTGTTCACTGCGCCGCTCGTGATGACCGGCGGCACGTCGATCGTGTGCCGGTCGTTCGATGCGGAGGATGTGCTGCACCTCGTTGCCTCGCGAGGTGTATCGATTTTCTTTGGTGTACCAACGATGTTTCTGGGTTTGTCGCAAGCGTCCGGGTTTGCCCAAGGTGCCTTGCGGAACTTGCGGATCTGCATCAGTGGGGGGGCACCGTGTCCAGAGCCGATCTTTCATGCGTACTGGGATCGCGGTATCGAGCTGAAGACGGGGTACGGTTTGACCGAGGCAGGGCCGAACAACTTTTGGCTGCCCAAGGAAGACGTAAGGCGCAAGGTCGGTTCGGTGGGGGCACCCTTGTTCTTCGTGGAGATGCGCATCGTGGACGGATTGGGTGAGCCAGTTGAAGTCGGTGAGGTGGGGGAACTCCAGCTTCGCGGACCTCACGTATTTGCCGGGTATTTTGACAACAAAGACGTGACCTCGGTTGTGTTTATGGATGATTGGTTACGTACTGGAGACTTGGCACGTCAAGATGATGACGGTCATGTCTACATCGCGGGTCGGAGCAAGGACCTCATCATTTCGGGTGGTGAAAACGTGTATCCGGCGGAGGTCGAAGCGGTGCTCATGGGGCATCCCATGGTTTCCGAAGCAGCCGTGGTTGGTGTGGACCATGTGAAGTGGGGTCAGGTTCCACGGGCATATGTCGTGCTTCGTGATGTGTCCGAGACAAACTCGTCTACGGGTTTGGTCGATCGGTTGGGCCTGTTCTGTCGTGAGCGATTGGCAAAGTACAAGGTACCAGAATCGTTTGTGTTCGTAACATCATTGCCACGAACCGGAGCGGGGAAAGTAGACAAGAAGCGGCTCGAGTAGCCTTGAAGCGGCGGAAAAATGCGACGGTGAAAAGCGCCGAGCTTGGGTCTCCAACATTTGTCCAAACGTACGCGTTGCGTCTTGTCGACGACCCGCTGCGGGTGGTGTATGAGAGCGCCTGACATGACGTTCCAAGACATCATCCTCACGCTTCAAAACTTCTGGGCCGAACGAGGTTGCCTTATTGTGCAACCGTACAACTCCGAGGTTGGCGCAGGTACGTACAATCCGGCGACGTTTTTGCGAGCGCTCGGGCCCGAACCTTGGAACGTGGCGTTTGTCGAACCATCACGGCGTCCCACCGATGGTCGCTACGGCGAAAACCCGAATCGTTTGCAGCAGTTTCACCAGTTTCAAGTGATCCTCAAACCGAGTCCGCTGAACATTCAGGATTTGTATCTCGAGTCGTTGCGAGCGCTCGGTACGGATCCGCTGAAGCACGATGTGCGCTTCATCGAAGACGATTGGGAGTCTCCGACGCTTGGCGCATGGGGTCTTGGATGGCAAGTTTGGCTGGACGGACTCGAAATTTCGCAGTTCACGTATTTCCAACAAGTTGGTGGAATCGATTGTCGTCCTGTATCGGGGGAATTGACGTACGGCCTCGAACGCATTGCGATGTACTTGCAGGACAAAGACAGCGTCTACGATTTGGTCTATTCGAACTCGGGCGGGAATGTGGTTCGTTATGGCGAACTCTATCAGCGCGCTGAATGGGAGTGGTCGACGTACAACTTTGAAGAGGCGGACGTCGAAGAGCATTTCGCAGCCTTTGACAAATACGAGAGCGAAGCGAAGCGGCTTTTGTTCCGCGGTGTGGATGCGAGCGCCAAAGGGGCAAAACCCGATCCGAAAAAGGCACTCGTTTTACCCGCGTATGATTTCGTGGTGAAAGCAGCGCATCGTTTCAACGTGCTCGATGCTCGAGGCGCAATCAGCGTAACGGAACGCCAGCGTTTTATCGGCCGTGTGCGTGGTTTGGCGCGGCTCGTGGCAGAGAGCTTCTTGGCACAACGCGAGGCGCTCGGGTTTCCGCTCGTGCCACAAGCCGAGAAAATTGCTGCAGAATAGTCTGTCTTGAGAAACCATTTCGCACGGAGACCGGCGGATGCATAGGCTGGAAGGCAAGATCGCTCTGATTACGGGTGCGGGATCAGGTCTTGGAGCGGCTGCCGCGCGGCGGTTGCACACGGAAGGCGCGTTCGTTTGGTTGACGGATCGAGTCGCCGAAAGCGGACGAGCGTTGACCGCCGAATTGGGAGAACGAGCCACGTTTCGGACGCTCGATGTGACGGAAGAATCAGGTTGGATCGAGGTGATTACGGCAATCGATGTGGCGCATGGGAAGCTGGATATCTTGGTGAACAATGCTGGGGTGGGCGTTGTCGCCGACATTGAGTCGACGACGCTGGACCAATGGCGATTTGTGCATTACGTTAATGTGGAGGGGACGTTTTTGGGGTGCAAACACGGAATTGGTTTGATGAAACGAACGGGCGGTTCGATCATCAATATGTCGAGCGTGGCGGGAATTCTTGGGGATCCGAAATTGGCGGCGTACTGTTCGAGCAAAGGGGCAGTGCGCACATTGACAAAAGCGGTGGCAATGCATTGCGCTCGAAAACAATATGGGATTCGAGTGAACTCAATCCACCCAGCGTTTATCGATACGCCCATGGTTGGGGAGATTTTGGCGACAACGAAGGATCGCGATAAGGCGCGGGAAAACATGGCCCGGGCGATTCCTTTGGGGCGAATCGGGGAACCGAACGATGTTGCGGCAGCTGTGGCCTATTTGGCCTCAGACGATGCGAAATTCGTTACGGGGACGGAACTTTTGGTCGACGGCGGCCTTTTGGCGCAATGAAGTGTCGCCTCGTCGCGTGAGGCCGATGGCCGCGCCTCTATTGTGGGTATTGGTAGGAATATGTAGACAAAATTCGTGACATCGGTGCTTGTTGGGTGTTTTTTTCTTACATATTTGCGCAGGTTACTGCCATCTAGGGAAGTAAGCCGTTTTACTCATCCGGCATGAAGTCGCGTCGGGTACAGATTGCGACCACAGGCAGGCCTGCAGCTCGAATTGCTTCGGCGCCACCTTCCAAGCGATCCACAAGTGCCACCACTCCGACAACGTGTGCGCCAACGCCTCTGAGCTTGTCGACTGCTTTTAGCGTCGAAGCACCTGTTGTGATGACGTCTTCGAGCATAACGACGGGAATGTTTTTCGTGAGTGCGCGATCGCCTTCGATGAGTTTTTTCGAACCGTGGTCCTTGGCTTCTTTGCGCACATAGAGAGCTGCAAGGGGTCGTCCTTGGACGAAACTCGTCAGCGATACTGCGCTGGCCAGTGGGCACCCACCAAGCTCAACACCCGCGACGGCATTGCACGGCGGTAGTGCATCCAGCGCATCGAACATCAATGAGCCGACGAGGACATGACCTTCAGCGGTGAGGATTGTTTGTTTGCAGTCGATGAAAAAGTTGCTTTCTCGACCTGAAGCGAGCGTAACTCGTTTGTGTTCAAACGATCGTTCGCGGAGCAGCTCGACGAGCCGCTCCCGATCCGATTTGCTCACTTGGCTCCTCGGCCACGACGGACTTGTGCCTTTGCACCTTTCGGCACAGCAGGAACCACGGGAGGGGGCGGCCCGTTCCCGTCCGCTTCGGATGCAACATGTTCCGTCGGTTCGTCCGTTGGAACCTCGGTGACCATCACTTCGTCTTCGGGCTCCGTTGGAGGGGGTGCAGCGACGGCAACTGGTGCGGGGGTCGGCAAGGGTGCACGCGCTGGCGTTGGTGCTCGCGGGGGGGCGGGTGCACGAACGGGGGCTGGGGCAGGTGTCGGTTTGGCCGCAGGCGCAGGCGTTGGGGTGTGGCGCGCGGCCGGTGTTGTGGGGGCGGTTGTGCCCGGACGACTCTTTGCGGTCTGTGGTGTCGCGGCTTGAGGCGCGCGTGCAGGCAACGGAGCACCTGTCGCTACATGGCCTCGAATAAGGCCACCTGGGCGAATTCCAATTTGTGGTGCACCAAGGTCGCCAACGATGCGGGCACCTGGTTCTACGACGATGAGTTCGTCCGCCGAAACGTTTCCCGCGACTGCACCACGCACAATGACCCGACGACCGGAGACATCGCTCTTGATAAGTGCGGTTTCAGCGATGACGAGTTCACCTTTGACGTTGACACTGCCTTCCACGAGGCCGTGGATATCGAGGTCGCCGTCGCTGCGGACTGAGCCACGGATGGTCGTGCCGCGACCGATGGTCGAAGGGGTCGTCATGGTTTACACGTCCATGTCGACGTTGCCTTTGAACGAGGCGCCGTCCGCGATGGTGAGTCGTGCTGCTTTGACGTCGCCGATGAGGCGTCCGCCAGTCAAGAGGTCAACGCGATCGGATGCGCTTGCGTTGCCTGTCATGGTGCCGCCGATCGAAAGCGATGCTGCTGCGACGTCTGCCTCAACGACGGCTCCGGTTTCAATGGTGACAGCAGCGTCGACGTGGAGCTTGCCACGCACGGTGCCGACGATGATCACTTCTTCATCCGAGGTGACTTCACCCTCGATCGTCATGCCATTGCCGATGATCGTACCCGCCACGTTTCACGCTCCTCGCCGCGCGTTCGCGACGTTTGTCTTTCCGTTACTGCGCACCGGACAAACCACCCAAAAGTTCAGCCGGTAATTCAAAATCTGCATCGATGCGTCCTGAGAATTCTGCGCCTTCTTCGAGGCTCACTTCAGGACCTCCGAGGTTGCCCGACACTTTTGCCGCAGCGCGAATGACGATGCCGCCGCGTGACGACACGTCGCCTGTGATCGTGCCGCAGATTGTCACGACAGCGGCATCGACGTTGCCTCTTACGTCGGCACCTTCGTCGACGAAGAGTTCGCCGCCAACGTTCACGTCTCCTTCGATCGCGCCTTCAACGCGTAGATCGCCATCCCCTTGGATACGACCACGTACACGCGTACCGCGTCCTAGAACGGAACCGTTGGTATCCAAATCGTTCGTTTCCACTGCCGTTGTCGCAGGGCTCATGAACCTTTTCTCCACGTACTGCACTGTGCGCCAAATCGTAGGCGGTTTGGCTAGAGGCGTGCGCAACCTACTCCAAGGCGATCCTGTCGGCAACGCTCGTCTGAAGTCTCGAATGCGAGATGACATGATGCCCACGATCGACTGCCAATTGGGCAACGTCGCCCGGCTTGTGCCAGGATGCGCTCGTGCCTGAAGTAACGGAGCCCGACGTTCCTGTTGCAGCGACTCCCTTGGGGGAAATCGCCCGCGGTGTAGGGTGGCTCGTAGGGACTGCCGCGGCAGTTCGTCTTGTTGAAACGTTGATTGGGAGGAGTCCACTCGGAGCAGCGCTTGCTGGAGCAGTGATTGTTGACTTGGCGATGACTCGTGCAGGTGTTCGTTGGGACAGCCGCGACCAACGAGCCTCGAAAAAGTCAACACAGTGGCGCGAGCTTGGGATTGGTGCAGGTGTCGCGTGTGCGCTCGTGGCGGGGCCTGTGCTGGTCAGCGTTGTCATTGGCGGCGCGACGGTGGCCGTGGGAAACATCTCGAGCGTGCTCGTTTTTGGTCTTCTACGAGGTGTTGCCAACGGAGTACGTGACGAATTTTTGTACCGAGGTCTGCCGCTGCTTGTTGCACAACGCGTGGGAATTCGTCCTTTCTGGGCTATTGGCTACGCTGGTCTTCTGGGCGTTGCGCCTCTGCTATTCGCAGAGCGTTTGTCTTGGGAGGCGTTGATGGTTTTCGCATGCCAGGGTGTCCTGTTGGCTATGCTTTGGATACGAACGAATGCGGCTTGGGCGTCGGTTTCTGCTCATGCCGTATGGTTTTTCCTTGCAGGTGCTGGCTTGCGCGGCTCTGTTCTCGATGTCTCATGGACGAACGGAATGCTCGCAGAAAGTACTAGTATTCGTGGACTGCCGGCGTTCAGTTGCGTCGTCGTGTCGATTTTGCTCATCGGGTTGGTCTCGAAGAAACTCGTCAATCCATCGGAGGCGCCGCATGGCCAAGTTGCATCGTAAGTTGCTCTGTCTGTTCTCCCTAGGTGGTGCTGTTGCCATGCCCGTGCTCGTGTGCGGGGCACTTGGTTGCAAAGGAAGCTCAACGCCGCCTGCGCCCGTTCAAGATGCACCGACGTTGGAAGTCAAGCCTGCGGCACCGACCTTGGGCAAACTCGATGAAAAGAACTTCAGCGTCGAGATGAAATCCGTGTCCCCATACAAGCCGGGACAGCAGGGCATTGTCGAGGTTGTGCTCGAGCCCAAAGGTGCATTCCATTGCAACAAAGAGTATCCGTATAAAATCAAGCTCGGTCCTGCTCCTACGGGTGTGAGCTATCCACAAGCCGTTGTAAAAACGGACGCCGTTACAGTTGCTCCTGAGAAAGCAGTCATGAAGGTGCCCATTTTGCCGGAAAAACCAGGCGAAGCCAAAATCTCCGGCAATTTCTATTTCTCGATATGCACATCAGAACAATGTGTTATCGAGAATCGCGAGCTGGCTGTAATGGTCAAGATAGACTAGGGCATATCCCGAGTACAACCACGGTCATTCACGCATTTAAGTTCAGACGTTCTTCACCACATTGACGTTGTGAAACACGCGCATGGCATAGGTGCCTGCGGGAAAAACGACGAGTCTGTTCCCTGAGCGCCATTCATCGCGGGCTTTTCGGTAAGCCGAGCGAAAATCGCGCAAGGCTTGTTTTGCTTTCTTGAGCGCGTCGGCATTGCCTCGCCCAACGGCAAACGAGGGATTGCGCTGTTTTCGAGGCTCATGGCTCGTAGCGCGACTGTCCGGACGAACCTTGAGCACTTGTTTGATGCCAAGAAATTTGTATGGCGGCATCTCTGTATGTGCGGCGGATTCGAGTTTGGCAAGTTCGAGCTTGATATCTTGAATGAAGGCCGCAGCATCCTCTTTAGCGATGGATGGGGGCAGTGTCACGTCGATGGACGCGTGCTTTTGCCATTTAATATTTTTGGGACTGAAGGCTCTTTTGGGACGTTTGGCATGGATACGCTTGTTGCCGATATCGTCAATGTGAGTTTTTACGCCAGGCCATTCATAGGCATGTCGTACGAGGCCGGCTTGAACCGGGTTCGCGAGCGTATAGGCGATTTTTTCTACGATCGCTTGGCGAGTGCACAAGTGGACGACGCTTGTTTGAGAACGATTCCAAACTGCACCCTCCCAGCGCCGAATGAATTGAACGCCGCGTGCGACGAGACCATGAAATGTGGCGAAGAATCGAGGCAGGTTTCCGTGTGGATCTGAAACCACGTAATGAACATGTGTTGACATGGCGCAAAATGCATGCAATTCGATCTTATGGATCTCAGCCGCTAGGGCGAACGAATATCGAATAAATTCGTTCATCTTGATGTCGGGCCGCAGGAGGCATCGACGTTGCTCGACGCGTCGTGTAATGAGGTAGGTGTTTCCAGGGTGAATGCTTCGTGCTTGGCTCATAATGCGGCCCCGGTGTGCTATTCTTATGCCAAGCACGCAGAGCCATCAAAACATGGTGTTTCCTGTTGCCACGGGGTGGCGACCGCCATGGCGGAGGGTGGCGGCCGCCAGGTGTCCGCCAGGCAAAATCGTGATTTATTATACAATAACACAGCAATGCGAACGCTGGGGTCCGGTTTAGAAATGGAAATTAAAATCACAAAAATCAGACCACGGTCGAGTTAGTGTTGCGTAAAATGCTAGCATAAAAACTTGTGCAGTTCACTTATGTATCTCGGACTGAAGTATCTTGACCTTGATATGCCCGCTGCTTGTAGTCCCGTTTCCTGTGGCGAAAACTTTGGCCACATAGTCCCCCTCAATTTCAGGAAATCTTATCGAAAAACGAGCCGAACCGTCGACAATCGTGACTTCAGTCTGCAATACTACCTTGTTTGAAACAGCTTCGTACGTGTCCCGAATCGTTTTCCACATTTCTTGTTCGGGCATTTGTTGGAGCAGAAATGCAGAAGGCACTTTCGTACGAATCGTGCTTCGTTTGGTCTCGATTGTGAGGAACGCTTTACCCGCTGTTATTCCAATGGCTTCGACTGTCAAATGTATAGCAGCATTGGGCAAATATGAGATCTGCTCGGGATCCAGTTTGATTCGCGCACTGGATGGATATTGCAGAATTGTTGCCGGATCGCCGAACAAATTGTAAAGTCCCACATGCTCCTCAGCTAGCTCCTCAGGATTTGAATCGAACAAAAGCGGTGCGAGCGGCAACTCACCATCACGCATTCTTTCCTTGGCGATGACGACGCCTTCACCAATGGTCGATGCGCGCTCAGAAATGAACGTCTTGACAATCGCATCACCATAAAGGGCATTTGGGTACGGATGACTGACCCTGCTTGCTGCAAACGCTGCAATCGCTCCACCAGGGTTGAGCACCAAGACCTCAGCAACCGATTGCATGCGTTCGCGCAGATCGAAAAAGCCATTGCTGCACGTCAAAGCCAGAAAAAATGGCTTCCCGTCACCAATACGCAAACGCTCCAAATCCCAGGTCGATCCTAGTTGATAATAGTTGTAATTGTAATGAACATCGTCAAAATGCGTTGGCGCACCATGGCCTACGTAGCCTGCAATGAGTGCTCCAGCATCGAGACGTGAAACGAGTTTTTCTTGCAAATCAGGAAAGGGATATGCCCATGGCGAACCAAGCTTTGGGAAAATAACGTCCACATCCCAGTCGTAAGGAACCTTCTCGTCAAGCGTTCTCGTCATCGTGTTTTCAATCATGAAATCAGCGATAGACCCGAAGTTTGCCGGCCCGGTGAAAATGGTCATACTGC
Source organism: Polyangium sp. (in: bacteria) (assembly GCA_044221885.1). Taxonomy (GTDB): domain Bacteria; phylum Myxococcota_A; class Polyangia; order Polyangiales; family Polyangiaceae; genus Polyangium. The sequence goes on from JBGAOI010000005.1 coordinate 30,884, forward strand.
GCCGCCACATCCCCTCCGATTTCGCTGTTTCGTATTGAATCACTTTGCGAGCAAACGCCACTGCCTCCTCCGGCACGCGCGCTGGAACACGGCCCACTGCCAAGGGCTTTGGATGAGCCCTCGCCGCGAAAGCAGCTTGCCCAGGAGCATCAATATGCGCCAGCGCGTAAGGCCAATCCGTCGCATATTCCGTATCGGCAAAACGAATTCGCCGCTTTTCTCGAGCATCCAGTAAATCCGTTCTTTCGCGCTCGAACGGATCGTCATCCCAATATTGAATCTTTCGACGGTAAAACGTGGGCACTGATCGACGCTCGGAATCAGTCTCGTTGTAACCGGGTGCATCCCCCACAAGGAGGACGAATCTCAACCGAGGTCCGCTGTCTGTCGCGATCAAGCGCATCGCCGCAAGGATTGGGCTCGTCGCATCTTCGGTGGCCTCCGAAGCTGGCACAACGTCCTCGAGGGCCAAACGTTTGACTCGTAAACCCAGTTTTTCTCGATGAGCCAACAGTGGTTCGATGGCGGTCAGGAGTATGCGTGGCCCGATCGCTACATAGTCGACAGCAACGTTTGCCGGTGTGGATGAGATGGCCGCGAATTTGGGCCGGTTTTTTTGCACCGTGGTTTGAGGTCCCGCACAGCCCAGCAAGAGCCCGAACAGAACTCCGCCAAACAAGAAGTGCACCTCGGTGCGATGAAGTCCCATCCAAACCATCGTAGATCGAACCTAGGTAACACTCCAGCATTGAATGGAGACGACGATCGTCTCATTCGCTCCCGACCATGATACCCACTGTGGGTCTTTCCTCGCAGCCGAACAAGCTTCACGCATCGTTCACATACTTGCCGAAGACCCGCTACGGGAAACCAAAATAGCTCCGCGATAGCATGCCGAGTCCGAAGCTGGCCATATTTGCAAAGAGTGACCACCGCCAAGGTTTGTCTAGTCCGATGAAGCGAAAATACAGCGCTTCTGCGATGACCGCAAAAACCTCCGCAATTGCCACCATAATCACGTAGCGCGTTGATGCAGCTAGCCAAAAATTTGGCCGTAGATGCAGAATCTCCAGGTAAAACCTATCGCAAAGCCCAGGAATGACAAACCAAACAATTGGATGTGTGAGGGCGCTCGCGCCCGCGGCTTCGTGAAAGCGAGCTCGCATTCCGCGCATGTAGATGGGAATTTCGACGACCTGGGTAAACAAAAATGCCCAAAACCAAGGCATTGTGGGTCAGAAAATCTGTACCGAGGTTGGGGGGGATTCGTGTTCGTCGTCGAGGAACCATTCGATCCATGGCATGGCTGCCTCCTCCGAAGCGACCAGTTTGATGGGAATCAAAGGTTTGCGAACGGCAAACGAAATGTTTGCAATCATGTTCACAATGGGCGAGTTGCCCGAAATCACGGCCACGGCTTTGACGTACTGGCCAAACTCGGCACTTGTCCAAAAATTGCGCGACTCTTGATCGGCGGAACGAATCAATCTTGCGTCAACCAACAACGGCACTTTGAAGCCAACGTACATCTTTTGGAGTATCCCCATGTCTTCCAGGGCGTCCTTGATCGTATGGTCGATCCCTTCCTTGAAAGACTTGCGCAAGAAGCCACGTTTGTCCCAACGAATGGTGGCGGCTCGAGTTTCATATGCGACCGAATCATCGAACATCTCGTCTGGCTCCTCAACGCTTCGCCCGATCCTGAAGCCGTTTCGTCGAAAGTGCAATACCAGTCTTCAGGGTGCTGCACGTGACGACACTGGACAAGTCTAACCCAGTGTCGATCAGTGTTCGGGCGACTTCCGCGCGCATTCCCGTCAAGTAGACGTCTACGCCCAACAATCTCGCCGCACTTGCTGCGCGAAGAATCGTGTTTGCCACGTCTGTATCCACACCAGCTAGGGCGGTGATGTCGATGATTGCAACGCGCGGATGGTTTGTCGCGATGCCCGAAAGAATGCTGCTCAAGATTTGATCTGCTCGTTGAGCGTCTACGGCACCGACGAGTGGCATCACCATGATCTCATCACTGATTGGGATCAGCGGGGTACTCATTCTGCGAATGATTTCCGCTTGCTCTCGGAGTTCGTCGTGCAGGCGTTGGCGCTCCTCATCCGCACGTTTTCGGCCGGTGATATCGTGCAATACGCAAACAAACCCGTCGAAGCGAGATTCGTTGTACAGCGCTGAAGCTGAACATGACACCACGAGGCTCGTTCCTTGTTTGTCCACCAGGACGAGCTCTTCGCCCCGAAGTTGGTGAATCGAACTCGAACCGAGGTCCAGTGGGACAAACTCGGAGAGGGGTTTGCCTACGAGCTCACGGCGCGCGTATCCGAGCATGTCAACGGCGGCGTTGTTGACAGAACGGATCGCACCATTCTGCGTTGTGACAAACAGCGCGTCGGGCAGCGATGCGAAAATGTTGTCGAGGTATGCGCGCGATACCGTGGTCGACTGGAGTTCTTCACGCAGCATGTTGAGACCAGCTGCCACGCCATCGATTGCGTCCTTGGCATCGCTGATGTCGGCTCGAACGGAATAATTACGGATCGCGATTTGCGTTACTACGTCCATAAGCGCCGACAGTCGCGTTTCGCGGACCTTTCGCTCGTGGGCTAGGTCTGCACCTAGTTCTGCAAGTGCCTGGATGAGTTCGTTTGTCGACGCTTGCGAAATTTCAAGCGCACGTGCGGCGCCTTCGTAGTCGCCTGCTTGAAGCCTGCGTACAAGGTCACCGGGGTTGCGCAAACCATCACTTCGTGGGGAATCGCTATGAGGTCCTGTTGCAGCGCTTCCACGCGAAGTAGGTCCGTCGTCGTGTCCGCCAATGGCCATTGGTGAATCAAGCTCCGCGGTTCAGTGTGGCTCGCGCCAAAGACAGCGAGAGCGGCGCACACAATACTCGCCCGTGGCGCCATGGTGCAATCTTGCTGTGCAGTTTGTCGGCGCAAGGTCCCAGTGATCCTGGAGCGATGTATGTCGTTACCCAGACTCGTTGCATGGATGGAAATGTATAAAAAGTTACTCGTGAAGAGGGTGAGTTTGTCTGTACCCAACCACGGTTCGTTCAAATGCCTTGAATGCTGCGCAAAGTCGCAACAACGACATCTGAGCTCAACCGTGACGCCTACACAGTAGCAAGGGCAGCCAAGATGGAAACTAACACATAAATGCAGTTTGAATCACTACTCACGAGGTCGTTGTTGGCGTCGAATTCATGACCACGGTTCGAAATCATCTCACTCCCGCTGTGAGGAGGTTGCCGAAATGTGATTTATGTTACCAATTTGTTGCGCATGAATCGTGCAACGCCCGTTACACGTAGCGGCACCTTCGCACCGCACAGGAGGCAAACCATGCCAGGAATTCTGCGTCGACGTGAAACCCAACCCAACGAAAATCCTGAAATGACCCGACAAACTCGAAGTCAGGACCCGTTCCAATGGCTCACATCGTGGGACCCGTTGCGAACCTGGGGCACCCTCGATCCGTTCGCAGAACTTACCAGCGGTTTTCCGCAACTCCATCGAAGTTTCGTCCCAGACCTCGAAGTGCGCGAGAAAAACGATAGCTATGTCATCTGCGCCGACGTGCCCGGTTTGACCGAGAACGACGTCACCATCGAAGTTACAGGCAATCGCTTGACCATCAGTGGCAAACGTGACGAGGTCCAGCGCGATGAAACCGACCGCTATTGGACTTATGAACGCTCCTACGGACACTTTGCGCGGTCCCTCATGCTGCCCGAAGGAACCATGTCCGACCAAATCGACGCTCGCCTTGAAAACGGTGTGCTCGAAGTTCGCATCCCCAAAGTCAAAGGCGAAGAGTCAACAAAGATCCGCGTAAAGGGTGCCGGAACGGCCCAGCTCCACGGACGAACTCCCGCCTCGAACGTTCAGTCCCAAGCCCCAAGCGTTTCCGTCGGCTCCCCACAAACCGGCACGATCACTTCGACCACATCCGAGTCATCCCACGCAGGCGCACACGAAAAAGCCGCCTGATGGACAAGGATCGTAAATCACTGCTATGAAGAGCTCGTGCTCCCGGTGCACGTCATTGTGCTACTCGCTGGAATCCAAGGTTTGTCTGAGGCACTTCCGGTGTCTCGGTCGGGCCACGACGCCGTCGCTTGGATATGGCTCGACCCTGGCTCGAGTGGTCCGCAGCTCGAAACGTTTCTCCACTTTGCGACCGCATCCGCACTGATTTTTGCGGCTCGTCGAAGACTTGTTGCGGCAGCCGGTGCCGGCCTTCTCGCTCTCACACGACCAACCCTGTTTCGCTCATCTGCTCCAGCCTACGACGCAGCCCTCATGCTGGGCGCCGCGGGCATGAGCATGGTCTCGAGCGCCCTCATCGAGCTCGTTGCCCACCAATGGATGACCACGCCTGTTGCGATCGGCTTCGGCCTACTGCTCACTGGTATTCTGCTCGCTACAACCGCTCTCGTGAATACTTCGAACCGCGAAGAACTGCGTCATGACAAACCAGCGATGTTTTTCGTGATGCTCTTGGGATTTGGGCATGGAATGTCGAGCCTTCCTGGCGGTTCCTTTCTCGGTGTATCGCTTGTGCTCGCCTCTTGGATGAAGCTGAAAACCGACTTCGCCCTTGATTTGGCCCTGCTGTTATCGGCCGTCGCGCTCTGCACAAAATCGCTGCAAGCCATGTTCCTTGGCCCGATTCTTCCCGAGGTTTCAGGACCACTCCTCGTCATGGCATTTGTTACCGCATTCCTCGGCACGACCGTCGCTCTGCAGGCCACAAGGTTCATCCTGGAAAAACGAGCCTTGGCTTTGACCGCTTGTTGGACTGTTCCGCTTGGACTTGCAACGCTTGCCTATTCACGTGCATTTTCAGAAAGCCTTGCCATCGCTACTCGACCTGGATGACAACAAACATGAACCGACCTTCGATTCACGCCTTGATTCTTGCCGGCGGAGCCGGAACTCGATTCTGGCCCGCTTCGCGCTCCCTTCGTCCAAAACAACTCCTGCCCCTCGTCGGCCATGACCCTTTGATCATGCAAACCGCCCAACGAGTTTTACCGCTTGTAGGGTGGGATCACTTGCACGTGGCTACAGGAAAACACCTCGTCGAACAAACCGCGGCCGTACTTCCCGACCTGCACGTGCACAATACCCTCGTCGAACCAGCGGCTCGTAATACCGCGCCCTGCATTGGTTGGGCTGCAGCGCGTATTGCCAGGACAGACCCTGACGCTGTTCTCATGGTCTTGCCCAGCGATCATCATGTCGTTGACGTGCCGGGCTTTATTGGCGCCATCGAGCTTGCCGTTGCGAAAGCTGCATCGGGCGTCATTACCACCATTGGTATCAAGCCCACACATCCGGAAACGGGTTTTGGTTATATCGAAGTCGACGCCGATACTGTTGGCCAAAGCGTGTGTCGAGCCAAACGTTTCGTGGAGAAACCCAATCGCGCCCGAGCCGAAGAGTTCGTTGCCGGAGGAAAACATCTTTGGAATGCCGGCATGTTTTTCTTTCGCGTGCGCGATATGCTCGACGCCGTTCGACGCCACCTTCCTGCATTGGCCGAAGGACTCGATGCCATCGACGCGGCAGCTCGAAAAGACGAAGAAGATGCAGCCATTGAACGAATTTTCCCGACGCTTCCGTCCATCAGCATTGATCACGGCGTCATGGATCACCTTGCCGAATTTGCCGTTGTTCCAGGTGACTTCGGCTGGAGCGACGTGGGTAGTTTCCAGTCCGCTTGGGAGCTCGCTAACAAAGACGCTCACGGAAATGTTGCCCCAGAACATACCGTGCTCATCCACGCCGAGCGCAATTTGGTGCTGGATTTGCGAACCGAGGTCACGCCATCAGGTCGTGTGATCGCACTCGTTGGTGTGGAGGATCTCGTTGTCGTCGAAACTGGCGACGCGCTTTTGGTCGTACCGCGTTCTCGTGCTCAAGACGTCAAGGACGTCGTGGCTGCATTAAAAGCCCGCGGTGAACATCGTTTGGTATGACGACGAAAACCAATTAAAAGGTTACGGGCAATTTTCGCACGGCGTGCAGCAGCAACGAAGGGTGAAACTCGAGCGAGTCTCGTGGCACAGCCAGCCGAAAATGAGGCGCCCGTCGCAAGAGCACTTCGAACGCAATCGCTCCTTCCAAACGCGCCAGAGGAGCACCCAAGCAGAAATGAATTCCGTATCCGAATGCAAGATGCTTGTTCGGTTTCCTGCCAATATCGAATTGGTTGGCATTCGGAAATCGAGATTCGTCGTGCGCCGCAGACAAAAGGCTTGCCAGGACCAGGTCGCCGCGTTGGATCGTTTTGCCGTAATACGTCATCTCTTCCAGAGCAAACCGTGTTGTCGCCGTTTCGACAGGCCCGCAATACCTGAGCATTTCTTCGACGGCTGATTCGAGAAGCGATGGATCTTCTTCAAGGCGTTTGCGTTCGTCGGGAAAATCGAGCAACGCCAACGTACCGTTGGCGATTAAATTGACTGTGGTTTCGTGTCCGGCAACGAGAAGCAAAAAGAGCATACCAACCAGCTCTTGCCCATTGAGTTTGTCTCCGCCTTCTTCTGCCGCAACCAGTGCGCTGATGAGGTCGTCTTGCGGTGCGGCACGTCGGGTTTCGATGAGGCCCATGAGGTACTGGAAAAACTCGAAACCGGCCGCTCGAATCACGTCCATGTTTCCATCCGCAGGCGGCGTCATGATGGTCGTGGTCCAGGCCCGAAAACGAGGGTGATCATCCACCGGCACACCCAGCAATTCGGCAATGACGGTGACGGGTAATGGATAAGCAAAGTCGGCAACGACATCCATCTCATGTCGCATTTCGACGTGGTCGAACAATTGTTCGGCAATCGCTTGAATGCGTGGACGTAGACCTTCGATCCGCGTGGGTGTAAAAGCTTTGGCGACGAGTCCACGTAAACGAGTGTGATCCGGCGGATCTGTGCTCAAGAGGTGCTGGCCCAGCATCGCGAGCTCATCGGTAAAACCATTGCGCGCGATTTCCTCAGCGGTGAGTTTCTTCGAGTCTTTGCCGAATCTTGGATCTTTCAAGATCTCGATACAGTCATCATAACGCGTAAAAAGCCAAAAAGGCAGTTTCCGCATCGGGTCGACGATGCGTGTCAGTGGTTCTTCGGCGCGAAGCTTGGCGTACATGGCAAGCGGGTTTCGGCGCCCTTCAACCGTGAGCAATGGGTGCATTTCTTTGGACGTGGTCATGGGTTTGTCCTGTTCTCGCCGCAGGAGATCTCGTGCGCTCGCATCTTACGCGGATTTGTACTCGAACGGATGCATTTTGGTGACGAGTGTTGAGGACACCTCAACCGAGTAACATTGCAACGGCAGGACAAGCATTCATTGGCTCAGCGGGGGTGGAGGGTTTTTCTCGGTGGCTATGTCTGGGAAGGTCTGTTCGGAACGACCTTGAGGAACTTGCGTAACAATGCTGGACGCGCAAGGATCTTGGGGGCATTGTAGGGCTGACCATGAAGGGACACGCGCGAAACATCATGACGCATCACGCGACGGTCATCACCGAAGACACGTCGCTTGGGGCGATTGCAAGCATTTTGGTACACGCAAAGATCGGTGGAGTACCCGTCGTCGATGACCACGAACGATTGGTTGGCTTTGTTTCCGAAACGGATCTCATGGGTGCATTGTTGCGCTCGACGAGCGGAGCCGTAACGGCGCGCGACGTGATGAGTACGCCCCCCATTTCCGTCGATGAGTTTGCGACCTCAGATGAAGTCATGACGATCTTTCGTGAGCGGGACATTCATCACTTGCCCGTCGTTCGGAGCGGCAAACTCGTGGGAATCATCACACCGCTCGATGTGCTGAAGTTTTTCCTGGACAAGGTGTTGCCGCCACCTCCAGAAGTCGGTTGAGTTACCCAACCCGAAGAATGGGGTCGCTCGCGGCGGGCAAGGTCGCGTAAAGTTCGCCCGTCTGTGGGTCTTGTGCATCCGGTACGAGGTCGAGCAGCGGACGTAAGGCAAACACCCGTTCGCGCAACCGAGGGTGGGGAATTTCTAACCACGGTTCTTGAAGAACCACCTGATCCGCCCACAAAATATCAATGTCGATCGTTCTTGGACCCCAACGCACAGGGTCTGGACGCACCCTGCCCAAGACTCGCTCGAGGTCGAGCGCCAAGTCCAGCAACGTCCGAAGATCGTTTGACGTCAAAAGAAGTACTGCGGTGTTCAAGTAATTCGGCTGGAGTGGGCCGCCCGCAGGAGGTGTTTCGTACACAAACGATTGTGCAACCAAAGTCACGTCTTTCCATGCGGCGATGGTCGTGATTGCCCTCTCAATTGTGTCTCCGCGTGCACCGAGGTTCGATCCAAGGCCCAAAATAACGCGGTTTTTTGTCACGAGCGTCGTTTCTTCTCCGCCCACTCGATCACCTTCACCGATTGGTCCGTACCACTGAACCGGCTCAGCTCCTGAATACCTGTAGGACTAGTTACGTTTACCTCTGTCAGGTGCTCGCCGATCACATCAAGTCCCACGAAAATCAAGCCATCTAATCGTAACCTCGGTGCAATTGAGCGTACCAATTCTTGCTCCCGAGACGTCAATTCCGTCGGTACTACACTCCCACCTACATGTATGTTCGACCGAATCTCGTCCTGCCGAGGTACGCGCAGAATCGCTCCCAGCGGTTCGCCATCCAACAGCAGAATCCGCTTATCCCCTTCCGACACAGCCGGCAAAAACGCCTGCACCATCGCCACGCGCTGACCCTCGCCCGTCAGCATGTCCACAATCGCTCGTCCGTTCTTATCATCCGAGCGCAACATCATCACGCCCCATCCGCCAGCACCATCCAGCGGCTTGATCACCGCCTTGCCTCCCACGTCCAAGACAAACTGGTGGATCATCTCTCGGTCGGCCGTCACCATCGTTTTCGGTGTCCACTCCGAAAAATGCATCGCGTACAACTTCTCGTTCGCGTCGCGTAGCCCTCGAGGATCGTTGATGATCACCGTCTTGCCACGAGCTCGCTCCAACATCAGCGTTGCGTACAGATACGCTTGATCGAACGGAGGGTCTTTCCGGATAAACACCGCATCGATGTCCTCAAGCGCGACTACCTTCGTCCCTTCGTCTTTGCGCAACACGATGTACGGAGGCTCCGCCAAAATCTCCATCCGATGCACTGACGCCAGCGTTCGTCCCTCGCGCAGAACCAGGTCTTGCGGCAAACAGTGAAAACTCTCGTGACCACGTCCTTGAGCAGCCCGGATGAACGCGAATGAAGTGTCTTTGTCGTGTGTAACTCGCGTCAGCGGATCCATGACGAACACGAAGCGCATGCTGGTTTCTCCCTCGACACGGAAAGTGCGAACCGTTGTTGATTCGCGACCTGGTTGCGATGCATCCTAGCCAAGTCGCGCGTCCGTTGGTGCGCCAAGGAGTTTCGTACATGCGAATTTTTCGCGCCGCCTCCACCCTCTCCCTCGTTGCTTCGCTCGCGCTCGTGGTCGCATTGCCCGGCGCAGGTTGCACCGCAGGCAAGGCAAACACCACCGGCCCCATCGTCGCCGCAAATTCTCCACCCTCCGCTTCGACTGCTTCGCCCCCGCCGAAGGATCTCATCCCGGTTGCGCCAGGACAAACTGCCCACAAATACGCCGTCGCGACCGAGAACGCCACCGCATCAGCCATCGCTATGGACGTCCTTGCCAAAGGCGGAAGTGCCGTTGATGCAGCCATCTCTGCCGCACTCGCCGTAGGCGTTGTGCATCCCGTCTCGAGCGGCATTGGCGGAGGAGGGTTTGCCGTCGTTTGGGATGCAAAGAAAAAAGAAGTTACCGTTCTCGATTTTCGAGAAACCGCCCCCATCGGGCTTGTTGCGGAAGAACTTCTGAAACGACCCGCCGCGGACGACAAACGCGGCGTCATGACCGGAACACCCGGCGAAATTGCTGGAATTGCCGAAATGCATGCTCGCTGGGGAAAACTAGCTTTCGCCGACCTATTTCGAGGTCCCGCCGAGGCCGCCGAGAAGGGTTTTCCTGTGAGCGCCCACTTGAGCCGCGCTCTCAAATGGAGCGAAAAATGGGTCACGTCAAACCCTCGTTATGGTCTTTTCGCCAAAGCGGGAGCCATCGTCCCGGCCGGTGAAATGGTTCAAAATTCCGCACTCGCCGCCACACTTCGAAAACTCGGTGCCGAAGGTAAAAAAGCGTTTTACGAGGGAACCATTGCCGCAGACATCTTGGCCACGGCCCGAAGTGGTGGCAGCCGTTTGTCCAAAAAAGACCTCGAATCGTACCAAGTCATCGAACGCAAACCTCTTCGCACGCAATGGGAAGGTTACGAAATTGCCACCATGCCTCCTCCTTCCGCCGGCGGCATGATGATGCTCGAAACTTTGCACATGCATTCCAAAGCAGATCTGACCGCGCACGGGTTTGGTTCGGGCGCCTATGCGCATCTCTTGGCGGAAACGTTTCGCGGCGCCATTGCCGATCGCGTACGCAAACTAGGCGATCCAGCCTTTATCAAACTCGATGTTGAAAGTTTGGCGAGCCAAGCTCGTATGAAAGCTCGTCGGGCCAAAATTTCCATGACGTCGACCACTCCTGCCGACAAAATTCCCGTCGACGATCATGGCACCACGCACATCGTCACCGTTGATGCCGAAGGCAACGTCGCCAGCATCACGAGCACCGTGAACAATTTGTTCGGCTCGCGCCTCGTCACCGAAGGTGGATTCGTTCTCAATGATGAACTCGACGATTTTACCGACGAACGCATTTACAAACTATTCGGCATCAAAGATGGCCCCAATCGCCCGCGCGGCGGAGCTCGTCCCGTTTCCAGCATGACCCCCACCATCGTGTTCAAGGACGGCAAACCTGTTCTGGCCCTTGGCGGCTCGGGAGGTATGCGCATTGCCACTGGCACAACCCAAGTCCTTCTTGCGCACTTGGCCTTCGGCATGCCCGTACAACAAGCCGTTTCGGCTCCTCGCATCGAAACTCCTCCCGCAGGCGGATTGCTCGTCGATGTCGCCCTTGGCGTCGATGCCATCCAAGACTTGGAAAAACGCGGCGAAGTCGTCGATACCAGCAAACCGAATTTCAGCGCCGTCCAAGCCGTGTCGATTTCGCAAGGCCAAGATGGTTCACGTGTGATCGAAGCTGGAGCTGATCCACGTAAAGGCGGCGTTGGCGCCGTTCAATAACGGCAACCTAAGTCTTCAAATGGCCGATTTGGCTCGAACTTCAGCGACATCGTCCGTGTCGCGTTGCAACGTTGCCTGATAATACAAATACGGCGAAACTGCGATTTCCCCAGGAACCGTGGCCAAGTCCGAGCTTGGCGACAAGTCCATCCCTGCCAAACGAAAACAGCGCGAAACATATTGCGAACACACAAGTGTCGTTGGATTCGCATCATCGTCATTGGCTTCAGTGCCCAAAATGAAATGGGATGCCAAATCGAAGAGTTTGCCCGTCCCGTATTCGATGCCGAGGTTGGTCAATGCTTCCACCGCCAAACGCTGAATATCGAGTTTTTCGCGAGCTTCCGGCGTGAGCTTGTACCAGTCGATACGACCATTGTACGTAGCTACCTTCAGACTGAGCGGAATGGCTTGAACGCGCGGCATTTCGGCAGAAAGCAGCATACGACGGCCGTACCAGGTCAGGACCAACCCGGCATGCGAATAGGCGCTTTGGGAAATATCGCTAATGACGTGACTCAATTCCGCATTGCCACGAAAAAGAATCACGTCCCCGTCATCGATTTGGTCGCGCAAAAGAGAATAAGAGACACGTCGTTCGGCAGGAAGAAACTCATCGGACGCCATGAAAAACCCTCGCTACGCGCAACAACGGTATGGTTCGTTTGACTGCCAAGGATTTTACACGAAGGGCCGAGGAGAAATCAATACGCGCAGCGATCTAGGATGGATCCGGCGAGTGGTTTGTCGAGAAATCTACACCAGCATGCGCTGGCTTTACGGCTGGGCAGCGGTCAAGACCAACTGCGCACTGTGATCATCATCGAGGTCTGTCGCGAGCGCATAACCCACGCCGCCTTTTTCGGCGGCTGCGACCGAATATCCGCGGAGTTTGCCTACGTATACGGGACGTTCTCGCACCACGCGCGGCTGAAGACGCGTCGCTTGCATCACGACTGCTCGTGGATCGAAAACATACACCGTCATGCGGTGATTGCCTTCCATCGTGTATTGCAAGAGTGCCGCCCGGCGCTCATTCATTGCGTGCACGCGTGCGCCGCGAAAATTGGCTCCCAATGGCTGAAATGCCGGGCGTCGCACCGGAACACCCACCAATGGGTCGAATCGCGTCAATTCTTCGGGGTTTGTCGTTTCAGGCGGGAGCGGATTGGCGTGAAGAGCAACGAGTTCGTCGAGGAGGCTATCGAATCCTGTGGATGATTCGACCGCCATGGCTCGCGTGGGCCCTGTCGTGGCCGTATCCTGCCGGTTTTTCGCGGCAGCGACGGACAAAACGACGGTTGCTGCTGCGGCCAGCGCGGCGGCGTATTTCCATCCCACCAGTTTCGCCCCGCCAAACGCTTCTCGATCCGCTGTTCGTAGACGTTCTTTTTCCGCAAGCATCGCGGCTTCCATTCGCGCGCGAAATGCTTCAGGCGCACGCATCTGCGACGTGCGTTTCATGCTGGTCCGCATTGTCTGGAGAAACCTGATGCGCTCGGTGCATTGACCACAACGAAGCGCATGCGCCTCCATATCGACAATATGCCCAGGATCGAGTTCTCCATCGACATACGACGAAATCTGCGTGGAGAAGAGCGCACACTCGTCGGTTACGACCTTGAGCCCCTTCATAGTGCAGCACCTCGGCGACGTTTACGATAAGCGTCGAGATCAGTTGGAGAATCGTCGCCTTTTTTCACGGACGATTCTTGGATAATGCCAATGGCGATCGCGTGATCGCGCAGCTTGCCTTGCAACATCTTGCGCCCGCGATGCAGGCGCGACATGACCGTTCCAATCGGACAACCCATCGCGTCGGCAATCTCCTTGTACGAAAGCTCTTCAATATCCGAGAGCACGACAGCAATCCGAAATTCATCCGGAAGCTCATCGAGCGCGCGACTCACTTCGGCTTCCACCAAAGGCGCCAACGCTGCTGTTTCTGGATCCCTCATCCCTCGTAACGTCGTCGCTCCAACCCACCCCTCCGTGAGCGAATCGGCGTCTGGACTTTCAAACAAATCACGTTCGAGTCCCCCGCGTCGATAACGGTTGATGAACGTGTTTGTCATGATGCGCAAAAGCCACGCTTTCAAATTCGAGCCAGGCTCGAACTGATCACGCGCACGCATCGCCTTGACGATTGTGTCTTGAACGAGATCCTCGGCTTCCGTCGTACTGCGCGTCATGCGGCAACTAACCGCGTAGAGCGTGTCGAGATGGCCGAGCATCTCGACCTCGAAGGCGTCGAAGTCCGAAGATCTTCGCCTTCCGGAGGTAAAGCTCAACTCCTGCGCAACAGAAGAAGGCTTCTTGCTGAAGAAAAATGCCATCGGACGCCCGGAACAGGCATAGCGCCGAAACTATTCCCGAGCTTGTTCTTTTGATCCTTGATCGGTTTCCGACGTCGCCGCACCCGCGCTCAGCTTCTGAACCAACCCTTCGAGTTCCTCGACGCGTCGCGACAATCGTTCGACCTCGGACTGCAAGTCTCGGAACGGATTCAACGCGGGCAGGATGTGCCGCACACGTTCATCGACCGCGTGTTGCCACTGATCGAGCGTGTGTTTGGAACTTTCAACGATCTCGGAGATGCGTGCTTTCGCCGCTTGAACGGGTTTTTCCGGTTCACCCGCCGGAGCCGGGGCTGCTTCCACTGGTTCAGCGCCTTCCGCCGGAGGTACTTCCTCGCCAGCTCCGGGAATGAGTCGTCCGATCGGACCTTCGCGCAACTGATTCAGGAGGCGCTCTCCGCGTTCTTGGATCAAGTCGCGCAAGGTTCCAAGAGGCACACTTCGCGGCTGGCTCTTGAGATCCTCCGAAATGATCAGCGCCAACGTGACCT
>JBGAOI010000600.1:0-4942 GCA_044221885.1 Polyangium sp. (in: bacteria)
TTTCTCGGTGTTACCGGGCCCGTTGAATCGGAAACCCTGGAATGGTCGTGGAATTGTTTTCAAGGCCGAATCGATGCACGGCTTTTGCCCGTCGCGGATGATCCGTTTGGCAACTTGTTTTGCTTGTCGCTCGACGGCGTTGATCGCGGCCAGGTCTTCTTCCTCGATCGTTATGAAGATTCGCCCCGCCCGTACCTCGTGGCCGAGTCGTGGAACGAATTCCTGGACAAACTGCGCGTCTATACGCCGGAAGAACGCGCGGTGATCGACGGGGCAACACACAACCGTTGATTTGTGGGCAACGCCAATCCCAAGCCGCTCGCGCGCACGATTTTCCTCCTAGCCAAACGGAACGTACCAGATTATCCTGAGGCATGGGTGATCGATATTCGCGTCGTGAAGTGCTCGAAGAAGGGGCTGCGGTTGCCGCGATTGCCGTGCTTGGAACTGCGTCCTGTACGAATGCCCGAACCGAACAACAAGTCACGGCCAAGTCTGTGACGCGCCCGGAGCAAGCTGTGGTTGACGTTCCCAATGTGTCGACGGCTTCGCGAACGCTCGGCAAAACCGGGGCGCTCGTGGAGACATTTTCTCTGGGCGGCGAAGGCATTTTGCGCACCCGCGGGCGCGAACGAGAAGCCGTGCCGGTCATTGTCGAAGCCTTGCGTCTAGGAATTCGTTATTGCGATACAGCCCCTGCGTATGCGCAAAGCCAAGATTATTACGGGGCGGCATTTCGAGAACTTGGCAAAGAAGCTCGAAGCAAGGTGTTTCTTGCATCGAAAACCCATGAACGATCACGCGACGCAGCGTTGCGGCTGCTCGACGATAGTTTGCAGCGTCTCGGGACCGATAGGCTCGATTTGTGGCAACTGCACGATTTGCGAACCAAAGAGGACCTCGACGAAATTTTTGGAAAAGGCGGGGCCATCGAAGCGGTCGAACAGGCCAAACGTGAAGGTCGCGTGCGGTTTGTGGGCATTACGGGACATCACGATCCGGCCATCTTGCTGGAAGCGATGCGGCGTTATCCCGTCGATACCGTTTTGTGTCCAATCAATCCGGCCGATGCGCGGAAATTGCCATTTCTCACCACAGTCATTCCCGAAGCTCGAAAACGGCAAATGGGCGTGATTGGCATGAAAATCATGGGACGCGGGCAAATCATTGCCGATGGAGTTGCATCAGGTGCCGAGCTTCTGCGTTATGCAGCGAGTTTCGCGGATACCTCGATTGTGGGTTGTTCATCGATTGCCGAGGTTCGTCAAAATCTAGCGGCGGCGCGTGGAGCCCCAGCCGAACTCAAAGACGCCGAACGAGTGGCGCTCGAACAACGCGTCATGCCCCATGCGGAGCGTTACGATTCATTCAAGGCGTAAACGTCGCCTCGATACATCTATCGATTAACGTTCCGGTTGAAGCTCTTCTTCCGTATCCCGCAAACCAAACGCTTTCATTTTGCGCTTCAGCGTATTGCGATCGATTCCGAGCACCTTGGCCGTGCGGCTCAAGTTGTTCTTTTCTGCGGCGAGAACCGTCGTAATGGCGTCGCGTTCCGCGCCTTCCACGTAATCGCGCAATGTACGTAATGGTTCGGCAGGTGCGGGGGATTGGCTGGGCAAAAACGAGGCTTTGGGCGAGGCGGTCTGTCGAATTTCATCGGCCAAGTCGTTCGAATGGACGACGTCATCGCAAAAAACGCCCCAACGCATGACTTCGGCGCGTAATTCACGGACATTGCCGGGCCAAGCATATTGCGTCAAGAGGCGCATGGCATCGCGCGTAACGCGTAAACGTTGCATTGGCCGCTTGACGCTCAATTCGGACAAGAAACTTTCGACCAGCAATTCCACGTCGCCTGGACGAGCTCGCAAGGGAGGCATTTCAATGGTTGCCCCGCGCAACCGATAATAAAGGTCTTCGCGAAATTCGCCCTGACGAACCATTCCTTGTAAATCACGATGCGTTGCCGCAACAATCCGCACATCGACATCCACTGAAGATTCCGCACCGACGCGCCGCAAGGTTCCTTCTTGTAAAACACGTAAAAGAGCCGCCTGCACGCGAGGTGACAATTCACCCACTTCGTCGAGGAAAAGCGTTCCTCCGTGGGCTTGTTCGAATAACCCTCGTCTTCGTTTTTGCGCTCCTGTAAAGGCTCCAGCTTCGTGTCCGAAAAGTTCGCTCGACAAAACGCCTTCGGCGAAGACGGAACAGTTTTCGGCGACAAACGGTCCTTTGGCACGAGCCGATTGCGCATGTATTTCCCGCGCGGCCAATTCTTTACCCGTTCCTGTTTCCCCCAATATCAGCACGGACGTGTCGCTTGCAGCAATGCGCGCGACTTTGCCTCGTAAATCCACGAGCGCTGCGCTTTCACCGAGCAACGCCGATTTAGGCGCGAGCGACGCTGCACGCAAGCGTTCGAGTTCGTCGCGCATCGCGCGAATTTCTGGGAAACCTTCGATATCGAGGCGTACTTCACGTACGGCTTTCGGGTGCGGTACGGGGACAAACGCTGGAGGAATGACTTGCAGCATTCGCGCTGGCAAGAGGCCAGCTTGTACCAAAATCACCCACAAGGTTTGGGCTTGCGGTGTCCCGGCGGAAAGGAGCACGTCGATTTCAATGCCTTTGGTTAATAGTTCCGTTTTGGCTCGAGCGACCACGGGACCGAGCATTCGAAACAGCCGTGGATAATCGCTCGGATCTTCGGCGTCAGCGATTGCGAGCTCCACGCGCGGAATTCGCGCGCGCAGGGTTTTACATAACGCATCGGCTGGCGCTTCACCGGCGGGAATGGAGAGAATCCAGGCGACTTCATATTGCACGTCGCCATGTTCGATGAGGCGCAAAATGGGGCCACGATCGGTCGATGGACGTGGAACTTGGTGGGAAGGTGAGGGGCCAACGATGCCAGCATCGGACCAGGTCAAGAGGGCTCGACGGGAGGACACTGGTGCATGATGCACCAGAACGGGGCGAGGGTCTACCCAGAATGTTTGATGTGGCGATTGTGGTTTTACGCGGGATTTCGTTCGAAAGGAGCGCCCGATGATTTTTTTACGCAACTCGGGACGTGTTCGTGACGATGGAAGGGGGACGGGTCTGGTGCGCCCTTGTGCCGGAGTTTGAGCATGCTCACGCCTGGAAAAGATGACGACGCCGAAGCGCTTCAAGATGCGGACACGAGTTTGCGTTGGTTGTCGCGGCTATTTGCGCGCAGTTTGGCGGGTCTCGTGTTACGTCCGGACGAATGTGTTTTGCATTTGGATTGGGGTGAAACGCAGATCGCTTTTTCGCGGCAGAAGCGACAAAAGCGGTTGGATCGTGTTCTGAATGTAGACGTATCGCCGACGTTGCGGCGCGTGTTGCATATCGAATGGGCGATGCGCCTCGATGCCGCGGCGACGGGACAAACGGCACATTATCATATTCAATCGGCGATCATGGCCCGGCAGGATGAACGAAGGAATCGTCGCCGGGGTGAAGCAAGAAAAACCATTACGGTCAAAAGTATGGTTGTGGTTTTAACGGGACGACAAACTCCTTGGCCCGACATCGGGGAGCTTCGAACTTCGGACAAGACGCACCGGTTTGTCGGTGTCGAGTTCTCCATCGAGCCGGTGTATCAGCGTACCGTGCGGGAACTCGAGGGAAAAGGGTCGCTTTTTTGGCTTGCGTTCGTCCCTCTCGCAAAGGATGTGGATGAAGGCGGGGTTCGTCGGATCGTACGGAGGTTACGTTCTGAGGCAAACGACGAGGAATACGATGCGATTGTCGCGACGATGTGGTCGATGGCGAGGATTCGAAAAAAAGATTGGCCGGACCTACCGGAAATGATAGGGTCGGCGTTCAGGAAGGAGGGAGACATGCGGCATCCATTCTTTGAATACGGGAGAAAGAGCGGGTTGAAACAGGGACTGGTGAAAGGGCGTGCAGAGGGACGCGAGCAAGGACTGGAACAAGGCTTGGAGCAAGGACTGGAGCAAGGCTTGGAGCAAGGGCGTATGGGCTTGATGCGCAATCTCTTTGAATTACGGCTTGGTCGGCGATTGACGACGCTCGAGCGTCGGGCGTTATCGGAGTTGCTGGCGCGGGAAGGCGTCAAGAAAGTAGGTGCAGCGGTGCTCGAACTGTCCGTCGAAGAACTTGCATCGTACATTACGCCGCTGAGTCTACGGTTACGCGAGGCAAAACGACGCACGGCGAATGGGCGGGAGTCAAGGCAGGTTTGACCCGATCGTCTCGTATGTGAGACACTCGTTCTGAAAGGGTCAGGTTGTTATGAAACCAATCGAGCGCCAAGCGATATACGCCGTTATCAGTGTCAGCGTTGTATTCATGGTCGATGCGTGCGCGACGGCATCGGGCAAACTTTCAACGAGTTCGGGAGATGATGGAAGTGGTGGTTGGGGCACGGGCGGACAAACGGAGGTAGCCAGTAGTTCGACCGGGGGCAGTGGAGGAGGCAATGGTACTGGCGGAAACGGGGCGTGCAAGAGTGCGGGGGACTGTCCCGATCCGGCAACGCCGTGTGTGATCGTGACGTGCAATGGCGGCATGTGTGGCACGACAAATGAGGTGGCGAACGTACCGTGCGGAGTGGGGACGAAGTGCGATGGCCAAGGTAACTGCATTGGTTGCATGACCGGGGCGGATTGTCCCGGGCAGGAAGACGAATGCAACGCGCGGACCTGCATCAATGGGACGTGTGGTATTGCGTATTCAGCGATGGGGACACCATGCAATCAGACGGGGACGTGTGATGGCGCGGGTTCGTGCACATTGGCCAATGGCGCGTTGTGCGTCGCGAATGGGGATTGCTTGTCGGCGTTGTGCGTGGATGGAGTATGTTGTGAAAGCGCGTGCACCGGAACGTGTATGGCTTGCAATGTACAGGGTTTCATGGGCACGTGTTCGAACGTATCGTTTGGCCAGG
>JBGAOI010000601.1:0-4939 GCA_044221885.1 Polyangium sp. (in: bacteria)
GCTTGACAGGAGCGTCCGCTGCTGCGGGAACAGTCGATGTGTCGGTGGTCATGGCCGGGTTCTTCGGGGCAAGACTACTTCAAGGCCATCCATCATGGGAAGAGAGATCTGCGGGTCGAGTTCGAATTGTCGAGGCAAACACCGTAGGTGCCTGCGAGCCGCTTTTCATCATGGTTTGCTCGAGGTACGTGCTGCATTGTCTTCGACGCGCGAACGCGCCTACCTTTTTTGCGCCCAGAAATTTTGGCACGCCGAGTGCATTATGCGTACGTATGAACTTCGAAACCAATGGCATTTCCCGCATTTTTTTCGCAGTTGGCACCATGATCTGCGTGTCCGGGTGTGGCGATGACGTCACGCCTGCGCAAAATCCCGCGACGGCGGGAACGCAGGAGGAATGGGGGAGACCGGCAAAACCACCGCTCGATGGGGCGATGCCCGATGGACCGGGAGCGGTTTACGCCATCTCTCGTGTACGGTTGGGTGCCAATGACCCCAATGGCATGCTCAATACACAGTTGTGGAAAAAGTTCGGGTATAATCTCGATTCTACCGTCACGATACGATCCTCGGCAGGGGTTCTGCTCGGTGAGGAAACATGTAAACGACCTTCGGGAGGTGCGGTGAATTCGATTCTCGATGGGGAGTTCGGACGTGACAATGCGTTTGGCTTGTCGGTCTTACCTTTGATCAACGCGTTGAATGCAGATGCGGAAAAAATGACCAATGCGTGGATCACGGCAGGAAACCACACGCTTCTTTTCGAGCTGCCCGGGTTTGGCGCGTCCGCGACCTATGCGTCCATGCCGGCGATGGCGTTTGAAAGTGGAGAACTCGTCGATGCGCAAGGCACACGTATTGCGCCGAATTTTGATGGCTTGGATGAATGGCCCGTGCTTTCGGTTCCTGAAGTCAAAACCACGGAGGCCTACGTGGCGGCAGAAGAGAATGGTGGTACGTTTGTTGGGCAATTTGCTGGCAGTTTGATGTTACCGCTTAACCTGCTGAATGCAATGACCGCGGATTTAACCACCCAAATACGAATTCGCGATCCACTCGTCACGATGCAATTTTCTGCCGATCGTTCACGTGTAGAACGCGGGGTGATTGCTGGGTATATCGATACGGAGGACCTCGTTCAGCAGGCGGCGCGTACTGTAAACGCCTTCGATCCTATGTTTTGTGGAACTTCGACGACGAAATCGATCGAAGCGCAGGTTCGAAATGGTGCCGATATTTTATTGGGCGGGAAGGTCGACGCGAGTCGGCCATGCGATTCAATATCGATCGGCATCGAATTCGAAGCGACCCGGGCTGTGCGTGGAGCCTACACCGATCCGCCGCCCCCGCAAAAGGATCCTTGTTCGTCGCCGTGAATTGGGTGGGTTGAATCAAAAGTTGACGAGATCTTTTCGCGGTTCAGAAGTAGTGCTACGCTTGCCCCCATGCGCGCGTATGCTTTTCCATCGGTCGCCGTTTGCATATCGTTGTTTTCGCTTGCGGCGTGTTCTCGCGAAACACCCACACAAGCAGAACCTGCGCCGGTAAAACCCGCAGAATCGACCAAGATCTCCGCAATCACGGTTCCTTCGGTATCTCCATCGAGTGCGCCTGTGGCAAACGCTTCGGTTCCCGCGCCAGCGGTTACCGGGAGCAGCGCGGCACGTGCGCCGACAGCCATTGCTGGAGCTGATTTGCCACGCGCCAAAGAATACGTGCAAAACCTCGCACGCGGCCGCAAGGCTACGGTGGCGAAGGATTACGCGCATGCCGTGGCGTTTTTCGACAAGGCTCTCGTGGCGGAACCGGGTGATGCGCGTGCTTTGTCGGAACGCGGTTATGCGTATTTGCTGAATGACAATCTGGACGCGGCGGCCAAAGACCTCGAATCGGCGGCGAAACGAGCGCCCAGCGTCGACTTGTTGCGACAAATCTTATTTAATCAAGCGACCATTGCCGACAAACGCGGGGATGCCAAAGCCGCTGAAGCTTTGCGGCAAGAGCGCGAACGTCTGGGTTCGGCCAAACGGTCGAAAAGCAAGGATTGCTCGGTTTCGATCACGCGTCCGGGGACCTTGCCGGTCAAAGTGAATTCGGCGCGGGATGCATGGGCCGAATTAAAAAAAGCGCATTTGGCGCGCTGGAACCTATCGTCTATTCCTATCGACGAACCCGTGATCGCCGACAACGCTGACGAAGAGACGATTCGTACGACCTTGTTCAAGGCATCCACAGATGGAACCATGTCGATTCTGACGGTAAGTGCCGAGCTCGAAGTGATGCATGTGGTGATTCTTCGCGGGAAAGACATCTATATTCATGGCGGTTTGGGCGGATTTCAACGCTCCAGATGTCCGCACGGCGATGGTTTGCCCCATGTGATCGACGGCAATGTTCCGCGCATTGAAATGGACTCGGAGTATCTCGAACTCGGGTATATGTGCGAAGTGCCAAAGACCAACGAAATTCGGCCTTGCGAGGAGATGCAGGATGGTAACCCCATTCAGTCCTATTGTTATCGTGTCGAATCAAAGTTTCGCACGTGGATTCTCGATCCCAAAACCTTTGCGCTCACGATCGATATAGAAGAATCGACGGAAGCCAAAGGACGAACGACCTTCGATTCCGGGCAATCGCGCGCCGTCATCACGATGCAACCCGACGCAGTGCTGGTCACTGGATGCGGCGTGGACCTACGCGAGAAAATGCCTTGATGCGTTTTGTCTTCGCTCATGACACCAATGCCTCATTTTTCTTGCGTCTGCGTAAATTTACTTCTTGCGTTTCACCTCTTTGGTAACGAAACGCGATGTGATATCGTTGTCGGATGAAGCAAAACGCGACGACGTATCCTTCCGCTTATCGACGTATTTTCTGCTCGGCGCTGACGCTGGGAACGCTGGGGGCCTTGACGGGGTGTGGCGATCCGACCATGGATAAGCCGCCCGTTCCCAGTTTTTCCGTGCGTGGCAGCGTCGAACAGGTGCATATTTGGAAAGCGCCGCCAATGGCGAAAATCGAATTGCACGACGCCACGGGGGCTATCGTTCAAGAAGGAACTGCGGACGCGCAAGGTAGCCTGATTCTTCGCAAAGTCGCACCTGCCGACAATTACGAAGTGGTGATTCCTTCGCTCGTGGAGCTCAATACGGTGAGCCCGGTGAAGGTCATGAGTGTGGCGAATAGTTTGCCGTCGGCGGATTTCTACAAGAAGCAGAAACTCACGCCTGGTTATAATTACTTGACCATGCGTGATGGCACGAAACTCGCAGCATACATTACGTTGCCCGGTCCGCCGGAAAAGGGGCCATATCCGACAGTCGTCAATTATTCTGGATATGGTCCGGCGCAACCTGGAGCTCCGATTGGTGCGTACACATTTTTATGTGGTGATGTGCCAATCATCTGCGACGCGCCCAATGATGCGAGCGCGCTCATTGCTGGGATGAATGGGTATGCGACAGTGGGCGTGAACATGCGGGGCACGGGGTGTTCTGGCGGCGCATACGATTATTTCGAGACCCTGCAAAAGCTCGATGGATACGATATCATTGAAGTCGTTGCCGCGCAAGATTGGGTTTTTAATCATAAGGTGGGGATGACGGGGTTGTCTTACCCGGGCATTTCGCAACTCTTTGTGGCTCAGACGAAGCCGCCGAGTTTGGCCGCGATTTCGCCGCTTTCGGTGATTGGCGGGACGCACTCGACGATGCGTCCTGGAGGCATTTTTAACGATGGGTTTGCCTTGGAATGGATCACTGAGGTGCTCGACAAAGCTGCGCCGTATGGTCAAGGTTGGGAGCAGGCCCGCGTCGATGCTGGCGATACTGTGTGCGAAGAGAATCAGCTTTTGCACAGCCAACGTCAAAACGTCGTTGATACCGCGAAAAATACGGCATATTACGATGATGAGTTGGTCAAACCTTTGGATCCATCGGACTTCGTCAAAAATATCGAGGTTCCTGTGTTTCTAGCATCGTCATTTCAGGACGAACAGACGGGGCCGTTGTTCTTTACGGTGCTCGATCAATTCAAGTCGTCGCCGCTGACACGTTTTACCATCTACAACGGCATTCATCCAGACGCGTTTGCGCCGCAGGTACTCGTGGAATGGAAAGCGTTCCTCGATATCTACGTGGCGCATCAGGTGCCCGTCATTGGCAAGCAAGTCCGCGAGTTGGCGCCGATTCTCTTTGAAAACATTTTCAAGGGAAAGACCAACTTGCCTCCCGATCGTTTTGCCAATCATGCCACGTGGGAAGAGGCGAAAGCCGCATTCGAGGCCGAACAAAACTTGCGGGTGATTTTTGAAAATGGGGCCGGGGAAGCACCAGGTATCCCGAAAGGCACATCGGAGCTGCATTTCGATGCGTGGCCG
Source organism: Polyangium sp. (in: bacteria) (assembly GCA_044221885.1). Classification (GTDB taxonomy): domain Bacteria; phylum Myxococcota_A; class Polyangia; order Polyangiales; family Polyangiaceae; genus Polyangium. Next base: position 4,379 of record JBGAOI010000601.1, read on the forward strand.
CCGCCCGCCATGCCGACGAGGTTTTTCTTCCAAAACGATGGTTCACTCGGCGATATGGCCCCGGCAGAAGCTGCCGGCGGGTCAACGTTTGTGCTAGATCCAGAAGCGGGACAACGCGGCATCATGGCCGCCAATGCGGACGTCTGGGATCTGCTTCCGAATTATGATTGGAAGCAACCAGCTGCGGGAAAGGCGACTGTATTCGAATCCGCGCCGCTTGCGGCCGATATGATGACCATTGGAACCGCAAGCGTGGACCTTTGGGTTCGGGCCAATGTCGACGACGCCGATTTGGAAGTCAATTTGTCGGAAGTTCGTCCGGACGGACAAGAAATGTACATACAGAGTGGTTGGCTTCGGGCGAGCGTGCGAAAAACAGCGCCTACGGCGACGGAGCTTTGGCCAGCGTTGACGATGCGTGAAGCGGATGCTGCGCCGCTCGTGCCTGGAGAATGGACGTCGATGCGTGTTGGTGTTGCAGCATTTGCGCACGTATTTCGTACGGGATCGCGTATTCGCATTTCGGTGGATACGCCAGGGGACAGTCGAGCGCGCTGGACG
>JBGAOI010000602.1:0-4906 GCA_044221885.1 Polyangium sp. (in: bacteria)
GGTGCCCCTCATGGATGGATCACTCGAAAGCCTCATCAATCTCTACCAATTTCCCACCGGACGACGACTCTTCGCCCATAAACTCGTGCGCGCTCGCGCCGCTCAAGACGGCTACGAAAAACTCGTCAAACATTGCGATGCCGCCATTCACCACGACAATGAAACCCTGAACCTCGAACGCCGATGGTCCGGCGAATCGGCCACCTCCAATGGCAATCCCGAAGCCCAACGCCTCGATATTCTCGTCGACCGAACGCTTGGCGCCATTCGCGATCACGCCCTCGCCCAAGCCGCAGGCGCTCCAGACAATGATCCCATTCACGCGATCGTGTCCAAGTTCGTCACCACCGTGTATCCCTCGGGCGTCCATGCCATTACGTCATTACCGTTCATCGAAGAACTCGAAGCGGTCGATGCCATTGTGCGGCTTTTGCAAAATGACTTGGCCCCCATGGTCACCGAATTGAACTTGCAACGTCATGCTGCACGGCTCACATCATTGGCCGTCGATTACCGCAAAGCTTTGGAAACGCCTCCGCCGGCGTTGATTGAATGGGGTCGCATTCGCGCCGCCCGCGCCGATGGTCAAGGGTTGCTGCTCGAAACTGTGGCGATCATTCTGGGCAAACGCCATAGCCGATCCGATGAAGGCACGCAGGAGCGTTTACAATGGCTCGGGCCGATCTTGCAACAGAATGAAGCTATCGGGGCATCGTACAAACAGCGTCGTTCACCCACCGACGTCAATGCGGATACGGGCGAAGAAGTGCCCACGACGCAGGCGCCGTAACGGTCGCCCCTCGCGAAAAGGGATGCGGCATGGTCAAAGCTGGGGGTTGATGCCGGCGAATTGGGATGCAGCATCGCAAATGCTGAGCCTCGACCCCCGGCAAATGTGAGTCATCATCAGAAAAGTTGCGCCTCGATGCCCAGTGGCGGGGACGTTCCATCGGAAAAGTTGCGCTTTGGCCCTGAGCCGGAACGATGTTAGGTCGTCGCTCGCACGCATCGACCCCCGGCGGAGGGGATGGAGTATCGGAAAGGTTGAGCGTCAACAGTGGGGGGCAATATCGGCGTAGCTAGGCTTGGCGTCGGCTCACTGGCACGGAGCGTCGTTGGTTATCACGGTGCCGATGTTGGGACACGCATTGCCGTTATGGTTTACCGCGATATGGATGGGCAGCACGGTTGTTGTGGTATTTCCGGACGCATCGCGCGCTTCGATGGTGTCATTGAGGACATTGCCATCGCCGACGGTGTTATCGGGCTGGTTGCTCGTCACGTTGACAATGCGCACGGTGGGGGCTGCGTCGCAAACGTCGGTTGCGGTGGCGGTGATGTCGGTGCCGAGGCGAAAGCGAATACGTTTGTGGTCGGGTGGCCATACGCAGGTGGTTTGTGGCGATAGCGTAAGTGACGGCGCGGTGGAATCGACGACGTTGATATCAAGCGGCGCTGCGGCAGAACCGAGATCGGCATCGTAGACGTGCAAGACGAATGTCACGCCCCTACAGTTCCAATGCACAGACATGTGCAACGAGCAGCGCTTCTACCAGAATTCGACGGAATTCTGCAACAACATCCACTTTAATGACCCCGTTGTGGGAGAATGGGTAGATCCTGCGGATCTCTGGGAGTGCCAATGCCCGTGCAACGATCCGTCGGCTCCAGGTGCAACCATTGACGCCCCCGTTCAAGGCTGCGCGCAAGTCGGCCTTGATCCCACAAAGCCCGAGGATCAACAAGCGGCATGCGCCCAAGTCTGCGGCGGCCAAATCTGTTTCCGGCGGACCCACACGCACCATTGAATGCAGTTCGCCCCTCACGCCCGTCACGCTGAATGGCTTGCAATCCTATGACCCCGATCCGGGTGACTCGATCTCCCATTACCAATGGTTTACCGCCGCCGGTGCAGGTATGGGCAATCAAGCCGTCGTTTCGACCGCCCTGCCCCTTGGCCATTCCGGCTTGTCCTCATTACCAAGAATGAGGTTGCAACGGCCATCCTTCTGGGCAATCGGGTCAAGATAGTCGTCGCGTGCATCGATCAGCGCCAATGTATTCCTGGTGCATGATGGATTCGTAACGAATCCATCCTCCAAAACACGACACGCAAGCCTCCACTTCTTGGGAAACAACGGATCGAAGAGTTCTTCGGGCAACGGCGGCATTTTGATACCGAGGCCAATCTCGGATGCTTGCGCGGTCCCTGCCGCAAAAAACGCACTCGTAAGGGCAACGGCGACTTTGTCGGTCACTGGTTTTACGATTGCGATGGCTCGCGCTTCGTGAATTTCCATGGATGCCTTTTCGGGCGGTTCGCCATGGTTGTAGTCGGCAATCCAGTCCGCAGCGACGGAGATCATATCTGGCGCGGCTTCCGGTATCAGCGGGGCGAAAGGGGTTGGACGCGATGAGAAGACACGCGTGCCGACAAGATTTGGGTCCAAGACATTGGCGTCGATGGTAATGTCACCGTCATACCAGCGGCAATCCTGCACCTCCATCAGAAGACTACCAATCGGTAAAGCTTCGAAGTTGTGTTGTGTGCGTAACTCCATTTCGGTAAGGGGTATGAAGGGAGCGGCACGCATTGTTGCGCGGTCGGGACAAATCGAGACATGGGTGTCTTCATCCGAATATGAAGCAGTGAACGGGCTGTATTCCATGATGCGGCCCGAAACTTCCGCAATTTGAGCGCAAGCGGGAAGGATATATTTGAGCCCGTCGAAATCACCTTCATGGTGACAGCCTCTGGGATTGGTATCCAAGGGCAGGATCACGCCCTCCGGCATCTCGCCACCGTAACTCTCGCAACTGCACCCGTCGCGTTCCTTCGGGTTGTCGACACAGACACCCAGGTCGGCGATAGAAAAGTCGGTCGAAACCATCAAAGCAGATAGGTTACATTCTTCCGGATTTGGTGGAACGTCGCCAGGCCCGATGTAGGGACCCGAACGGGTGCATTCGCCACCACCAATGACGGGAAGGGCTGCAATGAGCACCAAGCAGGCTCCCGCATAAGAGCGTTTCGTACGAGTGCGCGAATTCATTTCGCACCTAATTTTTCGCAAATCGCTCGCCGCTCAGCACGCGCTGACGCATACGGAAGAACTGCTCTCCTGTCGCCGTCGCTCCTTCATCCGAACGCGCACACCGCACACCGCCAACACCCGTGCTCGAGCGCACCCAAGCTGGCAACTGCCACTGGAGCCCATTATATACGATCGACCCGTGCGTGTTGCCGCCAAGGGTGACGTTGCCTCGACCTACACGAAAAGTGCCAGGTGCTGGCCCCTGTGGATTTTCGTACGGTGTGTGCTGGTAATAGTCGTAGTCGTAGGCGTCATGCACAAGCTGCATAGCGCTTGTCATCATCTCGTAAACGCCTTCTGGCGAGACATCGCCCGGGTTCGACCCTACCGGCGGGTAATAATAGTACGACCAACTGGCCGGCATGTTGCTGGGGTTGCACGGATATTGTGTGCAATCGGGAGCCGTGTTGCCCCACGGATAATTGAAGCTCTTGGGTCCACGTGCAGCCCGTTCCCATTCGGCCTCGGTGGGCAACCGCTTGCCTTTCCACAGACAGTACGCTTCCACTCCCTCGGCTGTTATCGTTGCAACCGGGTATTTCGCGAGAAGCGGGTCCGTGATGTGGTTTTCGTCGTAATGTCCTCCACCACAAACTTGGAGCATAGTACAGTCGCCCGGGCACATGCCCGCATCGTAACATGCTTTGTATTCGGCGTTTGTCGCGGGATAACGATCAATGAAATAGGGGCTAAGTTTTACGACATGCGGCGGACTGAAGTCAGTGGGCGGCGGATTCCCCGGTCCGCAAACCTTGCCTGACGGACACGGCGGAGGCGTGTACGGAATCTCTTTGTGCCCCATGATGAATTCGCCGCCGGCAATGCAAACGTCATCGGACCACGCCGTACCCTTGCAAGGCACACTCGTCGGATCGACCACGAGCCCACCGTTGTCGTCCTCGTTGCTGGTGACGACGGCCTTCTCCTCACCGCTGCATCCCATGATCGCCGGCACCACCGTCAACGCGCAATGCAGGACAAACCATCGCTGTCCATTCCAAACAGTCCGTTGCTCGACCTTGGCGTTCCTCATGACGTTCCTCCATCCACGGCTCGTTGCCGCCGCACAAGCGCAACACGTGGCATGTGTGCGTGTCAACGTTGTTCACATTGGTGCGCGAAGGCACGACAAAATGACCGGATCCGTAGGCGATCTTGACATGTGACGGTGTTTGTTTTTTTGCTTGCATTTTCGTGGCACGTATGCAGGCATGATGCGCGACGTTCATCTCGGGAGAGCGCGTGGAGTCCGTTTGAGGGCGTACGGTTTGTCGTCAATGAAGATGTCGGGGAGTGACGCCGACCTCCAAAAATTTGCCCCTTCGCCCCGCGTCGGTTGTCATCCCTCCATGAAGCAGCGAATCGCGTTATGGCAGCGATTTTTGCGTTCTGTGCTCGGCAGTGTTTTATCGGTGCAGTTCTTGGGAATCGCGCCGCTCGTCGTGTTTTCCGCGGGATGCATGTCGCCCGAGGTGCCGGTGACAGCTCCGACGGTGCATCGGACAACGATCTGCGTATTGCCTCCGTCGTTGCCGCCGGAAACGAAGGTTCTTGCAACGGATGCGAGCCAAAGCGTATTCGTATCGGATCGTGACGCGGACGCATTTCGGAAGTTCTTGCCACTGGCCGTTGCGTTGTGAGCAGTGGAATTGGTAGCAAGTCCCTTGATTTGCGGCGCAAGAGAATTGGTAGCAAGTCCGTTGGATTGTGCGCGAGGGAATTGCGCGCGAGTCCCATGAATTGCGAGCAATGGGAATTGAATACGCACGCGGTGATTTGGACGTTCGCTCCGCGCGCCAACAGGCGCGCTT
>JBGAOI010000603.1:0-2215 GCA_044221885.1 Polyangium sp. (in: bacteria)
ATACGAGCACCACGTTGAGCGTGCTCATGAACAAGGGCAATGGCACGCTCGCCTCCAAGGTGGACTACCCCGTCGACATTTTTTCCGCGGCTGTTCAAGCGGCCGATTTTAATGGTGATGGCAATCTGGACTTGGCGTTCGTGAACAATCAAACCGCGTCTATGTCCGTGCTGGTGAACAAGGGCGACGGCACATTTGCCCCCAAGGTGGACTTTGCGGTGGAAGGTTACCCGACATCGATTGCGTCGGCGGATTTTAATGGCGACGGGAAGCCGGATATTGCCGTGGCCAACTCCGCCACGACGATGGTGAGCGTATTTCTAAGCAATGAAGATGGCACCTTTTGCCATTAAGCTAGCAATGCCGCGGGTGAATGTCCCGTAAGCACTCACGACGCATGTTTTCGCGGATTTACTTCAATTCCACTTCGTAATACGCGCGCTTTTCACCAGGTGTTTTGCCTGGCCAAACGGCAAACGCTTCCCACGCGCCTGTGGGTTTGCGCAAGCAACGCGTATCCACGCGCATGCGTTGCAAGTCGCGCGAAATCGTAATCACGTTGTAGAGTCGAGGCACCGATTCGGGGCGATGTGACCCCGGCGCGCCAAAACTGCCCGCTCCGACGACGTGCAATTGACGAATCGGAGCAAGATGCCCTTCGATGGCCACGCGTTCTTCGTGAACATGGCCATGCAAAACCGCTCGAATATCGTTTCGCCGGAATTGTTCTAAAAAGGCGACGTCGTGGATCTTCTCGTTGCCGGTCACCGGATGATGAAACACCGCCAGCTTCAACACCGCATCGGTTGCGCCAAGTTCGCCTCGTTCCCGTGCTTCGCGTACCTGCCGCTGACCTGCTTCCAATGCGCGAGAAACCGCCTTCGGCGCGAGCCCCGACCGTTCGCGGAACTCTTCGTCGATTTCCCACGCGGAATTAAAAAGGAAAAATTGCAGTTTTTCCGGAACGAACAGCGTGGGCAAACCTTGCGCGGCGGGGTCGAGCGGATATTCCGAAAGCAAGAGCGGATGGTAGAAATGATGCGAAAAATGGTGGAATCGTTCGGGATATCGCGCATCGTCACGCAGCAGATATCCATCGCCTTGCTCCACGAATGCTCCGTCCACGAGCTTCTTCGGATCGACATGGCGTTTTTTCTTGAAGTCGTAAACTTTGCATTCCCAATCCAGATCATGATTGCCGGGAACAATCAAAAGGCGTCCAGCCGACAAACCGACGTTTTTCGCAAGCGTCGAAACGACTTCATGCGCTTTCTCGAATTCCGCCGGCGAAGCTCGATTCGTGATGTCTCCCGAAATTACGATGAAATCGAGTTTTTCAATCGATAACCCTTCATGTCGATCGCGTAAATCCGTGAGCAACGGGCCAAGCAGCGTTTCGGGATCGCACGTTGGCGTAATGTGCAAGTCCGACAAGTGCAGAATGCGAATATCGGGAAGAGGCGTTTTTTCGGAAATGCGAGCTGTCGTCATGGTCATTTGCACCGTGTGCACACTTTCGTCGCGGCGTTGTTCGGTCGCTTTGCGCAAAGCCAGAATAGGCTCGCTGAGCGCCCCGTCGTCGGTTTGGCGAGGTACAAGCGGCGTACGCGTATCGCATTCGGGACAACCGACATCCGACAATCCAGCAATCAGGCGTCTTTCGACGATTTCATGAGGGAATTGATAGTCGCACACACACCGAATCGTTTGTTTTTCGATGAACTGCACGCCGCACAGTTTGAGGTGGTCTTCGAGGAATCCGGCCAAAAGTCGCCGTAAGTCGTCGGGTACTTCCGCGGAAAACGCCAGCGCCAGGGCCCAACGCATTTTGCCATTGGTGGCTGTCTCCATGGAAAGCCGTGACAAACCTTCGTCAAGGCGCCCGAAATCAGCGCGCCCAGCTCCAAGTCGCGCCGGGCCGAAGTGGCGCGACATCGCAATGGCGGCAACGGCCGACGCGTAAACTTCGGTCGACGGACGGCTCATTTCATAACGAATGGCGGGCACGAACACGCGATCATTGCCGACGTCGACGCTTTTGTCCGTGGGAAATGCTCCCGGAAAAACCAATAACCCTTCGTGCAAAAACGCGATTCCGCGTTCGATGAGGAGGCCAATGACACTATCGAGCACGGCGAGCTCTTGGTCTTTTCGGAGCCGGTCGTTGTTGGCAATTCCTGGAAATCGAGCGCTCGGTCCAAACAACGACGCAATT
>JBGAOI010000603.1:2225-4895 GCA_044221885.1 Polyangium sp. (in: bacteria)
TTTCCAGTGCGGGAACACCATGCGGGTTTTTTCGCGCCAAAAGAGCCAACGAACCGGCATAACGGGCAATTTGTTCGACCTGTAAAACCAGCGCCAAGGTTCCATCCGTCAAACGCACCAGGGCTACGAACCCTTGCCGAGCCAAGTGCAAGGCCACTGTCCGAATGGTTTCTTTGTCGACATCCAGCAAATCGCGTTCACCGCGGGCGAGCAATTCTGATTCGATTTCCGCCAAGGGCAGGATCATGCGGCCTGTTTGTCGGACCCGATCGATATGTTCGCGAATGCGTTCGAAGACGACCGGGCGGCTCGTCGGAGCAACCTGGGCCCAATCGATGCTGGAAACAAGGGTTTGTCGCAAATGCGGCACCCCGCGCCCCGTACGCGCACTCGTGGCGACATACGTGATGGCCCCCGTGCGCTCGCGTAATCGTTCAATGGCCTCGCGATCTTCGGGTGCATGTTCGTCATCGACTTTCGTGCCTACCAAAAGGCGCCCCGGAGGTTTGGCCGGGTCTTCATCATCGAGCAAATGATCGTTCCACGTCGTTAATTCGGACTCGGCGGTGTTTCCTCGACGTGGCTCGAATGCCAACACGGCCATTTGCGTGTCGGCCAAGAAAAGCGGATGCACCAAACGATATTCGTCTTGACCTGCCAAATCCCAGACCACCAGCTCACGTCGATGATTCTTGGTAAAATTCGGATCTGCTGCAATGCGGTCTGCGGATATCGTCCAAAAACGCATCGCGTGGGTGGGCGGTTGTTCGAGGTACCGATCTTCGGCCAAACGTTGCGCCAAACAGCTTTTTCCAGCGCCCCCTTCGCCCAGCAAAACCACCTTTGCCGTCATCGTATGCAGCGTTTTTTCCGTGGAAGGACGATGAAGGAGCACATCGAGGTCCAGGGAAATCAATTCTACGCCAATGCCCGCCGACGTCGGCAAGACGAGTAAATGAGCTCGGGGCGAAAAGATCGGATTCGGCGAATGCGGCGAAAAATGCTGAAAACGCAAGACGACTTCCCATGAATCCGAGCTCCACACGATAATTGTCCCATCGTGCGACCGAGACACCAAAAGTCGCCCATCGAAGGAAAATTCGATATGCACAACCGCCGATTTGTGTCCTTCGAGGCGCGCGACACGGGCCCCATTTTGCAGGCTGAAAATGACAATCGTCCCGTCGCTCGATGCCGAAGCGATGTGTAATGATTGCGGACGAAATGCAAAATCGAGGATCGGACCACCGTGGTAAGGGGTTGCGCGCGTGAATGCGCGATCCGCCAAGATCCCCGCAGGAACGGCAGAAATTGCGACGGTTCCTTCACCTTTGCCACCCGAAATGAGCCAATCTCCATCGGGCGAAAATGCGAGCGCGAGAATGCCGTGGGGGCAAAAGCCGTGGTCGAGATAACCAACATGGGCCAGGTCGTCGGCGGCAAAAAAGAGAATGCGCCCGTCGGGCTCTCCTGTGGCAATGATGCCATTGGGGGACCAAGAAAGCCCCGCGCAATCGGGACCTCCAAGCGATGTTTGTCGCACGATCGCCCCCGTACGACTGTCGAGAATGAAGAGTTTTTCCGGGGAGCGTACCGCCAAAAAACCTCCATCCGGCGAATAACAAAGGTCAAAACAGTCGCGATGATCGAGATTCGTCGTCCATTCCGCAGCGCCGGTGACGATATTCCACGTATTGACCACTCCATTGGCGTAAAGAAAAACCAAGGAATTGCCATTGGGAGAAAAAGCCACGCGTCGTGTGGGCAAAATTCCCGTCGTTACGCTCCCGGCAAATGTCATTCCCGGCGCGAAACGAAGGGTCGCGGGCTCCGTGCGTTGCGAAGTGGCCGATTGCGACATTCCTCCCGAAAGCAATGTTTGCGCCGTCGATGATTCTCCCGGAGGTGCGAGCGTGATGGGCGCTGCGCCCGGACGGGGCGGTGGTGGGGCAGGGGATGGGACCGCTGAGGCCAAAGGTGCCGCCGCACGCGCGACGCCAAGAATAGGTTTGGCATCACGAACATGGACCGTGACTTTCGTCGTCCTTTGCAGGCGACTTGGGTCGGTGAACGTCGTCGGAACCGGCGCCGTGGGCGGTTCATCCGAATCGTGTCGCTTTTGTTTTTCCGACGGCGGTACGTCGGGTTTGAGGTCGAGGGGCGTGTCGAATGGGAAAAAACCAGCAGCGTTCGAAAGAAAGGATTCGTCGTCACTTTGCTCCGAGGGCGACGCCTCTTCGACCACCGGCGTTTCCATCCCGCTGCGATATTGGCTTTTTGGCGTGACGATGGCCGATCCCGGAGCCGGAATCGTCAAATCCGTGCGAATGGGCGTCAGGAGCATCGTGCGTTGGATGCATTCTTGCGGGCCAAATGCTGGATCTGGGCCGAAAAATGGCTCACGTCGAGCAAAGGCCAAGATTCGAGGCCAAATGGATACCGACAAAGAATGGCTGAATTCGTCGACATCGATACGCCCCGCGGCATAACCACGTTTCGCGTCGTTATCGATATTGCCAGAAAACGGATATCCCACGAACAAAGTGGCGTGCGCGGCATCGACGGGCGGTGGATTTCCGCGCAAACTTCCCGCCAAATGCAGGGCAAATCGACCTCGAGGTGCAATTTGTTGCGACAAACGCTCGCCCGCATGCGGCGAAAACGCATCCG
>JBGAOI010000604.1:0-4891 GCA_044221885.1 Polyangium sp. (in: bacteria)
CATTCTTCGCCCCCGTCGTGTTCGTTTCCCATAAGGCATGCCAATTCGTCGTCCGCGTGCCCACCATCGCGGCCAAATGAAACACGTATTCCGCCCCGTGAATAAGCCGCTCCATTTGCAACGCATCGCGAACATCCGCCTCGATATACTCCACATCGAGCCCCTCGATGCTCATGGGTCGACCCAATCCCGCCGCTTTGACGGTAAAACCTTCTTTCAGCAATGCGCGGACGAGCACATTGCCCACATGACCCGTTGCGCCTGTCACCACGACGTTTTTCGTGCTCATGGCTCCACGTTCTCGCGCTTGCTCCCATCTGTAAAGAAATGCCTATTGCATGACCACCATGATCAATGCCCCGGCTTATGGGGAAAACGGAAATTCGTTCACCCAATGGAAGCCCCGATTCATCAGTAAAAAGTCCTCTTCACGTAACTTTTTCAATTCCATCCGTACCGGCGCTTCGTCCACTTTCCCTTCGAGGATATGCAAACGCCCCTCCTGCTCCGTAAATTGCAGCGTCATTGGGAATGACTTTTTCGGCTGCAGCATATCCGGGGATACCGAAATGCTCTGCTCCGCGCTCGGTTCTTCGAGCAACAACGTTTTCTGCTGCGCATCGAGCTTTGCCGAAACGAATTTTTTCTCGCCCGTCATGGTCGTCACGAGAGCCAGGTATTTGCCACGGTATTCATTCAATAGAAAATATCGCCAGCGTGTTTTGTCCGTCAACGAAGGAGGAACATCCACGCCAGCCCGCGTAAACGTCGTCACTTCGTACACGCCCAAGTTCGGAGGCGCCGATTCTGGCGATGGAGCTGCACTCAAGCCTTTCCATGTGGAGTAACTCTGTTGCCCGAGCACCGACACAATAAACAAAGCTTTCGCGACAATGCGTCCCCGCTCCATCCACGGTTTGCTGAATTTGCGCCGCTCGGGAATGGGCGTCGTCGCTTTGTTTTGCAGGAAAAACTGCACGAGCCGCTTCACGTCCGGCCATGTGATCAAGATGGACATGACGAACAAATGGCTCGAATAAATCTTGACTGGCACGTCGTAACAGAAATTGAGCATGACCACATTGGCCAATACGCCCATGAGCAAGAGTGCTCCGAGAAGTGCTGTGCGGCGGAAAAACAAGAGCAGCGCCGGAAAAAATTCCATCACTCCGCCAAAAAACGTGTAAGGCGTCGAAAAACCCATGAACGTCCAAAGCAAGTCCATCGGCGACGATTCACCATATGTTTTCACGAGCTGCAAAATGCCTGGATCACCGAATTGCAGCTTGACGAGTTTTACCACGCCATACCCGATCATTACCATGGCCAGCGTGTATCGCAACCAGATGCGAAAACAGCCTTCGAGTTCTTCGTGATTGTTTTTGCGACGCTGCACCACAGACCAAATCACCATGACGATGACCGCAAGGCATGCCTGCACGAACAAACAGACGTAATCGAACGTCGTATCACCACTGCCGCTCGGCACGTGGGTCACTTCTTCTGGCAAATGCAATGCGTATTTTCCCGCAACACGCGCCATCGGCAGCCATATCGAATCGGAGATGAATTCTTCGATCGTGCGTCCAACGACCGGGAGAAACGACGTAAACGGCGCTGGGAAAAAGAATATGACGAAGTGCGCAAACACGAAACGAAACAGAATGCGGCGGGCAAGACTCCATTGGGCCGGAGGAGGCGTCTCGGAGGTAGGCATTGTTTCCGGTGCAGGACTTGGATCGGTCGCGGAGGTCGACGTCATGCCCGACGATCGCCTCAAAGGCCAAGCGGCGTCAAGTTTATTGTGTCGCGGGATGCATCGCCGCGTGGATCGAAAGATTTGCGCTTTCACATCGCCTTCCGCCAGCCAAATCGTCGCGGTCCGAGTTTGCCCAGGATCACTTGGGAAAATACCTTCCCACGAGCACGATCTTCGCGTACCGTGGCCTTGATGCTGCGCGCTTGTGCCAGCCTCGTCCGTTGAGGGAACTCATGTCTTTTTCTCCGATCTCCCGAGCCTTCGTTGCGGCAGCGATCCTCGTTCTCGGTTGTTCCGAAGAGCAAAACACAGCCAAACCCGCAGCATCGAGCAGCGCGGCGCAAGCCCGTCCGGCAGCTCCGTCCGCAGCCCCGCCTCCGTCGGCTGTTGCCGCGCCTGCCCCAAGTGCTGCGCCGCCACCGAATCGTGAAGATTGCCCCGAAGGTTCGGCCGGGCCAGGAATCCTGGCTTCACCGTGTGAAGCCAAAGGTACGAGCCGACAAATGGAGCTTTCGTGGAACAACAAAATGGACGACAAAGGGCCATTTTTCCGCGTCGTGAGCAAAGCCAAGAAAACGATTCTTTATGGCAAAGTCATTGTGTACTTCTATGACAAGGCCGGCAAGCAGCTCGAAGTCAAAGACGAAGACGGCAAAGGGCGCCCGTACAAGCAATGTTCGGGCAATACGATTTTCAGCGGCGTGATGAAGCCTGCCGAAAAAGCCGTGATTCAATTCGCGTGCGTGCAAAAGAAACACGTACCCGAAGGCACGACCGCCATCGAAGCGGAAATGCAAATGGTGGGCTTCGCGGACGAAACCGAGAAGAAGAACGAGTTTTACTGGCGAAACAACGATCTCGTTCCAGAATCCCGCCCCAAAGGCGGTATCAAGAAGTAGTCTTTCCTTCCGAACCCCAGCTCATACCCATGACAAAACCTTTCCTCGAGCGCCTCGAAACGATGGTCGCAGAGCTCCGCGCGCATCCACGCGTCGAAGTTTACGAATTCATCGTCCAACCACCAGCCAGTGAAGACGACCTCGCGGCAGCCGAAGAGGCCATTGGCATGAAGCTCCCAGCTGATATGCGCGAATTTTATCGCGCGCACAATGGGATTTTCCTCTTGTGGGGCCTGCGCGGCGCCGAATATCAAGATCGCCCTGCGGCCTTCGATTACCCTGATTACGGAGCTCCACCAGGATGCATCAATCTCCTTCCTGTGAGCGAAGCGATGTCATCTCAATGGCGCGATTCATACCACGTCAATGAGATCGACGCTGACCACCAAGAAATACTCTTTGGGGCGGAGCTGGATCCACCGCCCAAGATCGATGCGGTTTGCGTCGACAATTATTCGAAGTACCACCACGGGGACATGATCTTCGGGCCTGATCCCGTGATGATTGTGTCCACGGATCACGGCGCCGATATGGACTCGTCGGACTTTTGCTCGTTTTCGGTCTACCTGGACCTGATTATCGCGCAATACGGAACGTGCCGGTACAGCAAAGGCATTGGCATTGGTTGGTCACGACAACCCGAGCGGGTTGGTTCGTGGACGCGTCATCGATCGCTCGACCAAATCATCGCCCATCTCGACGACGACACGAGCGATAGCGACGAGAGTGATGACGATGACGAGAATGACGCAAGCGAAGACGACTGAACGAGGCGTCGCGGGGTACTTCGCCCCGCGGCCCAGCAATCCCCACCACCAAATCGCTTCCTGACGGGTCCTGACAGCGATCCCAACCACCAAATCGCTTCACGCGAGGTGTGAGCACTCGTTCGTGACGGTTGCAAGCGTCATGGGCGGGTGTTGGCATTGACGTCCCACGCCGCAAAGCGTCCCACGGTGATCTGGAAACGTTTGCACTACGGCGCGAGAGGTCGCGAGGCATAATGAAGACGGTATGGAGAAGGTCGCGGCGGTTGGCGGGGGGTGTCGGTAGGTGGTTGAAACGGCTATGTGTTATCGAGCAACGCCTCGACACGCTTTACATACGCCTGTTTGCCATCGAAAACCATGGCGTATTCGTACACGGGTGACGCGCCGGCGGCCACCAAGTCCGTGGCATATTTTCGATCGCGCACTTGCTCGGCCGCTTCTTTGAGCACTTGTTCAACGGTTTCGTCGTCTTCGCGCACTTTGAATTCCATCACGACACCGGGTTTACCGGGCTTTTTCGGACGGATGAGCATATCCGCGCGACCATAACCAGATTCTCGATTCGACCGAACATCGTATTCGCTTTCCAAGTGCACCATGAGGCCCAAGATAAAGCCGTGATACAGCTTTTCCGGCTCTTTTCCAGCAGGATCCTGGTACGACATGGCCGTCAACATGATCTTTTGCAAATGCTTCTGCACAATCGCCGCATTACCCGTAAACAACGCTTTGATCAGGTCGTCGATGTACAACCGCGAGGGTGCTGCCTGATACAGCCAATTGCGGAACATATCTTCATAGACGATTTTGACTTCCCGGTTCGGAATCGCGAGCTGGCCGTAATACCGACCTTCGATCAAATCGAGCTGTACCGGCTTGAGATACCCCGCAAACAGCAAAAAATTCCACAAGGCATCTTCGTTCCTGTCAATGTCTCGAAGCACGATGTTCGAATCGATTGGCACATCAATCGCTTCACCTCGCAAAAGCACTTCGGACTTCTCCGTCAATCCAAGGCCCCGTTTCGCTGCCAAGTATTCAATCAAGTCGCTCGACGCCGTGTTCACCCAATACGGTTTGAGCAGTCCCTCGTGAATGTAATGCAATATCGACCATGGATTGTAAATGACGTGCCCACCGAAAAGGTACCCATTGTACCAAGACCGAACCTCTTCGAGTCGTTCCGGCTCGATGATCGCTGCGACTTCCTCTTCGGTAAAGCCAAAACATGTCCCATACCGCCGATCGATAATCGAATGCACCATGATGTGATTCAATCCCGAAAACATATTTTCTTTCGACACCCGCAAGATACCCGTCAGGACCCCTTTGAAAAGCGCTGAATTATCCTTGAGACACGCCGAGAAGAAGTTTCGGAAAAACAGCACTATTTTGTCGAAATAATCGTACAAATACCCCGATTGCACCGGCGTGTCGTATTCGTCGATCAAAATTACGACACG
>JBGAOI010000605.1:0-4884 GCA_044221885.1 Polyangium sp. (in: bacteria)
GGCCCGTCACATCCCGATGAGGCGTCCTCCGCAAAGTGCCATGCCGCCGTCTACGGAGTGAACGCTACCCGTGATATATTTCGCCCCCGGTGATGCCAGAAAAAGTGCGAGCTGAGCAACTTCGTCTTTCGTGCCAAACCGCCCAAGCGGCAAGGACTGCTCGACGTGTTTACGCACATCAGGATCCCCCGCAAGCCGCGTCATTCCTTCCGTTTCGTCAATCGGGCCCGGCCAAATGGATACGGCTCGCACGCCAGCCGAACCCCATTCCATCGCCAGCGTTTTGATCAGCATATCCACACCCGCCTTGGCTGCACACACATGGGCTTGCATGGGATACGCGACCGCCGCTTGCGGCGCCGAAATGGCAATGATGACCGCGCCGGGCTTGACGAGGTGCTCAAAGCCAGCGCGGCAAGCGTTAAACGTGCCAACTACGTCGATATCCATAACCGACTTGAATCCTCGGTGTGACATCGCCACGACGGGCGCCGGAAAGTTACCGGCCGCTCCGCACACCAACACATCAATGGGCCCCAGCGTCTTTGCGGCAGATTCCATTGCGCCCGCCACCGCGTCATATTCGCGCACATCCGCAGCATACCCTTCGGCGCGAATACCCTTGTCGCGTAGAGACGCCACCGCCGCTTCGAGCTTCTCAACTTTACGGCCGTTGATCGCCACTTTTGCGCCCAGCTCTCCGAACGCTTCCGCAATACGGAGATTGATGCCACTCGAGCCGCCCGTTACGAATACGACTTTGCCGGCGAAAAGATTGGGAATGAAAATGTTCGACATTTCTGTTGCACCTTTTTGTTTTATGCAAGCGAAGAGCAACCACGTATCCCGCCAGGCGTCAAACACATTTTTGCAGCGGTTCAGCAGGTATTTCAGAATGATAGGCAACCAGGTGGATGTGGACCAGAAATACAATTTGCACGCGCGTTGCGAGGTGCGACAAACGAGGCTGGGCTGAATCGATCATCGTCGTTGTGCCTCGTAAGGCTCCAGTGACGGGCGCATCGACGCCCGCCGGCATCCGATGCAATCCTCCGCGATTGCAATCCCGGCGTCAACGAAGCGACATGCGGCAACAGGTTCGATCAATCCGGATTGGAACCAGACAACGCCAGGATGCAGCACGAGCACGTCTTCGACGTAGGGCAGGAAATCGGCAGGCTTGCAAAAAACGCTGAGCACATCGACGGGTCGGGCTAGGTCGATAATACGCCGACAAACCGGAACGCCGAGAATATGGGATGCTTCGGGATACCGAATGGGCACCGGGAGGATTCGGTAACCGACCATTTGGAGATAGAATGGGATCTTGTGCGCATCAAGGTGGGCGCGGGTCTCCGGCTTGATGCCCAAAACCGCGATCGTCCGGGCGGTCTTGAGACATTCCTCCATTTCGACAGGACGCATGAGGTGTACTCTTGGTGCATCCATGTCGACGTCCTGATTCATACGCATGGGGTACTCGCGGGAGAAATTGCCGAGGGAATTGAGGTCGCTGCTCAGGGTGATAACGCCGCTTTACGGATTGGCAAGCGGCGTGCGTTCGTAACTGCGTTCGCAGGCTTCGTAATACGTGCGGGCGTCGGAGGGGTTTTCGAGGAGATAGGTTTCGCGTTGGTACGGGGTGAGGCAATCGGTGGTTTTGTTGCGGAGGGCTTGTTGCAACCATGGAATCGCGAACGGCCAAATGCGCACCGTGTTGTCAGAGGAGGCTGTAGCCACGAACTTGCCGTCGGGGCTAAAAGTCACTGACCAGACTTCACGCTCATGGCCTTGAAGCAGCACAGGTTTTCCCGTTCCGTCAGCCCGCCAAACTCGCGCCGTTTTATCCCAACAGGTGACGATCACGAACTCGCGGTTGGGGCCGACCGCTTCATAAAGGTGCCAGCCACTTTTCCGATGTAGCCTACTTCGCTTCACAAAGGTGCCAGCCACTTTTCTAGATGCAGTTTGTCCCACAACGTTACCCTGTGCACCTCGACCGACAACCCGACCACAAAGGTGCCAGCCACTTTTCTAGATGCAGTTTGTCCCACAACGTTGCCCTGTGCACCTCGACCGACAACCCACTTCGACGATCGCGCGGATGAAGGAAATTTTCGTCGCGGAAGGTTCGTCTTCGATGTATCGTCCGCACGTCATGAACCCAAATTCCCTCGTTTTCTCTTGCAGTCTCGCGTCGTTTGTCGCGACGCTCCTCCTCGTCGGTTGCGGGGCTGCCCCAGCCAAAGAAACAAGCAAACTGCCCGAATCGACGCTACCGACCACCAAGCCCGATGCCGAGACAACCGTAATCGCCCGCTCGAAAGGACTTGTGGATGCAGCCAACGATCCAAACATCGTCAAAGCATTCAAAGATGTGCTTGCATGTCCATGGAACGCCGACGAGGATCGGTTTGACGCCGAATGCCCGGCGGTCGTGGCATTCGGCGAAAATGAAAACTTGCTTGGCGAAGACGAGGATAAAGGGGTATTGACGCTCCTGAATTTGCTCGATGATCCAGACGAGAAAGTACGGTCCCTAGCTTTGGACAAGATGCCATTCAGCGGCGCAAAGGCGTACACGGACAAAGCACTCGCGTCGCGTATTGTCGCGCAAGCAGAACGAGAAACGACCGAGCGATGTGCGTCGAACTTTGGATCATTGGTGGGGCGGATCGATCTGAAAGCGACGGGGCTCATTGGGCCCGTGAAGCGGCTTGTCGAGACGCACCCGAATGTCGCCATGCGCAAGAGCATTCTGGGAAGCATTCTCTACAAGAATGACAAAGACCGCGACGCTGTTGATTTGGTTCTCGCAGGACTGAAGAGTGACAATAAGGATATTCGATACACCTGCGTGCTCAATCTGAGCAAGGCGCAAGGTAGCTTTGCCGCCGAAGTTTGTCCCGTATACGTCACGATGCTCGATGATTCGTCGCCTGATGTTGTAGGATTGTCCGCTCAAAACTTGGGATACGTAGGAAAGTGCACGGGACAAATCGATGCATTGCTGGCATTTGCAAGCAAGCGTGCGGCGGCAGGTGGTGAAAAGTTGTTTTTGGTCGCCAATGCATTGGGAAACCTTTGCGACAATGCGGCCACAAGTGAAGCGCAAAAAAAGGAGGCCGCGAAAGTCGCCAAAGCGTTTGCGTTGGGCAAAAATGATAGCACCGTCAGGACCGATGCCCTTTATGGTGTAACGTCTTGTGATCCCTCGGGTGCAGAAGCATTTTTGAAGGGCCTGTTGAAGGATCCTGACGAACGCGTGAAAAAAAGTGCGCAAGAGCGGTTGGGGAAGCTGAAAAAGAAATAAAACAGATTTCCGGTTCAATGTGGCACGCCCGTGCCGTCGCCTGAGACTCAGCGCCTCGTTCGACACGAATGCCAATCACGTTGCCCGACGATGCTGGGTGGGTACCGGACGCGATATCTTGCTTGACAGCGAACCGAAGCCCGTCGATCGTCCTCGGTGACATGGTACAACTCGACCGCATGTCGAGTCGCAATCCCATCGATCGCAGCGAGGAGCATTCCGATGAGTACGATTATCAGCCTCTGGCTTGGCATCGCGTTTCTGGTGCTGGGCGTGGTGGCGGTCATTCTTCAGGCCGTATTATGGAACCCGGACAAATATTGGGATCCGGTCAAGAAGAAAACCAACGCCCCCAAGTTCTGGCTCAGTGTACACAAGTACGTCGGATATACCTTCGGACTCATCTACGTCATCATGATGTGGCAAATGGTGCCACGTCTCTGGGAATACCAAGTCGAGCTGCCGGCACGTACCATCATTCACGCCACGGCGGCCATCATACTTGGCGTTCTGCTCCTCACGAAAATCATCATTCTCAAGTTCTTTCGGTACTTCGAGGAGGCGATGCCCCAAATCGGGTTTGGCATCTTGTTATGCACCGTGATGATAAGCGTATTGTCGATTCCACACGCTGTGCGAGGCACCGGGCTCATTCCCATTTCGCTCAATGCTGAAAATCGGGACCGCGTGGCACGTGTCTTGAGTGACATCAAATTCAAGGACGCGGTACCTGTCGCCGACCTCGTGAGTGATGCCGGGCTGCGTCGCGGTCGTGAAGTATTGGCGAAAGAATGCGTTCGATGTCATGACATGCGCACCATTCTCGCCAAACCACGTTCAGGCGCCAATTGGTATCGAGTCATTGATCGCATGCTGGACAAGCCCAGCATTTTTGACAAACCCCTCGACCCCAAAGATGTACCTTACGTGACCGCGTTCATGATCAGCATTACGCCGAATATCCAAGAATCCAGCAAAGAGAAACTCGCGCAGGCAGGAGCCGCGAAAATTGCCGAATCGGAAATGGACGCCAAAGTGAGCGAAGGCGAAGAGTCCGAAGTCAAGGCCCCTACCTTGTCCGCCGCCGACGCAAAAACGCTCTACCAAAAGCGCTGCATCGACTGCCATACGGAGAAAGAAGTCCTCGACCACGGCGGTGACACGGAAGAGGGCTGGTCGCAAGTGGTTCGACGCATGGTCGTGGAACAAGAAATGGAAATCAGCGCGGTGGAAGCCATTCAAGTGGCGCGGTATCTTGCATCGACGTTCCCGATGAAGTCGGAACGAAAGCCCGTCGCTGTTGCGCCAAAACCCGTCAAACCGGAGGACCCCGCAACGGCCGCCGCGTCGGCAGGCCCAGGGGGAGCCCCGCCAGCGACATCCGCCCAGACCGCCACGGCGAAAGCACCTGCAAAACCGGCTGATGCCGCTGCTGTCGCCCCAACGGGAGACACAAAGCCCGCGGCGGTGGTTGTCGCGCCAAAGGCAGCACCTGCGCCACAACCGACCTACAACGGCCCTGCACCATGCAGCGCGACTTCGTTTTCCTCTTCGACGGTTCGCAATGCGTG
>JBGAOI010000606.1:0-4874 GCA_044221885.1 Polyangium sp. (in: bacteria)
ATTGGATCACACAACAGTGTGACGAAGTGGCCAACGTCGAGGTTCGTCCCGTCATGGAGCAACGCACGATGACGCTGCTCATGGCACCGAAACCGGCTGTCCTTCAGCGCGTGGCCCAAGCTCGCGCCGCGGCCGAAAAAGCTCGTCAACAAGCCCTCAAAGACGGTCGTGCAGCGCCTGCACAACCCGACAACGAAGCCGAGTTGGAGAAGCTCGAGGCCGAACTCGACGATCGCGACGACGATGACGATGATGACGACGAGGATGGCGAATAACGCCCCCTCTCCCACCGCCATCGACGAGTCGACGAACGCGCCAAGCACAATCGATTCGACCTCAAACGATCGTCTCTACGCTGTTCCAATAAGACAAACAATCACCACACCCTCGTCGCAGGTCACATCCGGACAAACCGTTCCACAGAACGTCGTCCACCTGCGACGTTGGTCGCTCGTCAGCCTTCTCGCCGCCCCTCTCATCGCGATCCCCGTGTTCACACGAGTACTTGTGGATCGTCTCGCTCCCGCGCTCGCGGATCTCGCCACAACAACGCTCGATCGCGCCTTCGGCTGGCGTCCCCTGCACTCACCGCGTGAAGTCGACGACGTCGCGCCAGAAGCCCCGACGCCGGACTTCTACGAGCCCTCGACGCCCGACAGCGAAGCCAAACAACGCGTTGGTCAGCCGACGACCACACGCGCGAAAGGCATCATCGTTCGCGCCAACGCGGTCGCACACGCGGTCCGTCGGGGCGGACGTCCGTCGTCTGTCCCTGCACCTGCATCAGGTCAACGTCCGGCAGGTTTGTCCCTCGTGGGGGTTTCTCATTATGGAACAGGCCTGCGTGATGGAGATGTGCTCACGCAGGTTGGCGGTACGCAAGCAACGTCGGAAGGCATCGTGATCGGCATCGTCGCCGGCGCCATCAGTCAGGGCGCAAAAGTCATCACCGGTGTGGTTTGGCGCGGCGAACAGCGGATCGATGTTGCCGTTGAAATCCCTGGCCCCGAAGCCTTTCGCGTTGCACCTCGACGCAACTCAGCGCGTCAGTAGGCCGCTATAAAAAGCGCTGGCAGCAAGCAGCAAGATCGCGGCGACGACGAAGAGCCAGATCGCTTTGCTCGAACCATCGTCTTTGGCCTTTGTGATGGGTTGCGCCGTCAGCTTCGACGACTTCGATGTCGTCTCGATGCGTGAGCTGCGGTCTTTTTTCTCCGCAACCATTGGCTTCGACGCTGTCTCGATGCGTGAACTTCGATCGCCGTCTTTCTTGCCGGATTTCTTCTTTCGCTTCTTGCCTCCGACAGGCTGCGAAATGTCTCCCGTCGCCAAAGGTTCGGACTCTTCGACCTGCGATGGTGAGTGCGAATCATCGCTATCCGTCGGTGGCGGAGTGACCGATTTGACGTCGGATGCAGGCAATTCAGGAACGTCAGCAACTTCGGGCAACTCCGTGATGGCCACGTGTTGCGCCACGTTTTTCACGACGTCGGGGATTGCCGCGTCGGACGTCGCCGATGAAGCGACGGGTTCCTTGACCAAGAGTGGTTGCGACTCACGTGCTGCTGCACCTTCTCCTGTCGGCGGAACGGAACGACGCGTGTTCGGAGGAGCATCATCGGGCAAGGGTGGAGCAATGGCATCGCGCGAAACAACGTCCACGGGTGGTGGTGCGAGCGGGACGATGTCGTCGGCGGTGGGTTTCGGAGCGTCGTCCGCATCTGCCTCAGCCGAAGCAGACGGTGGACGTACAGATGCCGTGCCTCGCGAAGAAAGTGGCGAGCGCGAAGAAAGCGGTTCGAAGGTTCGTCGTCGACCAAATACGGGTCGAGCGCTTCGCGCTTCGCTTGCTGGATTCGCTTCGATTTCTTCAATCCATTTTGCAATGTCTTCGAAGTGCGAAACTCGACCGCGCATGAGCCGTTCGGACGTCGTGCCGCCTTCGGTCGTGTTGTCTTCTTCGAGCGACTTGAACTCGAGCAGCGCTTCTTCAATGAGTTTGCCGACGGTCGTGGGTTTGGCCTTGGTCGTGGGTTTGCGACTGGCCACCGTGTTTCGCACAATGTCGGCGACGTCGTGGGACGAGACAGGCTTACCGAACTTGTAAAGAAACGCAGTCAGATCTCGGCCGAAATCCCGCGCGGTGGCATAACGTTTGTCCGGGTCACGGGCGAGCGCCTTCGCGATGATTTGTTCGAGTTCCGGAGGAACATCTTTATTGAGAGGCGCAAGTGGAGGAATGTTTGCGGACCGCACGAGCATCACGGTGCGGGCATCGTTTTCCCCGAGAAACAGGCGCTTTTGCGCGAGCATTTCCCATAAGATGATGCCAGCCGCGAATATGTCGGCGCGTGCGTCGACGTCTTGTCCTTGCGCAGCCTCGGGCGACAAATAACTGAACTTGCCTTTGACGATGCCTGGATCGCTTTTCTCGAGCTGACTTGTCGCTTTCGCCAAACCGAAATCGACGATCTTCACTTCGCCGTATTTCGTGATGAGCACGTTCGGCGGTGAAACATCGCGATGCACGATGCACAAAGGTTCGCCCTCGGGCGTCTTTGCTTCATGCGCGTACGAAAGGCCCTCGCACATTTTCTCGGCGACGTGCACCGCAACTTCGACGGGAAACGATCGCCCCGTCTTGCGCATGTACTCCATCACCGATTTCAAATCGGCGCCTTCGACGTACTCCATCACGCGCGTTTTTTGTGACAGATGGGGCAAAACACGCTTGATGGCGACGCGTTTTTTGAACCCTTCGAGTCCTACGCGTTCGGCCAAAAAAACTTCGGCCATGCCACCCGCTGCAAGCCGCTCGAGAACTCGATATTGTTGGTGTCCTTGCGTCATTTCGTCCGAAAATATCTCTCGCCACGCTGCATACCGGATTCACCGGCGACGGCGCGAAGATAACACGAGTCTTCGTGACCCCCAAAGAATGCGGCGGAAATTAGCGCCGTAACAAAAGCTACAGGGTTGCTGCGAACCAGGGGGCGCGCGTCACGTTTCCGTAGCCATTACCTTCGGGATCCCCTTAAGATCGTTGAATGCTACGACATCCTTCGCGCTTGGGTTTGGTTCTTCTCTCAACACTCGGTGCAGCAACGCTTGGAGCCGCTTGCGGGGGCGGAACAGGCGGCTCAGGTACCAACGGGCAAACATCTTCGGCCTCGGGCTCTGCTGGAGCGGGCGGTGAAGCAGGCAATGGCTCTGGGGGCGGCGCCGGCATGGGCGGCGATTGCGGTCTTTTTGGTTGTGGAGGTATGGGCGGTTCGCAGATGCAAGGCTTCGATGTTCAGCCTGCCGCACCGCAAACCATTGATGTCGCGCTTGGGCAAAGCATGCCGACCATCAACTACACGGCAACGCTCGATGGAAAACCCATTGGCGCCGGTTGGAGCGTTGATCGCGGTGAATTGGCAACAATTCCGGCAGGTCCAGCCAGCACAGCGGCATTCGCGCCCAAGGGGACCGTCGGAGGAATCGTCCACGTTCGCGCTGGTTTGAACGGGCAAACGCTCGAGCGTGAAGTATTCGTCAAGATCAACGGAACGCAAAATGGCGCCGATCCCAACAATCCATTACAAGCGCCACAAATTGCCACGACCATTCCGCAATTGACGCAAGACGGAGGCGTCGGTGGCGTGGGTGGCGAAGGTCTTGGAAGCATGGTGGATCCAACGCTCGTCGCCACGCTCTCTACGCCCGGAAGCAATGGCCAAGCTGAAGGTTTGCGATTCTTGTACCCCTATGATAAAACGGTTTTCCCAAGAGGAATTCTGGCGCCGCTCTTGATGTGGGAATCGACACTTGGCGATGTCGATGCCATTCGAATCGATTTGGAAACGACGAGTGGTTCATTCAAGTGGAATGGTACGTTCAGCAAGCCCCCCATTTTGCAGCAAACGGGAGGCTCGTTTATTCGTCACCCCATTCCGCAAAATATCTGGGTCGCAGCCACCAATACCGCTGGCGGAAAAGCCCCCGATGGGAGCATCGACAAACTCATTGTCAAACTCACGGTCGCCAAAGGCGGCCAAGCGTATGGCCCCATTTCCGAGACGTGGTCGATTGCGCCGGGACGCCTTTCAGGCATCATTTATTACAACTCGTACGGTACGAAACTCGCCAAGAATTATCCTGGAGCCATTGGAGGCGACGGGATGTTTGGCGGGGCCGTATTGTCCATCAAAGTGGGTGACACGGGCCCGAAACTCGCAGCAGGAAAAAGCGGGCCTCCGTCGGAATGTCGCGTTTGTCACTCCGTAGCAGCCAACGGCGCTCGATTGATTGCCGAAGGCGAAGCGGGCGCGCATTCCTATTATGACCTCACGCCCGCAGGCACAACCGAATTCCCGTTGGCCAATGGTACGGGATTCCCGGCTCTTGCACCCGATGCGTCAATGGCTCTGATGGCCAACGGCAATTTGGTGTCGCTCACGACGCCAGGAATGATTTTGCCCATCTCTGGTCTCAATACGGTGGCAACGGGTAACATCGGCACCCCCATGTTTTCACCGGATGGCAAACGTGTCGTGCTCAATCCAATGACGAGTCCAAGCATCGCGAATCCGCGACAAAAGCTCGTCACGTTGGATTTCGATCCCGCCACGTATACGTTCTCGAATCCGGCAACAATTGTCGATTTGACCGGACAGGCAGCGGACACTCGGCCTGGTTGGCCAGCGTTTTTCCCGGACGGCAAGTCGGTCGTGTACCATCATCAAATCGCGGCAGGCGTCGATGGAAACAATCTCGGCGATTTGCGAACTCGAAAAGGCGCCAAGTCTTACATTGCGATTGCAGATGCAACGACCCCCGGCGCTCCGACGCCGCTCAATCAATTAAACGGCAAAGACGCGGCCGGCACCGTT
>JBGAOI010000607.1:0-4872 GCA_044221885.1 Polyangium sp. (in: bacteria)
GGAGTTCGTCGAAAAATGCCGCTAGGGGAGGACTTGCCCCAAAAGCATCTCCCGCCGTGACGGTCACGGTGTTTGCATTGGCCATTCGGTCTGCCGCAAAATATGCCGACAAGACCGATGCACCACCAATTTCGACGCCACTCACGTTGATCGGATCGAGCTGAGCGTGCCAATCCGAAATGCTCAAGAGTTGCAAATCGACCGGTGTCGTGCTGACGCATGTTCCATTCGAACACACCGCGTCTGCGGCACAGATTTTCCCGCACATCCCGCAATGTGCCGAATTGGATTGCACATCGACGCACAAACCATTGCAGTCCGTGAGACCCGTTTGGCAGGACAAGGCACATTGACCATTCGAACATACCTCACCCGCCGCACAAGCCGTCCCGCACATACCGCAGTTTGCGAGGTCCGTCAGCAAATTCGTGCAGATGCCATTGCAATCTGTCAGGTCGACCTGACACGAGAGTGTACACGTGCCATTGGAACATACTTCTCCCAAAGCACAGGCGGTCCCGCAGACGCCGCAGTTGTCGCGATCTTTCGTCGTATCGGTGCACGAGCCATTGCAATCCGTGAGCCCCGCTTGGCACGAAAGTGCACATGCCCCATTCGAACAAACCTGCCCGTCTTGGCACGCGCTTCCGCACATGCCGCAACTATCGCGATCCTTTTTCGTGTCCGTGCACGAGCCCCCACAATCGGTCAATCCATCCTGGCACGACAATGCGCACGCACCATTCGAACACACTTCCCCCGCTGCGCACGCATTGCCGCAAGCGCCGCAATTGGCGTAGTCTTTGTTCGTGTCGATGCACGCGCCGGAGCAATTCGTTTGTCCAGAAACACAATCGAGCACGCACATTCCGTTCGAACATGCCTGATCCGCACCACAAGCATTGCCGCAAGCGCCACAATGTCGCGCGTCCGATGCCACGTCGACACAGGCGCCAGAACAATCCGTTTGTCCAGATGAGCAATTCGGGTCAGTGTTCGGTGGTTCGTCACTGCACCCGAGTGCCATCAGGACGGCTGCGAGTGGCAGCAGCATTCGTGGCATCCGACTACCTGAAAATTTTCCAATTCCTGTCACGAGTTACCTCCGGGGTTATGGGTTCCAATACTCGCTTCATGTGAAGGCGTCACGTGAGAAAAAGCAATGCGCTCGGCTCATCGATTCTTCTTGACGATCATCGCTGATTGCGTTTTGCTGGTCTCTCGCGCGACCATGCGCGGGCGCCAGGAGCAAAACCGTGGGGATTACCGTATTCGACAAGACGGACGAACGAGTCAAATTGGCGGATATTTCGGAGCAACCGTCCAATCGAGCGTCCAGAGAGGACGCTCAGCAAGAACTCGTTGGTCTCGGAGAGGAACTTTTTGCGCTTCAAGATTTGCTTTGGGGCGCGCGTACGCATTCTGTGTTGGTGGTCCTTCAAGGCCGCGATACCGCTGGAAAAGACGGAGCGATTAAACACGTCGTTGGCTTTTTGAATCCTCGCGGCGTTCACGTCACGTCATTTGGCGTTCCCACCGTCGAAGAACGCGAGCACGACTTTTTGTGGCGCGTTCACCGCAATACACCGCGACTCGGCGAATTCGGCATTTTTAATCGCTCACATTACGAAGATATCCTCGTCGTACGCGTCCACAACTTGGCCCCCAAAGAAATCTGGGGCGAACGTTTTGGACACATTCGAGATTTCGAGGAACTTCTCGTCGAACATCGCACCATCGTGCTCAAGTTTTTCCTGCACATCAGCAAAGACGAACAGAAAAAGCGTCTCGTCGAACGCGAGCAAGATCCGCGCACGGCGTGGAAACTCACCGCGAATGA
This sequence comes from Polyangium sp. (in: bacteria), assembly GCA_044221885.1. Taxonomy (GTDB): domain Bacteria; phylum Myxococcota_A; class Polyangia; order Polyangiales; family Polyangiaceae; genus Polyangium. The sequence continues at coordinate 1,841 of JBGAOI010000607.1, forward strand.
TTGGAAAGAGCGCGAACTTTGGGATGATTACACCGCAGCTTACGAAGACGCGATATCCCGCACGGCCACGAAACGAGCGCCTTGGCGAATTGTGCCCGCAGATTCGAAGTGGTATCGTAATCTCGTGATTGCGCGGAGCATCGTCGAAGAGCTCCGGCCTTACAAAAAGATTTGGCAAGAAAAACTGGATCTCGTCGGCGTCGAAAAGAAGGCTGAACTCGAAGCGTATCGCCGCGGCAAGGCCTGAAGCCGCGAAATTGCCTATTTCGGCAATTCCACTTCTACCATCTGATTCGGCCCCGTCACTTTCCCGTATTTGTTGTCGACGATGAGCATCACGTGCTGATCGTCGAGCCAAACCACACCCTCGAAGTTCCGTTTTCCTTCGTTGGCATACGGAAACAAATCCATCACGATCCGCGCCGTACGCGGTGTTTCGTCCGTTGGTCCCGTAAGCGGAATGGTAAACGTCAAGAGCCGCGCTACCTCGAAATGCCGTTCGATGGCCAAGACTTCCATGACGTCGTTTTTCACGCGGCATTCAAGCGCCGAGATTTTTCCAGACTTGCTCGTCAGGGCCAATCGATACGCCGCGACATCACCACTGGCATCATCGATTCGAGCCAATACAGCCAATCGTTCGCCGTTTTTCCCGTCCAATGGATTCTCGATCCCGGCAAGCATTTTCCCGCCTGCGGCACATAATCCCTCAATGCCCCGTTTCTCGTCGCAGCTTGCTCCCCAATTCGCCAATGGCACCTTGATGTCTTTCGTTACCTTTGCCCCGTCCCCTTCTCGCTCCACGATGAGCACATGTTCGGAGCCGTCGCTGCATCCGCCTTCTGTGCCCACGCCAAACTTGTCTTTGCCGAGCCACGCAAGCGATTCGAATTCCAAGCCCTGTTGTACGCCATTCACTCGATAACGATGCTTTTCCTGACCCGTCGCCGAGATTTCGACAAGCACGCGTTCTTCTTCTGGCACGGCAAAAAGTGCCCCCGTATCGTCACGTGCCAGCCCAGACAAACCCGACAAATCTTGAATGGGAACGTCGATCAATCGCCCGCCCGCAGGAAGCGCACCATCGGTTTTTTTCGAGCAACCCGCGACCAAAGAGAACACGATCGCGGCGGCCATCGGCAGAACGAAACGATCACGCATCACTCAAAGATATCACGCCTTTTTGTTCGGGCGAAACATTTGTGCACCAAATCTTTTGACTCGTCGCCTTCGTTGAAAACCAAGCGCAATTGCCGGCAACATCACGCACATCGTCGAGCTTGTGGTTTCTTGCGTGAAACGACAAGAACATCCACCGACCGCGGAAATCGGCGCTATTCCACCCGCTCCGCCAGCCCCTGCGCTTCCGCCCATTCCGCCGCTGCTCGACGAAGTGCCCTCATTGCATGTTTTCGCCCCAAGCGTATCACGAAGCTGAGGCCAATCGGCAGAACACGTCGATTTCGCACAGGAAAGTGGTCCACACACATCCGACAAACCAGCGAGTGATTGGAACGTCGAACCTTCGGTTTTCGATATACCCACCGAAAAACCGTCGAGCACGGGTTCCGCACATGCGTACACGCCCGCATCCGCCCAGCGCAAACACTTCGCCCGCACGAGCGACGTTTGTTCGAATGCCCAATTGAATGTCGGCGATCGCCAAACCCCGTCTTTTTCACCGCCAACCACGAGCGTTTTTCCATCCGGTGAAAGACCAAATCCCAAAAGCGTTCCGTCTCCTGAAAAAATGAGCTTCCAATCTTGACCGCCATTTTCCGAAACAAAAAGACGCCCTGGGGTTCCGTCAAGACGAACATATACGCGATTTGCATTGTCGGGATCGACCCCCCCAAGAAATGGCGCATGTGTGTCATCACTACTTGGAACGACAAACGTATCGTAACTCGTGCCGCCATTGATCGAACGCATCACAACACCTTGGGAGGATGCGCCCGTGAGCACGCCGCTTACGTAAATCGCTTTGGGATCCGACGGACACAAATCGACCGTGAGTCCGCGCAAATTTTCCGGAAAAACCGCGCCAAGTTGCGAAAAGGTCAAACCACCGTCTTCTGTTGCATAAAGGCGTGTATCAAACGTTTGGCCGAGGGGCAACGATGTCAAAACAACGCCGCGTGCTGGGTTTTTCTTGTCCATCGCCAAGTCGGCCACGAGTTTTCCCTCGAGCGCCGTGGCGCGCGAAAAGGAACACGTATCAGGCGTTGAGATCGACAAACCGTCCGGCAATCCAACGAGGACTTTGCCTTCCGAGGTGATCCCGATGGGCGGGTCCCACACGCCCGCATACGACATGGCTTTTTCACATATCCATTCCCAGCGATTTCCGCTGTCACGCGTCACGACCAGCCCGTAGGTCGCGCGGACCACGATATGCGCGGGATTGGCCGGATCAACCTCGATATGTCCTGCCGAAGGAAATCGCCCATTGGCCTGCGCATAGGGTGTGGCCAGAAAAACGCCGAGCAGTCCGACGGTGGCCACGTTTTTCTTCATGGCAAACAATGCCCTTGCGTGCAATAAAGCCCTGTCGCGCAATCGTCGTCGACGAAACAATGCCACCCTTCGGGGCATTTCGTCGGACAAGGTCCACCACAATCAGGATCGGTTTCACCTTGGTTCGTGTAACCATCCGAGCACGTCGGCGAACACGTCAGCGTCATTGGATCACACAATCCGCCACGACAATCAGCATTGATCAAACACGGGTTTAATGGCGGGCATTTGTTCACACACGATCCGCCGCAATCGTAAAACGTTTCGTCCCCGTTCCAAATGCCATCGAAACAAGATGGTTCTCCACAGACCGTATTTCCGGGCGGACCTTCGCATTTTTTGCTCGCGCAATCTTCTGCCACGGTGCACGGTTTTCCGGTTGGACAACCCATTGGACACATCGACCCGCAATCGACGTCGACTTCACCACCATTCAAGATTCCATCGGAACACGTCGGTTCAGCACAAAACGACTGCACACAAGACAATGTCGTGCAATCTCGTCCCTCGAGGCA
>JBGAOI010000608.1:0-4870 GCA_044221885.1 Polyangium sp. (in: bacteria)
CAAGTGCAGGTGGTCCATCGAGCGAGTGCGGGTGGTCCACAATACGCGTGCGAGCGCTCTATTCGCTTATGCGGCGAAGTTCTTCGAGGGCGTCGGCGCGTTCTTTGGCGTCGCATTGCGCGTGTTCCCAAATGGCGATGACCTTGCGAAGGGTTTCGGCTGTATCGCCATCGTGGTTTCGACCGTGACTTCGCCCTAAATCGAGCCACAACCGAGCGACTTCGGCGTGGGTTTGGCCAAAGTTTTTTGTGGCCATTTCGATTGCGTCCAGCAAATCCTTTTTGCCTTCGTCCGCACGCCCCTGCAAAACACGCGCTCTTCCGCATAAAGCCAATGCACGCCATGTTTCGGGCAGAGCGATTTCCGGTGCATGAAGGGCTGTTTCGTGCGCCTTTTGGGCGACGTCTTCGGCTTCTTCGTAACGCCCCTGGGAGAGCAGCACATCGGCCAAAATACGTAATGCTCGCGCGCGGGATTCGGGTGGTAATGGTGGTGGGGAATTCGACGGTGCGAGGAAAAGGTGAATGAAGTCATTGACCGACGTCGAGCTCGTGGGTTTGGCCGAAGGTTCGCCCGCGCCACTCGCTTCGACTTGCAGTGATGCCCATTCCGTGGCGAGCAGCTTGCGCAACAAGGCGAAGGCGGTCGCAGCGTCGCCTTTGCGGTGGAGCAATAACGCCATATCGAGCATGCATTCGGCGAAGAAGAGAGTCGAGGGACCATTGAGCGAGCCTTCCGTTTCGATGGCTCCGCCGATCCTGTACGGCGAGTAAGGATTTTTGCTCAGATCCAATGCACTACGGACGTCGACTTGGATTGATTTCAGACGAGTTTGTCGGGACTCGGCAATGTAATTCGCTTCCCAGTCCGGAATTTGCGCTGGCATCCTCTCGTGAATGGAATCCGATAACGATCGCGGCGATGAGGTGACCTCAAATAACCCCAATCGTGCATAGAGCCCTTCGAGAAGAAATTCGCGGTTACCACCATCCCAAAATTTGCGGTTTTCCGTTGTGACGAATTTTGAAAAATCCTTGTCCATTGCGACCCAAAAACCTATTTCGGCTAAACGAACATCAGTTTCTTGCTTAAGCTGATCTTCTACCGTTTGCCATCGTGCGTCTCGCCATACTTGCACATCTGGCGCGTCGTCAAGTGCACGGGATAGAGGGGCCGGCGCGATTCGAAACGCCACTGCGCGCAATTCGACCAAACCCAAAGCTTGCGCTTGTTTGGCCAAAGCAACGCCAGGATCCGCATTATTGATCAATGTCGCAATCAAATCAGTCTCATCGATCCCCTCCTGAAGCAGCTTACCCGCCAGCTCCACGGTTTCCGGTTCGAGTCCCGTTAATGCAGCTAGCCGCCCTGGACGACAAATGCCTGTGTGCTGAAATATTGATCGGGCCTCCTCCAAAACCATGCACGTATCGTTCACGCGCCACCATCCGGGTGATTCAGGTACGTTCATAAGAACAATCGCCCTCGGCCCTTTGCGCACTCTGGCCAGCGCCCTACGAAATAGCAATAAGTGCTTCTTGGTGCGAATGCGACAAGCCACCCACGCATCGCCGACACCTCGTATTGCCCTTTCGATTTCCATATAGTCGCTCGCCGGCACCACCCACCGCAACGTTTCCCCAGGACACGCCGCCTCGAATACCCGCACAAGCCCCTCGACGCTGCCCGTCCACACAATACCGGGCGCATTGTTCGCCACCGCTTTACGAAATCCCTGCACCGCAAAATCCGGCGGAGCGTCGGGACACGTGTGATGTTGCGACACCCAATCGAAAAAATCCACCGCGCGATCAGCCAAGGCCAACGTCGTTTGCCGATCGCAATACAAAACCACCGCGAGCTTTCGTTGCGAAAAAATAGGTCGATTCAAATTGAGCCAATCGGCATCTTCGGGTTTGGGCACCAAAATCAAGACACTGCCCGGCTCCACGCGCGTCACCGCCCGTACGTCCGTGAATACGTCCAAATCCGGATGCTCGGGCAATAACGCGCGAACGAGCTTCCCCAAATGCTCGGGGCGACCCTGATCGATATGGATCAATATGCCCGCTCGATTGAGCCGCAAACCAAGTTTTACTTGGTCGATCCAGTCGGCGTCGTGCGCACCAGATTCATTGTCAGCAGCGGGTGGGGGTAATACCATTCGGATCCATCCGGATAGGGCAAAAGCGCTCCGTAGGTGAGCAGTTTGTACGCGAGTTCGTCTTCGGGCAGGCGATGCTCCGGATCTTTGATCACGGCTTCCAAAAGCTTGATATGTCCGCGATGAAGTCCCGTTTCCCGGCGCAATCGGCGTTCATCCAAGACTTTCGCGACGAGTTCGTCCGTGGCCGTGTCGATATCGGCGTCCCACGCAAATTCTGCCAGGCGGCGAATAAAAACCTCGAATTCTCGCGCTCGGCCGCCCGAATAATACGCCAAACGGTCCAGCAAGGGTTTGGGCACGAGTTCATGCGTTTTGTTTTCCGGGACGCGACGATCGAACAAGTCGGCAAAAAACGAAATGCCTTTGCCATGTTCAACCGGGTTCGTCTGGGAAAGAACGGGGACATTCATCAGCGGAGGGACGTCTGAAAAACCCCGCACGTTCGCAATGGCGCCATCGCGGCGCAACACGAACGGACCACAAACGACCATGCGGCAATTGAGTTGGCCAAGCATTCGCGAATCGAGGAGCAATGCCTTGGCGCGCTCGAATGATTCAATGCGATCGAGTCCGTCGAGGATGAGCAAAACTTTGCTGGAACGTTGTTGTACCAGGCCAATCAGCACATTCACACAACGCAGCAAGGTTTGCATTTGAACGTCTTGATCCGGTAAAACCCGTTTTTGCAATCCGAGCGGTACGGACCATTTCATCGCTTCCGAAATGGGCGCCAATTCGCTCAGCGCGGCCCCGGCCATGGCTCCCACAGGACCCAATGCGGCTCCACCAACGGCGCTCGAAGCCAAGAGCACCATTGATTTCGCCAATTTAGCCACGTCCACTTCGGGGGCTTTTTCGACTTCGCCCGAAGCTTTCGCCAATGCGCTCCAAGCTTGTTCCAGATCCCGAACGTGCTCTTTCGGAAAGCTAAACGCGAGCTTTTCTTCGGCACTCCGCAAAAGCGCAAGTGCGGCCAGAAAACATACCTCCCACGAACTGACTTGTTGCAATGCGGCAGGATCGCCCACGACTTCTTGGAAATGGCGATCGAGGTCCAAATACACGACGAATTCTTTGTGGGCGCGCGTTTGGGCGATGCGGAGTAGTTCGGTGGTTTTGCCCGTCCCGACGGTACCCGTCAACAGCACCCGAGGAATGCCAAAAGGACGGTCGAGCGCTTTGCCGATGGCGTCGGCGGGACTCAGTGGTCGATCCGCGCGCCAGCCTGGTTGCTGTGCAGGCATTTCAGGATCGAAGCGCTGAAACAAGGCTTCCCAAAGGTCTCGACGCGACATGGCGCGCACCGTAGCACAACGTGGGCGGCTCGCTCAAATATGTTGCAGAGGCGAGTCGCCCATGGTCCAGGTCACGGGTCCACCTCCGCCACCTCCAAAAAAATCGTCCAGCCCGAGGAAACTCCCGCCGCTCTCGTGCATGATGCGTGTCGAGAAAGCCGCTTCGTGTCCACCCCTGACCTCGTTCCCCCGAAACTGGCCACCTTCATGCAGCCGCTGGCGTGCGAGCGGTTCGTGGAGGCGTCGCCATCTGCGCCCGTTCCGCGCACGACGAACGCGGCGGGGGAAGTCGCGGCCATTTATCGCCAGCACCGACAGCTCGTGTACCGCCTGGCCTTGCGTTATGGCAAAGGCAATGTCGCGTGGGCGGAAGATATCATGCAAGAGGTGTTCATCGATTTGCTGAAAGCTCTGCCCACGCTCGATCAACGCGATAATCTTGCGGGTTGGCTGTATCGCGCCACGACACATCGCTGTTTGTGGCGAATGCGTAAAGAACGGTTTTTGACCATGGCTCCCGTACGTTGGATCTTGGGCGAAAAAATGGCTGAACCTCGTCCACCGGATGAATTGGCCATTGCCCGGGATGACCTACGTCGAGCACAGGATATCTTGTCGAAATTGCCAAGCAAAGAGCAAGTCGCATTTTGCATGTATTACTTGGATGGCAAAGAGCAGGAAGAAATTGCGCAATTGCTGGGTCATTCCAAAGGATACATTTGCAAGCTGATTCAACGTGCCACCGAATCGCTCGAAAAGGCCGGTTGGGAGGTGTCTCCATGACGCAGAAACAACACTCCGACCTACTTTCGAGTCTTCGGGCTTTGGACGACCATTGGGGTCAAGTCGAACCGGATCCAGCATTCGAACAAAGGCTGCTTTCGCGATTGCAACCAGGCGCGAAAAAAAGCCCCAACGATTTCGCGATATTTGCTCAAATCCGTTTGCGTGGGCGACCTTTGCTTCTTTTGGCCGCCGCGATCGTCGTTTTGATTCTTTCCGTCAGCGACACGCCACCCACGGCGCGTTCGGGCGTCATGGTTCCTCCGGCTCCAGATGCCGCCGTGGACCCAGCTGTCGAAACACCTGAGGAAGAACGCATGGAACCAGCTCGTCCTGATATTGACGAGCGGCCTCAAAATCCGCGGTTTGTTCCAGCCGATCCTACGGATCCGCATCGCCAAGACGAACCGCGAAATGAACAACCGGTTTTTCCCGAGCAACCAGCGATCGAATGGGAGCAGATTTACATTCCGCCCAAATTCCGGGGTCTGATTCCGTATCGAACGGTGCCGAAATCGCAATCGCAGGAGCATTCCGAGTTCCTGCCGCATTGGTCGACAGGACAAACGATACCTCTGGATGCGCATTCGCGTAGCTCCAACATGTCGAGTATGCAGGGCGGAGG
>JBGAOI010000609.1:0-4863 GCA_044221885.1 Polyangium sp. (in: bacteria)
GCACATTCGGCGGACGACGACAAACGCGGATCTCGTCAGCCTGGACGATTGACGGACTCGCCACGCACACGTTCGTCGCGGCAAGCATCACTGCTATCCGTACGATAAGCCGCTCCACTGCTAAATGTCGCCGATGTTGCCGACACGATGGCTCGGGCATGAAATACCTCGGCTGTCGAGGTTATCAGGGAATGCGTGCCGGAGATAAGAATTCTGACCATTTGTCTTTTGACACGATCCAGAGCGATTCATGGCATCCATACGCCATTTGCCAGAACGCCTCGGGTTTCCGAAGCCGTCTCATGACTCACCATGGGAGGGCACGTTGCGCATCAACTGGCGGATCATCCAGGCGCCGATTCCGCTTATCGAGTACGTCTTGGCGCACGAGCTCGTGCACCTGGAGCACCCGCACCACGGGCCGAAGTTTTGGGCGACGCTTGGTCAACGGATGCCGGACTACGAGGAGCGGCGGAAGCGATTGCGGATGCTCGGGCCGGCGTTGGAGTGGTAAAGGGTACGTGATGAGGTGCGGAGCGGCTCATTGCTGCGCGCACACAACTCCACCCATGCGCCAAACCCCAGCGTTTCCTGTGCGCTGTCAAATCTTTGCCGTTCAAAACAAAAAGTTTGCCTCCCTGGTTGGTGCTGATGTAACGTAAGATATCCACCTAGGGGAAAGGCATAAAGAAGATGACCTTGGATCTTGCAAAAGCATTCGATAAGCATATCGCGGCGGCGCGGGCATTGCCAGAGAGCGACATTCTTCCTTTTCGATTGGATGTCGATTTGGCTGTGGTCAACGTCAATACGGGGATCAAAGTCATTCAAGCGCATGCCGCGGACATTCCGACGCATTTACCAAAGGAAGACTTGCCGAGTCTGATTTCCCTCGACGAACTCGCGGCGGCCCTCAAATATGGCGCATTGCAGGTGGAAACACACGTGCCGCAACCGTCTGCGATGCGCGGGAAAATGGCGCGAGCGCGCGAGCTTCGTCAACAAGCCATGCCTGTAGCCAAAGGATTGGCGGCCAATGGCGCATTGCCTCAAGCCGAATTGGATCCGATTCTCAAGGGCTACGGTCACTTCGATACGGCCGAAGATTGCGTATCGTTGGCAACGCTGTTTCGTAAGCATCAGGCGACCATTGCGGGAAAACACCCGCTCACGACCGCTCAAATTGACGAAATGGCCGAAGTCGGCGCATGGTTGTTGACCCACCTTCGGCCAAGCGATGCGCCCGCACCGGTGCGGGGGACTCCTTCAACTGCAACGGACGATCGCAATCGATTGGCGACGTTGTTGATTCGTCGTTATGCGCGATTGCAAGTCGTTGCGCATTATTTCTACGAAAACGATTGGCTCGACCGCGCCCCGGCGCTGGGTTCTCGCTCGGTCAAGCCTACACCGGCCGCTCCGCCTGTCACTCCGACGTGAGTTGATCCACAAATTGATGCCCCAAGGGACACTGGAGCGTCTCGCACGTCGCCAACGCGGACAGTTGCGGGACTCTCGAGCGTGCCGTGGTTTACAAATTGGAGCGCTGGAGGACACTGGAGCGTCTCGCACGTCGCCAACGCGGACAGTTGCGGGACCCTCGAGAGTGTCGCGGTTAACCAATGCGAGCGCGGAGAGACGCTCGAGCGTCTCGCATGTCGTCAACGCGGACAGTTGCGGGACTCTCGAGAGTGTCGCGGTTAACCAAGACGAGCGCGGAGAGACACTGGAGAGTCTCTCAGGTCGTCAACGCGGACGATTGCGGGACCCTCGAGAGTGTCGCGGTTAACCACTGCGAGCGCCAAGGGACACTGGAGAGTCTCGCGGGTCGGCAACGCGCACGATTGGGGGACTCTCGAGAGTGTCGTTGTTCACCTAGACAAGCACCAGGGGACCCTCGAGAGTCTCGCAGGTCGTCAACGCGAACGATTGGGGGACTCTCGAGCGTGTCGCCGTTTACAACATGAAGTGCCAGAGCACGGTGAACGGTCGATCGTGGTGGTCGTCGAAGTCGAACGCGATCCACAAGGAGTTTCGATGCGCACGAATCCGCGGCCGACCTGTGCTCAAAGATGCGTGCGCCTAGCGCGCCCCTCCGTGCTTCCTCTCCAAAATAATCGCTCACATTGGTTTACTGTCTACTTGACAGTTTAGGTGTCACGATCTAGACTGTTGGTCGTGATGCCGACCTATAAGCTCCAAGAGTTGGCTGAAGAAGCGGGCGTCGCGGCGAGAACGGTCCGTTATTACGTTCAGCGCGGGCTTTTGCCGACGCCGGAATTTCGCGGGAAAGATACGGTCTACGGTCGGGAACACCTGCTCCGACTGCATGCCATCAAGCGGCTTCAACAAGCCCACCTCCCACTCGACGAGATCCATGCCCGCTTGGCGAATGCCACTGAAGACGAATTGCTTCGATTGAGCCATTTCGATCTCTCCGGGCAAGTGGTCATTGGGGAGCCTCGTGCCACTGGCGCTGTCGAGAATCGGGGTCACCCGTATCGAGCTTCAGGGCGCGAGCAATTGGAACAGGTGCAAGCCGATTCCGCCGCCACGATGCCCACTCCTCCGAAGTTCGCCGGTACCGCGCGTGTGTATGCACTGGCGCCGGGGGTGGAGCTTTGGGTACGTGACGAAGCGCCGGCCGCATCGCGCTCGCTCGCAAGCGACATTTTGACCCGTTACGCGACAATCCATGACGACAAGGATGCTGACCGATGAACCCTCTTCAGAGTTTTCCTTCAAACGTTGAAACCTCCGCGGCAGCTTGTTTGCGAGCGACAACGGGCGCTTGGGTTGCGCTTGTGGGGGTTGCGCTTGGTGGCGAAGTGTATGGCGCACACGCACGCGTGGTGCTTCGACAACGTTACAAGAATCGCGAAACAAAGTCGATCGAAGCCGTGTATACCTTTCCCGTTCCTAGTGACGCGACATTGGTCGGCTTTGCGATGGAATGTGCGGGGCGGCGTATCGAAGCCGAGGTCATGGAACGCGACGCCGCATTCACCAAATATGACGACGCTATCGCGAAAGGGCACGGTGCTGCGCTCCTGGATCAAGAACGGCCGAACGTATTCACCGCGAGCGTGGGCAACTTGCTGCCCAACGAAGAGACCGTCGTGGAAGTTACGTACTTACAAAGGCTTACGGCGGACGAAGGCGCCTTGAGGTTGATGATTCCGACGCTTGTCGCGCCCAAATACATACCTGGTGCTCCTACGGGTGATCGTTCGGGTTATGGAACAGCAAACCCAACCGACATCGTACCTGACGCCGATCGCATTACGCCGAAAATAGGTGATGTGAAATATGGCCTGTCGATGGATATTGTTTTTGATCTCGGCCGCAAGGTGACGATCGAAAGTCCTTCGCATGCGGTCCAAACGGTTGTCGAATCGGAAACGTGTCGGCGTGTGACCTTCGCGGCGCAAACCGTGGCCCTCGATCGCGACATCGTCCTGATTGCTGAGGGCGCATCGGGGGTCGTTGCGGGCGTGGTTTGCGACAAACGGCCGGGCGAAGAGGGGACGTTTGCCTCACGCTGGTGCCGGATCTGTTCGAGGCGAAAAAAACATCCAATCGCCGCGCCGTGGTCTTTGTGATCGACGTATCGGGCTCGATGCGTGGCGAATCGATCGAGCAGGCAAAGCGCGCATTACGACTGTGTTTGCGGCATCTGGGCAACGGCGATTTGTTCGACATCCTGCCGTTCAGCTCGAAGTATTCCCATTTCTCGGCGCAAATCATGGGAGGAAAGCCCGGCGGAAGCCTCGTCCCATTTACGCAAACCACCCTGGATGAAGCCGACGAATATATCGAGTCATTACAAGCCAATGGTGGAACGGTGATGCTCGAGCCGTTCGCGGCGGCGACAGATTTGCTCAAAGGCGTAAAACGCGATCGGATTATCGTATTGATGACCGATGGACAGGTCGGGAATGAAAGCCAGCTCGTCGAAGACATGTCCAAACGGGCTGCTGGCGCGCGGATCTACACCTTCGGCATTGGCATGAACGTTAGTGATCTGCTTCTGCGGGAGCTCGCCAAGCGAACCAACGGTGCTGTGGAGTTCATCCACCCGGGCGAGCGAATCGACGAGAAGGTCACGGCGCAATTTGCCCGCGCAACGGTGGCGCGAGTCGACCATGTTCATGTGAAGTGGGTCGGGATTGATGTGGGTGAAGTATCTCCTGGAAATCCTTCGGCGTTGGTGGACGGTGAACCGTGGTGCGTTTACGGACGTTATGAGACCTCGAGCGCGGGTTACGCGGAAATTCACGGCCTCCTCGGAGGCGAACCATTCTCGATGGAGGTTCCGATGGATCTCGTTGCCAGCGCGTACCGCCCAGCGCTCACGTCATTGTGGGCGGGCGAGCGTGTCCGTGATTTGGTGCAAGTCGACGAAGCTTCTCTTGGACGACGCGCGGAGACGCACAAGAAGCGCATTGTGGATTTGTGCGTGAAGCATGGGATTGCTTCAAAGTACACGTCGTTTGTCGTGGTTGATAAGCGTACCGGACAACGACGTGCACAAGGTCAGCCGGCGGTGCGACCCGTCCCCGTATCGGCTCCCGCCGACTGGAATCAACGCGCCAGTCATTCTTCCCTACCCAAGATCAACCTGAAAGACCGTCTTGGCAAGACGAGCACGAGGACCACCCAGAATGGGTTGGACATGGACCTGGCCTTGGGTGTCGACAGCAAGGAAGCTGTTGCAAAATCGGCGGAACCTCGGAGTGCGCCCAGGGCGCAAAGCGCGCCTCGATGAGTTCGGCGAAAGGCGAACGCGGTATGAGCACGCGCCGGTCCACGTGGACCGGCAGGCCGCAGAACCAGGCCTCGCCGAGCAGGTAGGCCGCGGGC